>JBBSGD010000009.1:0-62738 GCA_038254435.1 Actinomycetota bacterium
CTCGACGCACTCCGTCTCGCAGCGATCGAGCCGAGTGACATTTGCTATCGATCTCTTCACATGCATGAGGGTAACAGAAGGATCAGGGCTTAGGCTTGGAGTCGAGTACCTGGGTCACAGAAGAGGGGCGGCCCGCACGGCCTCGTCTACCGGGAGGCAATGCGGGGCGAGGGTCACATCATGATCACGCCTCCGGAGGTTTCGACCGGCGAGGGTCGATCAGGAATCCCTCGAGGACGAGGAAGGGAAACGCATGAACCCTGCGCGTGGGGAAATACCTCTCGACTCCGAGACGACTCGCGTCCGGCGCATCTATGAGCGCGAAGCTCGCAGGTACGACGCTCAGATGCGCTTGTGGGACAAGTTCCTGTTTGGCGGAGGTCGTAGCTGGGCTTGCTCACAGGCGAACGGCCGCGTCCTCGAGATCGCGATCGGCACCGGTCGGAACCTTCCCTACTACCCCGCTCATGTCAGCCTCACCGGAATCGAGCTCAGCCCGGCAATGCTTGCCATCGCGACGCAAAGAGCCGAACAGCTCGAGCGAGCGGTGGAACTCAGGCTGGGCGATGCGCAGCAGCTGCCGTTCGAAGACGAGTCATTTGACTGCGTCGTCATCACCCTGGCGCTGTGCAGCATCCCGAACGAGCGCGCGACGGTATCAGAGACGTGGCGCGTGCTGCGCCCCGGTGGCCGGCTGCTCCTTCTCGAGCACGTAGCAAGCCCCCTACGCAGTGTGCGAGCCGTGCAGCAGCTGCTCGAGCCAATCGCAAACAGGTTCTCCGGCGACCACTTGCTTCGGGAGCCACTCGGCCACCTTAGGAGAGAGGATTTCGAGGTAGAGAAGCTCGAACGCTCCAAGTTGGGCATCGTCGAGCGGATCGCTGCGCGCAGACTGTGACACAAGGAGGCAGCGAGTCGCTTCTCGCAACGCGTGGTCCGAACTTGACTCGGGGAGCGGCTCACCGGCGACGCAGCCACGCAACCCCGGCTACCAGAGCGCCGAGCCCGGCTGCAGTTCCGGCGCCGATTTCGCGAGCGTGATGAGAACACCACAGTTGCGGGCTGTGACTGTGAGCCTGGCCATCGAACACTCCGTGCGCCCCGTGGTCGTGCCCGCCGTCACCGTCGACCGGCTCCCACAGATTGTTCGGTCGGTTGGGCCCGACCTTCTCGCCGCTCTGCTGGGACTTGAACCCGGTCCGGGACAGGTAGACGTCCAGCAGCGGCGCCGCGATCTTGTTGCCCCAGATCGTCCCGACCGTGGAGGCCCCGACGTAGTACTGCTTGCGTTGCGGATGATCCGCGGCGTACACGACACCGGCGGCGGCAACCTCAGGCTGATAGATCGGCGGCACCGGCTGCGGATGGTTGGGCAGCCGGGACAGCACCCAGGAGAACTGCGGGGTGTTCACCGCCGGCATCTGCACGACTGTGACGTGCACGTTGCTGTTGTCGTGCAACAGCTCGGTGCGGATGGAGGAGGTGAACCCGTTGATCGCATGCTTGGCGCCGCAGTACGCCGACTGCAGCGGGATGCTGCGAGAGCCGAGCGCGGACCCCACCTGCACGATCGTGCCGCGGTCGCGGGGCACCATCCGCGACAGTGCCGCGTAGGTGCCGTACACGAACCCGAGGTAGGCGACCTCCGTGACCCGCTTGAACTCGTCCGGCTTGATCTCGATGAACGGAGCGAACACCGACGTGAACGCCACGTTGATCCACACGTCAATCGGGCCAAACGCCTCCTCCACCCGCTTCGCCGCGGCCTCGACCTGGTCGTAGTCGGCCACGTCGGTCGGTACCGCCAGTGCTTTCCCACCGGCCCGCTCCACGTCTTTGGCCGCCCCCTCCAGTCCGGCCCGCCCACGGGCGAGCAGGCCAACGTTCGCACCACGAGCGCCGAACTGCTGCGCGGTGGCCCGGGCTATCCCCGCGCTCGCCCCGGTGATCACAACGTTCTGGCTCATCTCTCTGCCTTCCTTCCGCCGGCCGGCGCGGACCGGGCACGTGCCCCGAGTGAAGCGTGTCCGCTGCTCGTGTCCTTGCCTCTGGAACCCAAGGGGGTGATCGTAGTGGGTCGTGAGTGGAGGCGATGAGGGAGTGATCCGGCTCCTTGCTCGTCGCAGGGCAGGCGGACAATCTCGCCTACCCCCTTCCGCACATCGGCCTGGTGCACGTGGTGCACGTGGTGCACTCGGTGTGTCTTGCACCACACTCAGTGCCTTCCTCGGCCGACCTTTGTGCAAAAACTTGCGTCTCCCGCAAGTAAATGGACACACAACGCAGAAAGCGCCGTCCCCATCCCCGACGGATAGGTTTCCCAAAGATGCACACCTCTTTCGATTCCAAGGCCGACCCACAGCCGCAGGCGGGCCGCGGCTCGCGCGTGACCGGCGACGAGCGCCGCGTCACTGTGGCGGGCAACGAAGGGGGGCTCGATCACGGTTCCCTCTCGCAAGAGGTCTGGAAAGCGAAGTCACCGCGGCGATTGGCGTCGAGGGCCCCAGACCGGTCGGCTCCTAGCCGTCGGGCGAGGAAAGGCCCTCGGGCGAGGGCGAGGGCGAGCCGAACAGTGTTTGCGCCAGCTCCTCGGACAGGGCACCCAGCCACTTCACCGTTGCGGCGTAAGTGTTACCGGGCTGGCCGAGCGGGTCGGGGATCTCGTTGTCGGCACCCGGCCACAAGCGCCGTCCGCGCCTGGCCGCGGCCCGGGCAATGATGGCGCGGGCCCGCTCGTGCGGGCTCGTCCCCGGAGGCACCTCGATTCCGTCGCACAGCTCGAGTAGTTCGAGAAGCGTGAAGGTCGCCTCTCTCCGAGCATGCGCTTCCACGACGGCCTCGACGACGTGAGCCCGTTCGAAGCCGATGACGAGGTCGGAGGAAACGAGATCGAGCCCCGACAGACTCCTCGCCCTATGTGCGGAAACATCGAGATTGACCGATGCGCACAGCGCGACTATCTCGGGCAGAGCGGGGACCGGGCCGAGCTTCTGGAGGCCGGCAGACTCCACCGACACGCCGTGAGGCGCGAGCTGCCTGCACAGGAAACCTTCGACCACCGGGCTGCGAAACCGGTTGCCGGTGCACACGACGACGATGCGAAAGATCTTGGCTCCTTAAATGCTCCTGGGTGATCTTCAGCGCTCTCCCCGCGCACGCGCCGATTGGGGGCCGTTGGGAGGTGACCGCCATCTCGTGCCATGAGCTCAGCGTCGGCCTCGTCGCCCGCTCCGATTGATTTACGTCGTTGACCAAGTTCTGTGCGCGGAGTCTAGACATCCCACGTCCGTAAGGTGTCAAGCAGCGATAGGCACCACGACTGTCCAAGCCTTTTCTTCGACATAGAACTCGCGGGTCGTGAGACACCCGTGGAGGATCCCAACCATCCGGTTAGCCACCGCACGGAGTGCCTGACTGTGCGTTTTGCCCCTCGCTCGATGTAAGTCGTAGTAGCGACGTGTGCCAGGAGATCGAGAAATGACCGAGAAGGCCCATAGGAAGCAGGCATCGAACAAGCGGCGGTTGCGGGCGAAGCGAGCCAAGACGACACGTCTCGTTCCCGAGGCCCTAGTGATCGGCGAGGTGCCTGCGTAGTTCCTGCGCGCTTTAGCATCTTGATAGCGGTTCGGATCATCTCCGAACTCAGCTAGGACCCGGGCGCCGAGGACAACGCCAAGTCCGGGAAGACTGAGGATGATCTCGGCGTCCGGGTGCTCTTCAAAATGCTCTTTCAACTTGCCTTCGAGCTTCGAGATATGCCCGTTGAGGCCCTCGATCAGTTCCATCGTCGACGTCACCAACAAGCCTGAGACCTGGCTGATCCGCGGCGGAGCAGACAGCTGTGGGGAGCGCAATGCCTCCTGAATCTGAACGGTCTTGGTCTCGATGTTGCGCTGGCGCCCTCCACGGCTGAGTGCCGCCGCGATCTTGGAACGCGACAGCTTCTTTCCGAGCTCCGGGGTGGGCGCCACCTTGAGAACGGCGACGGCGTCGGATGATGCGAGGTCGGTGCCGAAGGCGACCAGTGCTTGGGGATAAAACTCCCTCAGCAGGTTCCTCAGGTAGTTCACGTGGTTCTGCCGGTCCCAGATGAACTCCTTGTGGGCACGAGCGAGCAGCTTCAAGGCCTCTGCGAGCTCTGAGTCGCCCGCGAGGCTGCGATGGTTATGACGATCGGTGCGCACCAGATCCGCGAGGACCTTGGCGTCCCCAGGGTCAGATTTCGCTCCCGAGGTGGAATGGCGCTCCCGGTAACGACTCACCGATAATGGGTTCACGGCAAAGACTTCGTAGCCGGCGGCGACGAGCGCTTTGACCAAGAGACCGCGATCGGTCTCGAGCGCGACCACGACCCCTTCGTTCTCTTCAGCTTGCTCGGCGATAGCAGCATGCAACCGTCTCACCCCATCGAGACCGCTTGGCACCCGGCCGAGCGCGAGGACGCCCCCCACCTCATCGAGGATGCAGAAGTCGTCGTGTCGCTCAGACCAGTCGATCCCAACAAAAAGCACTCGCCCTCCTCTCTGTCGTCCAACCATTCGACCTGGAGAGACAAGACGGCGACCTAATGGATAGTGCTCGCGGCACGACATCCCACCAGCCATTTCCGTCTCCCCGTCACCGGAGGGGGCACTATCTAGACTTAGGACTCTCAACCGTCCGGGCCGACGCGGTGCTCACCCTCCGGTGGCCGTGAGACAACCATCCCATTCGGTCAGGATGTAGTCCCATTAGGCGGATCGATGTGAAGGTTACCGTCTTCTGCCATGGCACGGGCCCTGCAACGACCCACATCCGACCCGTTGCGTCCAGCGGACCCCGCTAGGGTGGTCGGATGAACCTCTCGCAGGTGCTTGCAGCCCGGCACAGCGTGCGCAGCTTCCGGCCCGATCCGGTCCCCCGGGACGCGGTGGCGAGAGCCGTGGGCTTCGCCGTCCAGGCCCCGGCCCCACACCACAGCAGGCCGTGGAGGTTCGTCACGCTCGAGTCCGAGGCCGCCCGAAGGGACCTGTCGGTCGCCATGGGTGAGCGCTGGCGGGCCGATCTCATCGGCGATGGCCTCGCCTCCCGTCGGATCGACGCGATCGTGAGGCGCAGCCACGAGCTCCTCAGCCACACCCCCTTGCTGGTCGTGTGTTGTGCCGATCTCGCCCGTGCCCACGACTACTCCGACGAGCGCCGCAAGCTGGCCGAGTGGAGCCTCTTCGCTCACTCGCTGGGTGCAGGGCTGATGGCCTTCATGCTCGGGCTTACCGAGGAGGGCATCGCCTCGTGCTGGATCTCGGCCCCGGTCTTCTGCCGTGACGTCGTACGCCGCCACCTCGAGCTTCCCGCCGCGGTCGAGCCCCAGGCGCTCGTGCTGGCCGGCTATGCCTCTCCGGAGTATCCACCCAGGCCGCGGCCGGCGCCGGATCTCGGCGAGTTCCTCCTGGAGAAGGGCTGAAGGACGACGGTCAGCGGTTGATGTGCAGCGCAGGCGCCGCGTGAGGAGGCGGTGCGGGGGCCGGACGCGAGCCACCGGCGAACAACCTGTCGACCAGACTGCGCGACAAGTCGCGCAGCAGCGTGACCGTCGCCGCGTAAGTATCCGGCGATTGGCCTATAGGGTCGGGAATCTCCAGGGAGCCGTCCCACTGCCTGTCGCCTCGCCTCTCGGCCGCCGTGGCCACGATTGCCCGCGCTCCGGCCGGGCCCTCGGAGCCGGCCGCTGGTGCGTAGCCCTCACTCAGCTCGAGGAGCTCCGGAAGGGTAAAGCTGACCTCGGGGCGGGCGTTGGCGTGTACAACCGCCTCTGCGATGTGCGCCCTCTCGAAGCCGATGACGAGGTCGGCGGCCGCCAAGTCGACTTCCTCCAAGCTACGCGCCCGGTGAGTAGACAGATCGACCCCAACCGCCCCGCACAGGGCCTTGGCCTCTTCGAGCACGGGGGCCGCGTCGAGCTTCCGAACTCCTGCCGAGGCCACGAGCGCCTCCTGGTCCTCCAGGTACTTGCGCAGGAAGCCCTCAACGACCGGGCTGCGAAACCGGTTTCCCGTGCACACGACGGCGATCCTGAAAGGCTCGTCATCGGCCGACATGGGGGCGGGTGGTGGCGGGGCACCCACGGGCGGGGCTGGGGGCATCTCGTTGCGCGCGGCTCCAGGGGGCGGGCTCTCGGGCGACCCCGGAACCTCGGGCGACCCCGGAACCGCCGGGGCTTCGGACGGTCCGGACCAAGGGACAACCCCCCACTCGGGCTCGGAGGCAACCTCGGGCGGCCCGGCATCCTCGGGCTCGGCGTCGGGCACCTGGGGCACTACCGTGAGCTCGAGCGACTCGGCGGATCCGACCAGCGTCTCTTCCACAGAGAGACCGGGAGAGAGGCCGCCGGGCTCGACCCCAGGGCTCCACGAGAAGTCGCCCGACTTCCAGTCGAGAAGGTCTGTGACGGCCTCCTGCACCAGGCGCAGGCGCGCCGCCTGCATCAGGCGCTCGGTGACGAGGCCGGCGGCGGCGAGGACCTCTTCGAGGGAGTCGCCAGAGGTCGCGCTGAGGTCGGCTGCGCGCCGCAGCTCCTCGCGGGGAACAGCCTCGGCCTCGGCAATCATGTCGAGCGGGGACTTGTGCACGAAGCTGGACTCGGCCCGGGTAATCGAGCCTTTCTTGATCTCGATCTTGCCGCGGCCCCCGGGGCGGCCTACCTCGAGCGTGCCGGCGCGGTCCGGTTTGCCGACCAGGCCGAGGATCTCGGCAAGGTTGAACTCTTCTAGCTTTCCTTCGAGCATCGGTCCGCCTCTCGTGATCCACCCGGTGCGTGCTGCCATGTTCTTCTTCGGCCGATCGAGGGGTGCAATTCAGTCCGATTCGCGAGAGCCTCGTAGCCTGGCGCACGCCTGATTGCATGCCCCGCACTCATTTCCAGATTCTATGCGGTCCGCTCTCTGAGCAAGCCAAGTCAACGACACCGGGCTCTGCGGCGGCGGACTGAGGGCGCGTCGGCGCGATATTGTCCCCTGATGATGCGGACGAAACGCAGCCCTTGCCTCTTGACAGGCCGGGGTGAACGCCCCGGCCCACGTCCTCTTAGAACTTGGAGGGGCCGCTCCGATGGCCTAACGGCGAGTAGCTGAGGCCGCTCCAGGCTCATGGTCCGAAAAACGCTCCTCGCTATCACCCTGGCTATCGCGCTCATCATCGTGGCCACGATCTACGTCGCCCTACAGGTCGGAATTGACCTCTACCAGGCCCGTTCGACGCTGACTCGCTCCCCGGCGTCGCTGTCCTCACTCGATTTGAAAAATGCGGAAAGCCACCTCTCCCGGGCGGCCCGTAACCTCGGCGGATTCCCGGCGAACGTCCTTCATTTCGTCCCGATCGTCGGCCAGAACGTGGATGCAGTGCGCTCCGTGGCCGAGGGAGCGGACTCGGTCGTCGGCGACGCGGCGCGACTCAGGACCAAGCTCGACCGTGCGGTCGGTGGGGACCTGATCCACGACGGCACCGTGAACCTGCCGCTCGTACGCGGCCTGAGTGCGCCCCTTAAAGCTGAGTCAGGCAGCCTCGCCGCGCTCGGAGCATCGCTCAAGGTTCACACTTCGGGCTGGCTGGTCCCGCCTCTGTACGACGCGCTCGTTCAGCTCCAGGTGCGCACGCGCGAGATCGAATCGGCTACCCGCAAGGGTGTCGCCGCGGCGCGCATCGCGCCCGCCTTGCTCGGCGGCAACGGCGCAAAGAGGTATCTCGTCTTGTTCCTCAACAACGCCGAGCTGCGGGGTGCGGGCGGGATCGTTTCGACCATTGGAACGCTGAGCGCCGACGGCGGCAAGCTGAAGCTCGGGCGCTTCTACTACCACAAGAAGCTGGCCGCGTCCGTTCCCCTCCAGCGCGTACCTGCTCCTCCCGGATTTCACAGACGGTTCGGTCGCTATAAGGCCGACACCACAGGGTGGGTCAACACCTCGGCCTCGCCGAGAGTCCCGGACGTGGCTGCGGTTGCCCGCCGCCTCTACGAGGTCACGGCCGGAAGCAACACCAACGGGGCCATCCTGGTCGATCCTCGTGGCCTTGCTGCGCTCCTCCCTCCCGGGACTCGGCTACCCCTGCCGCGGGGGGCTGGCACCGTTCTTCCGCCCGGCATTCCCCAGTACGTCTACTCCCGGGCCTATTCTCAGTTGGGCGGCCCCTCCCAGGTGAGACGCGACAGCCTCACAGTCCTCGGCCGGGAAGGGTTCAAGCACATTGTGGCGCGTGGGCTCGGCGACACCAGCGCAATTCAACGAATCAGCACGGCGGCGGCGGCAGGTCATGTGCGGTTCGTCTCTTTTGATCCTGCCCAGCAAAGGCGGGTGGAACGGCTCGGCGCCAGCGGAGAGGTCGGCTCCCAAGCCCAGGACGTCGTCGTCGTCAACAGTCAGAACCTCGGAGCGGACAAGCTCGATTACTGGATGCGGCGCACGGTCCGGCACGCTTGCAATCTCGACAGCGGAGAGACGGCCCGCTGCACCACGATGGTCAGAATCGCCAACCACGCGCCGGACGGACTGCCCCTTTACGTGCGCGGTGGGCGGCCGTCCCCGCGGGCAATCAGCTACCTCGAGATCTATGTCCCGCACCGCGCTCGGGTGACCGGGGCCACCCTCGATGGCCGGGCGGCGAAAGTCTACCCGGAGCGAGACGGCGACCTCGAATCCATCGGTACCAACGTGAGCATCCCCCAGGGCAAGACGGCGACCTTCACGGTCGCCTACACCCTGCCCCTCACCAAGGGGCGGTATTCGCTCGAGGTCGAACCTCAGCCTCTGGCAATCGACGCGAAGCTGAGCGTCGCGCTCCGTTTGCCGTCCGGATGGAAGGTGACACGCGGACCGGGCCAGACCAAAGGAGGTCTGACCCGGTATCAAGGCTCGTTGCTAGGACCCGTCAGGATCGACGCCCGAGAGTCCGCGACCTCACGCCCCGGATTGTCGGGGCTGTGGGACGGCGTGACCAGCTTCCTACGGAACCCGGTCTCGCTGTAGGTTTCCTTAGGCGACCTGACGGCGCGTGCGCCGCACGACGTAGGTGCCGACGCCAATCGCAGAAACGCCGATCACTATGTAAAGGGCAAGCTCGGCGCCCGTGAAGGGCAGGGTGGCGCCGGTGCTTCCGATGGTACCGGTGCTGCCGCTGCTCGACCCGTGTGTCACTCCGAGAACGTTGGATCCACCGCCCTTTACGGTGGCGTTGCCGAGGACGTGCGGCTTCTGGCCGGGCGGTTGGGCGCCTCCGGATCCGGCTGCAAAAGCGGGTCCGGCCAGCAATCCAAGGACGATAACCAACAGTCCACCGACTGCGAAGAGCTTCAGGTTTTTCACCTTCCGTTCCTCCTCCTAGTCCCTCTGGGACCACTCAAATGGGCGGCCCTTGCAGACCATCCGACCAGCATTGTCAGTTCTTGGTAACCATACTAGACTGCCTCGATCGTGGCAACAAGTACCCCGTGGGGGTCACCGAGAGGCCCCTAACGAGAGGAGCATAGTTGGCGGAGGGCGGGACGAGCAACAACATTGGGCAATTTACGTGAGATGCGGCCAGAGGCGGCTCCTCGCAGCGCATCGGCGTAAGCGCCTCAAAGTGGGGTAGGCAGCGTCGGTGAAGGTAAGATGCCGGCGCGGCTGCGGCGGTGCCGAGGAATCGAGGAGAGGTCCGAAGAGGCTCCTTGCGGTCCCGTCCCAAAATCGCCTAACGTCGCGCGGGTTCGAAGCCGATGTATTCGCGTACGGGCTCGCGACGCGACACAAGGACCAGACGGCAGAGCACGCCGGACTCGGTTTGACACGACCCTAGGACAAGAGGAAATTCATGTACGAAAATCGAAATCGACGCATGGCGCCCGATCATGGTTCAGAGAGCGCCGACAACGTGCGGCGTTACCTCGACGCAGTGTGGTATCGCAAGTGGTCGTGTCTCGTAATCGTGGCCGTGACTCTCCTGGCTGCCTACTATTTCACGAGCCAGCAGCCTAAGCTCTATTCGTCGTCCGCCCGCGTTCTTCTCAAACCGTTTCCGAGCTCGGTGCCCGGACAACAGCCGGCGGCCTTGGGTCCGGAGATGAACCTCCCGACTCAGTCCTCGATCGCAGCCTCCTCCGATGTGACCGACCTCGCCGCCAAGAAGCTCAAGGACACCTCAACCCCACTGGACTCTGGGGAGCTGATGAATGGCCTGTCCGTCAGCCCCGAGACAGACAGCCAGATCATAGATTTTGCCTACACGGCTCGCAATCCAGGTGAGGCGCAGGCCGGTGCACAGGCGGTCACGGACGCCTACCTGAAGTTCCGTCAGCACGACGCAAGCCGGCAATTGAACGACACCGTTGATCAGATCAATGCTCGCATCACCGCCTACAACAAACACATCAAATCGTTGAGAACACAGCTTGACAACACGCCAGACTCCGATCCGGGCAAGCGCTCGAGCCTGCAGGGCCAAGTCAATGTGTTGACGCAGCAACGCACGCTCCTCAAGGCCCAAATTTTTGAATCCAGCGCGCAGATTGGTCTCAATGTGGGTAGCGTCGTGCAGAGCGCCGACCTATCCAACGAACCCTCGAGCCCTTCCTACCGGAGGAACTTCGGAGTGGCGTTTTTCAGTGGCTTGGTGCTGGCCATCGCATTCGCTCTGATGCGAGAGCGCTTTGACCCGCGCGTCAGAGGCCGGGCCGATATCGAACGCGCGATCGCCGCGCCCGTCCTCGCAATCGTCCCGCATGTAACGAAATGGCGGCACAAATCACGGCCGTTCTTGGTAACCGCAACGGATCCGCATTCCCCGGCGGCGGAGTCCTACAGAACGCTCAGGACCGCGGTCCTGTTTGCCGCTTCTCAGCACGATCTCAAGGTGCTCCTGCTCACGAGCGCAAGGGCCGAAGAGGGCAAAACGTCCACCACCGCAAACCTCGCCCTCGCTCTCGCCCAATCCGGCAAGAAGGTCATCGCCGTGGCCGGCGACATGCGCAAGCCGCGGCTCGCCGAGTTCTTCCGGGTCGAGAACAACGCCGGGCTTGCTTCCGTTCTGACCGGCTCGATTTCCGTCCGGGACGCGCTGGTAGCAACACCTCACAGGAATCTCCGTTTGCTGACGAGCGGCCCAATGCCGCCGAACCCGGCAGACTTACTTGTGTCGGAGAGAATGGCCAAGTCTATTAACGAGTTGCGCAGCATGGCCGATTTCGTGCTCGTGGACACAGCTCCTGCCCTGCTGACATCCGATGCCTTGAGTCTGGTGCCGCATGTGGACGGTGTTCTCTTCGTGACCGACGGGAGCAGCACTACACCGACGTTGATCGCAGAGGCCCAGCGGAATCTTGCGAACGTCGAAGCTCCGGTCATCGGGGCGGTCTTGAACAACGTGGACGCCAGCCGTTCAACGACTTACGGCGGTGGATACGGTTACTACGCCCCGGACACAACCGTTTAGGATCAGCTGGGCACACACGCCCCCGGCACCCGGATTAGGACGCTCGATGCCGTGATGTCTTTTCCTACAAACGAACAAATCAAGTCGCTCGGCCGGCGGCGCGCGAAACAAGCGCTCATGCATAGAGCCGTTCGTCTTCCCTTGCTGAGGTACCGGCATAGGGGCCTGACTCCTTCCGATACGTTCCTGGCGACCTATCCCAGGTCGGGGACGACATGGGTCAGGTTCATGCTCTTCGAGCTGCTCCAGAAGGACTCCGCGGACTTCTTCGCGGTCGGGGACGCCATACCCTACATAGGACGACACCTCGCGGCGCCCCCGATACTTCCCGGAGGCGGCCGGCTGATCCAGACGCACGAGCGATTCTGTGATGACGAACGAAGGATCGCACTGATAGTGCGCGACCCTCGCAGCGTCGCTGTTTCCAACTACTACTACCAGAAGAGGAGACGGAGGACCGGTGGGAGGTCGCTCGACGAGTTCGTGATCGATTGGGTCAAGGGCAGGGCTACTCCCTTCGGTGACTGGGGTGCGCACACCGAGTTTTGGCTGCGACAAGCTCCGGGAAAGTTACACGTCACGCGCTATGAGGACCTCAGGGAGGCCCCGCAGCCGGCGCTGCAGGCGCTAGCCGACTTTTTGGCTATACCCGCCGGCCCGTCAGATATGGCGGCCGCCATCGAAAACAACTCCTTTCAAGCAATGAGGCAGAAAGAGGACACAAGATCGCGTATGGCCGCAACCTCGGATCCGCAGCTACGCTTCGTGAGGTCGGGATCTTCCTCAGGATGGCAACAAGAGCTCAGCGCGCATAGTCAGCGACTGATCACATCCGCCTTCAAAAGCACCATGGAAAAGACGTGCTATCGGTTAACCGATGTGTGAGCAACCACCTGCCGACCGCAACCACTCAGCTCTACGAGCCTGGCTCGCGTGAAGGTTCTCATTGCGCACAGCACCTATCGAGAGCCCGGAGGCGAGGATCGATACGTCGACCAGCTCATTGACCTTCTCGGGACGGTCCACGACGTGGAAGTCTTCCGCCCTCGTAACGATCAGCTCGAGGGAGGACTGAGGGACGCATCGGCGATGCTGCACGGACGGGGGCAGGCACAGCGTATAGAAAGACTGATGACGACATTTCGTCCTGCCCTCGTCCACCTGCACAATCCGTATCCGTCCCTGGGCCCCGCCGTGCACGTGGCCGCCCGCAGAACGCACACGCCGCTCGTGTTCACGGTCCACAATCACAGGCTCCGCTGCCCCAACGGCTTCATGTTCACCGAGGGCCAACCTTGCACGAGGTGCGAGAGCGGCAACTACGGCAACGCGGTGACGCACAAATGTTTTCCGAGCAGGGCGCAAGCTTCCGCATACGCCACTACCTTGTGGCTGCACCGGTTTGTGCTGCGACTCGAGAAGAGAGTGAGCCTGTTTCTGGCGCCAAGTCGATACATGGCCGCAAAGCTGGCGGAGTGGCACATCCCCAAGGAGCGCATTGCACTGGCTCGTAACTTCACGACCCCCGTGGGGAAACGTGCGGGCAAGTCAGGCGCCTATGGCATCTATGTGGGCAGGCTGTCATCCGAAAAGGGACTGATGGCACTCTTGGACGCCCTTCGGTCGGCAGGCGATCCCCCTTTCCGGATAGTCGGCGATGGTCCCTTGATGGAGCCGCTGCGCCGACGCGCACGTGAGCTGGATCTGGCGAGCACGAGCTTTCCTGGCCGCGTCGATCGAGCCGTCCTGACAGAGCTCTTGAGCGGGGCGCGTTTTCTTGCGATGCCGTCTCAGTGCGCCGAGAGCGCCGGGCTCGCCGCGCTGGAAGCGATGTCGGTGGGACTCCCTCTGCTCGTATCGGATCGCGGCGGGCTGCGCGAGCTCGTCCAAGACGCGCGACAGATATGCGGTGCGGAGCAAACGGATGAGTGGGCAGCGTCGATAAAGTGGCTCATGGAATCCGATGAGGACTGCACCGATTTGGGTGCCCAAGCATTACGCGCTTATGAGGACAGATTCACGCCCGAAGCGGCTCTTCGCACGCTCGATACCTGCTACGAGCGAACTTTGTCCCTCGCCCCAGTATCCGGCCCGCGCCACGGTGAAAGTGAGGGAGCTTGACCTTACGGAATGGCAGCCGCGCTGATGCCCCGCTGGTTTCAGTGCTCATCGTCAACTTCAATTACGAGAAGTATCTGGAGCAGGCGGTCGACAGTGCCCTGAACCAGGACTACCCGGAGCTCGAGATCGTGGTTTGCGACGATGGGTCCAGCGACGGGTCCGTGCGACTGCTGGAGAAGCTGGCCGGCGAGAGCAACAACCAGCTGCGCCTCGTAGCCAAAGCAAACGGCGGGGTAGCCAGCGCTCTAAACGAAGCGTTCGCCGCCTCTCACGGAGACATCGTCTGCCTCCTCGACGCAGACGACACCTTTCGACCGGGGAAGATATCCCGGGTTGCTCGGGAGTTCCAACGCAGCGCCAGCACCGGAATCATCGTCAACGCCATGGTCAAGTTCGGCGACGACGGACGCACATTTGGCTTGATACCCGAGTTCGGCAAGCTGGACCATGGCTGGATCCGAGACCAGATGCTGCGCTCTGGAGGGCACTGGTCGTTCGCTCCTGCATCCGGCATCTCCTTGCGCCGGACGTGTGCCGAGCAAATCTTTCCGATTCCAGAGCAGCAGTTTCGCACCGAGGCCGACTCTTATATCTTTACCCAAGCGCCGCTTTCTTGGGCGGTCGCGGCCATCGACGAGCCGCTCAGCGGGTACCGGTTGCACGGCAGTAATGTGACCTCTTCCGAGAAGATCGACGCCAACTACACACGCCGAGTGATCAACGGCATCGAACGTATGCATTCGGCGTTGAGCAAGTCGGCCGCGGCCATGGAACTGGGCAGACCGCGCCTCGCCGACAATCCCACCTATGCCGAGATGACCCTGCTCCGGGACTACGTCGAAGGCAAATCGCGCGGGACGCTGCTGACCGACTTGGTAGCGCTCTACCGGGCCGCCTGGCGGTGCCGCACCGCAGATCGACTGCGGTGGCGGATCAAGCCGTTCGCGCTGACGGTAGTGATGGCGCTGCCTCGCAAGCTCGGCCACCGGCTGATCTCGACCATCTACCTCCCGACCGGTTGGCGCAGCAAGCTCACCACGTTCCTGCTCGCTCGAAGGCGGACCGAGTAGAGGTTCACAGCGTAGGGGTCTCCGCGGTCTGGGCCGGCAAGCCCGATTCCGGCTGGGCGGGTGTGGACCGGTTGCTCGCTCTCCAGCCTCGAATGGCCGCCGCGAGCAGACGCCACCACAGAATGTCGGTGATCAGCGTGGCTAGAGCGTTGCCGGCGGCGGAGCCGAAGGCTCCGTCGATGGCGGCGCCCCCGATGGCGCAGGTGGCAATCAACGGGCCCGCAAAGGCTCGTCCCCGTACCAGTCTCTTGGACTCACCAAGCGCCCTCAAGCCCACCAGCGCCCCTGTGTTGGCTGAACTGGTCGCAAGCACCGCCGTCGAAATCAGGATCAGGTGCCGGGCCGGCTCCCAGGTGTCGTGCAGCAGGAGCCGGCCGATTGAATCGGGCAGCGCCAGGAGACTCAGGCCGACGACCACCGCGGCACCGGCCAGCACGGTCGACAGAAGCACCATTGCCCGCATCAGGTGGGGACTCGCCCGGTTGATCAGGCGCACAGCCTCGGGGACGGCAAGTGGCGTGAGGCCCATGAACACGAGGGTCACGGGCCCCAGCAAGAGGCTGGCCCCTCGCAGGGCGCCCGTCGCCTGCAGCCCTGCCAGAACGGCCACCGCGTAGATCGAGATTCGAGTCATCCCGGCCCGGATGACGAAGTCGCCGAAGAAGCCGCCGATCAGGTCCCTCTGCTCCCTGAACCACGCAGCCGCGCGGTCGAGTCTAGGAAGGGTGCCCGCTTGCCAGCAGCCGAACGCCGCCGCCACTCCCGCAGAACCGCTCCACGCTAGAACCACGATCGTTACCGAGTGGAATCCGGCCACAACCACGAACACCAGGGCAGAGATCATGACAACGAACCACAGCAAGTCGTTGAGAAGCGCCTTCCAACCGCGTCCCTCGGCGAAGAACGCATATCGCCAGATGTCTTGGAGGAGGAGAAGCGGCATCGTTGCGCCGAAAGCCAAGAGCGTGGTGCGCGTGCCGCCGTCGAGCAGCAGGGCCACGAGGACGCAGACCAAACCGACGGCGGTGCCTACCCAGATCGCCGCACCGGAAGCGTCTCCGGCCCCCCGGCGCCACGTCTCGGGGGAGCACTCTGCGAATCGCACGCCCAGCGGCTCACCACCGAGCGCGCGAGCGGCGGCGGCCGCGAGGTTGTAGGTGGTGAAGATCAGGGCGAAGACGCCAAACTCCCTCACCGTAGAAACGCGCGCTACGAAGATGGTGAGCAAGAAGTTGGTAAGGCTGGAAAAGACCTGGTCTGCGATTCCCCAGCTGAGGCGCCGGCCGGCCGCGCGCACTCGCGGCGAAGCCTTGCCTCGCCTCACCGCCCCTCTATGATTCACTTGCTACTAGTCTGTCGGCCCATGCTTCCTGGAAGATATGGTAATGGTAATACAAATCATGCAGTTTATTCTCCGCAAGGAAATGCCCTATCTCTAGCTCGCCACGACGATGGTGAAGATTCTTTATATCGGGGGTTGGACCCGCAGCGGATCCACCCTTCTCGATGTCCTCCTTGGTCAGCTCGATGGCTTCTTCTCCACCGGAGAGCTCCATTCGATCTGGGACCGTGGGGTGCTGAAGGAACGCCACTGCGGTTGCGACAACACCGTGGCGGAATGCGAGGTATGGAGCCGAGTTCTGCACTCTGCCGGCCCTGCCGGCGTCGCCGCGGATGCGCACGCCCGTCGCTTGTCCGAGCTGCAGCAAAGGACGGTTCGCCTCCGAACCCTTCCGCGCTTGCTTCTTTCTGCGCGGCGCCCGCAGTCGTCGTGGACGGACCTGCGCGAGTACTCAAGCGCACTCACCTCCCTCTATGACGCCATCCACAGCGTCACCGGATGCCGCGTGGTCGTCAACTCGTCGAAGCTGGCGCAGGAAGCCGCAGTCATCTCGAACGTCGCCGACGTGGATCCGTATTTTCTCCACCTCATTCGCGACCCCCGCGCCGTTGCCTACTCAATGAGTCGCCAGAAGATGCTTCAGTCCCAACCGGGCGCGCAGGTACGGATGCCGCGGTCGTCGCCTGCCGAGAGCACAGCAGGATGGCTGCGCATGAACATAGCCTCAGAGCTGGTGGGGCGCACGTGGGGAGCGGACCGCTACATGCGGGTACGCTACGAGGATCTGACCTCTCGTCCCGGGGTCACGCTGGCCCAAATTGCCGGCTTCGTGGGAGAGCCCTTCACGGGCGTCTCCATGAAGGGCTCCACCTTCGATCTAAAGGAGAACCACACGGTGTGGGGCAACTCCTCTAGGTTCACGAGGGGACCAACGCTGGTCCGCAGCGACAACCAATGGAAAACGGCCATGGCTCCGTCCAAGAAGCTGACGGCTACGGCCGTAGCGCTGCCGCTGCTGAGGCGTTACGGATACGGCTCTTCTGCCGCTCTTACGGCAGAGGAAGCGGCAGTCGTTGACCGCAAGCCAAGGGAACTGACGATTGGGGATAGGCGCTTGAGCAACCAAAACGGGTCCGCCAGCGGTCGGGTAAAGGTCCTTTACATTGCCGGCGGGGGGCGGAGCGGGAGCACGCTTCTTGATGTGCTCTGCGGCGAGATGGACGGCTTCTTCTCAGCCGGCGAGATGCGATGGCTGTGGTGGGGCCGTCACGAAGCCTGGCAATGCGGCTGCGGGAAGAGCCTAGAAGAGTGCGAGCTGTGGGCCGAGATCCTGAGGGTTGCCTTCTCCGACCGATCCGAGCTGCCGGCGATGCATGAGCTGTTGCGTCTCCAGAACACTGCAGCTCGTCTCCACTGGCTTCCCCGCCTCTTGATGCAGTCACCGCAGCGAAACCCTAGGTGGGATTCCCTGGCCGCTTACGCGGACGTTCTCAGACGTCTCTACGGCGCGATCGCACAGGTCACCGGCGCGAGGGTGATCGTTGACTCGTCCAAGAACTCTCCGGAAGCCGCAATTCTTCGCCTCCTGCCCAACGTCGACCCCTACATGATTCATCTGGTCCGCGATCCACGCGGGGTGGCGAACTCGATGAAGCGAAAAGTGAAGATGGAGCCGTGGGCGGAAAAGACATTCGAGCAGCCCCGGCGCTCGACGGCAATCAGCGCGCTCATATGGACACGCAAGAACGTCGCGGCCGGTCTTACCGCGAGCCGCTACAAGACGGGCCACTCGCTCCTCGTGCGTTACGAGGACGTCGTCGGGACGCCCGCGGCACAACTCGCGCGGATCGCCTCGTTCGTTGGGGAGCCCTTCCAGGGTCTCGAGTTCTCATCGTCGAGCACGGTCACGTTGAGTGCCAATCACACTGCATGGGGCAATCCCAGTCGCTTCAAGCGGGGCCAGGTCACGCTAAGACCCGACGTAGAATGGCGTCACAAGCTCAGCCGGCGCGACAAGGCCATCTCGGCCGCTTTGACCGGGCCTCTTCTATTGCGCTACGGCTATCTTGGGGGCGAGAGCTCGACCGCCCTGCATCGAGAATGACGGCCCGGCTAAGCCGTCCCCTGCCTCTGCCCCAGCTACCGGCCGATCCACTCGTGTCCGTGCTCGTCGCCAACTACAACTACGAGCGCTTTCTCGAGGAAGCGATCGGCAGCGCCTTGGCGCAAACCTACGGCAATATCGAGATCATCGTTTGTGACGACGGGTCGTCCGATGGTTCCCTTCCCTTGCTGCACAGCATCGCGGGCAGCGATTCTCGTGTGAACGTGATCGCAAAGCCCAACGGAGGCGTCGCATCGGCTTTGAACGCGACCTTCAAGGCAAGCCGTGGCGACATCCTCTGCCTCTTGGATGCGGACGATGCCTTTTCGGTAGACAAGGTTGCGCGCGTGGTCGACACCTTTTCTTCGACCGACTGGGGCCTGCTCGTTCATCCCATGACGGTGGTCGACGGCCGGGGCGGCGTCGTGCAACGCAAGCCAACCCTTTCCAACTTCGAGTCGGGCTGGATCGCCGATGCCGTCGTGCGGCGTGGGGGGCGATGGACCTACATGGAGGCTAGTGCCGTTTGCGTGCGTCGAGAAGTCTGTTCCTACGTCTTCCCCATTCCCGAGGATCGCTTCAGAACGTGGGCGGATGCTTATGCCTGCCTGATCGGCTCACTCGTCGCCCCCGTCGGTTTCATCGACGAAGAGCTCAGCCTCTACCGGCTGCATGGCTCAAATGTCTCGGGATTCTCGGGCGTTGGAGCAGAGCAGGCAGCCAAGGGCATGGACGGCATCGAGCGCATTGTCACCGGGGCGCGGGAGCGGCTTGCAGATCACGGCGTCGACCTGGCGACGCTTTCGCACCACTTCAATCTCACGTTTCAGGAGAGCAGGTTGCTGGCTGCCCTCTTAACTGAGTCAAGCTCGATTCCGAGCCTTCTGCGCCTCTACGGCGACTACTTGCGCGTGATGCTTCGTGATGATATCTACTCGCGGCCTCGTAAGGCGCTGCTGGCATTCTTCCTGGGTACTGCCATGCTGCTTCCGTCGGCCCGCAGAGGGGCGTGGATCTCGCGCGGGACTTCGCCGTCAGAAATCAAAGGCTGGATTACACGCCTGGTGCGCGATCCTAGGAAAAGAACCCGGCAACGGGCGTAGCTTCACCGCATCACCAAACTCAGCCAACCATTTTTGGGGCCCGAAAGACCCGATGAGGGGGTTGGCGGGAGTTTACTCGTGAGGTCCACTGACGACTCGTTGTCTTACCGACTTCTCGCGGGAGGGTATTCATGCGCTCGAGGACTTTGCTCGTTGTCTTGCTCGCTGCCATATCGATCGTGCCGGTCTCTGCGGCGCACGCTTCCACCAGCGCGAGCTGGACATGTCGAGGAGTCCAGATACATCCGGGCGATGTCCTCAACCAAGCGGTGGGATCTCATCCCGAAGGAACTACCTTTTGCCTCGCACGAGGGCGTTACCGGCTGGCCCAGACGCTGCACCCCAAGAGCGGCGACCGCTTCATCGGCCAGTGGGGGGCTCACCTCAACGGCGCAAAGCTGTTGACAAAGTTCCAGCATTCCGGCAGCTATTGGATTGCCACCAACCAGGGACAACAAGGTAGAGTAAGAGGTCTCTGCCGCATCTCAGCACCGGGGTGCCGCTACCCAGATGACGTGTACTTCGATGGACGACGTCTGGTGCACGCCACAGCGCTGAACCGGGTCGGCTCGAACAGCTACTACTTCGACTATGCGAACAACCGGATCTACCTAGGTCGCAATCCGGCGGGACACAAGGTGGAAGCTGCGCAGTCGCCGATGGCCATCGCCCGCGGAAAAGCGAAAAACGTCGTCGTTCAAAACCTGCTTATCAGCAAGTTCGCGTCACCTGCAGGAACAGGGACCATAGGGGCGGGCCCGGGCTGGGTAGTGAAGCACAACCACGTGCGAAAGAACCACGGCATCGGAATCTGCGCACGCGGGGGGGGTTCGGTCCTGTACAACAAAGTTGACCATAACGGCCAGCTCGGACTATGCGGGAGTGGCTCTGGAATCAACTTCGTAGGAAACATCAGCGCTTACAACAATACCGCCGGCTATAGCCCCCACTGGGAAGCGGGAGGGGCAAAGTTCGTGGGCGCGCATTCCCTGCTCTTCAACGACAATCTTGTCACGGACAACGGCGGTCACGGGATCTGGACCGACCAGAGCTCGAGCGGCATCGTCGTAAAGGGTAACCGTGTGTCCCACAACAGCCTGTCGGGAATCGTCCTCGAGATCAGCTCTAACGCAACGGTGACCGACAATACGGTAACGCGAAACGGAGGGGAACCTGCCGCCTGGCAACTCGCGGGCAGCGGTGTATTCGTCTCGAACTCAAAGAACGTGTCTGTCTCTGGGAACACGATCTCCCGAAATCGTAACGGCGTGATCGTGCTCGACATTCCTCGCGGGACAGAACACGCAGTGAGCAACGTTTCCGTGGGTAACAACAGAATTGCCTGCTCGGGAAACTCTGGGGTTAGCAAGCAACCGAGCGCAACTGCGATTCTCCCCGGCACAAATTTCCATGACAATGCCTACCAGCTTCCCAGCAACACCTCGTCGCTGTTTCACTGGAGAGGTCGCTCGCTCACGTGGAGAGAATGGCAGGGTGCGGGGAACGATCGCGGCGGCTCTGCGACATACGGATGCTGAGATAAGCCGGCTGTGGGTTGCTAACGTGCAACCCACAGCCTGGTTACAACTCTCCTGCGGAGTCGGCGGGACCCGAGTATCAGACTCTTCAGCCCCCTGGGGTGACCGTCCCCGTAGCATCCATGCCGAGGCTGTTCCTCCAGCTTGAGAAATCGACGGTTTTGCCACACCACTGGAAGCTGAGAGAGCTCGAGGATCGCAGCGTGTAACTGTTGGCAGCATAGCGGTTGTTGCTGCTCGGGTCGCACAAGTGCGTGTCTCCAGACCGGATCGTCGCGCCCACATACCCGCTGGTCAAGCCGATCACGTTGTTGTGTGCGTAGTTGTCGCGGTTGAGGTGAGGACGGCCGTCGATCAAAGCGGGCTTGGTCCCCCGGTTGTACTGGGAAAACACAATGCCGCTGCGGTTGCCCTGAATCGTGTTCCCATAAATCTCGACATTGGGCGAAGATGAAATCTTGATGCCGGACCCGTCCATCACTGAACTCACGCCCCAGCCGTTGTTGCGAATAATGTTGTTGCGAATCACTCCGTCGTAGCTCACCTCGTAGGTGATACCAATGGCTTCGTTATCTTCCACGACATTGTTCTCGAAGACGGTGCCTACTGAGCTCACGTCTGTCCACAAACCGATCCCGTAGTTGTCGTGGGAGTAGTTACCGCGCACGACGGCGTTGAGAGTGTGAGCGAACTTCGAGCCGCCTCCTTCCCATCCATAAGAGAAGCCGTCGGTATTGTTGTGGTCGATCTCGTTCCCCTGGAACAAAAGGTCAGGTCCTAGGCCGCAAAGTCCCATCTCTCCATTGTGGTGGACGTGGTTGTCGATGATGTGGGCGCCCCGATAACCACAGATCCCCACTCCATGGTTGAGGGAGACATCATTGTCCTCGACGAGCCAGTTCTTGCTCGCCACGATAGTGCCTGAACCTGTTGGACTAGAAAACTTCTGCACAGTGAGTCCCTGGACAGTGACGTTGTCGCCGAAGCCCTTGATAGCCCGCTCTGCGACGCTAGCCTCCACCTCGTTGCCGGCCGGGTCGTCTGCGAGATAGATCTTGTCGTTTGCGTAGTCGAAGTAGAACTCCCCAGTGGACAGCTGCGAGAGGCTCGTGACTTGCCATAGCGGCTTGTTATCAACGTAAACCTCCTCGGGGTACTGACAACCCGCGTAGCCAAGGTCGCACTTACCTTTCACCGCGCCCTGCTGGGTCTGACCGGACGCAACCCAACCGCTGCTTGTTTTGGTAAAGGACGTGAGCGGGTGCGCGCCACTGAGTAGTGCTCCCGGCTGACCTATGAATGAGTCATTGCTCCGCGGCGCAAGCGGCTGAGTCAGCGCGTAAGTCCCGGGGGTGAGGCAGAACGTGGTCCCCATCGGGTAAGAGTCGATAGCCCCTTGGATGCGGTCACCCGGCTGTAGCTGCACACCGCTGCACGGCGTGGGGGTCGGGGTCGGGGTCGGGGTCGGAGTCGGAGTCGGATCGGGAGTGGGCGTGGGGGTCGGAGTCGGATCGGGAGTGGGCGTGGGGTCTGTAGCCGGCGCCGGAGAGGTCGTGTCCATCCCAAGCGAGTGCCATCCCACCTTGTGGTCGGCTCCTGTGACGCTCCTCGCGAGCGCGACGGCCGGAGCTACTTGCACGATCATGAACGAGGCTAGTAAGAGCGCGAGCTTTCGGCCTGAACCATGAGGCAACATGTCGTACTCCTTCGGTAACCGGTCCCCCTCTCGACGAGGTCCCTGGCTTTGCGTCCCCGCCTCACGACGGGTTTGCCTTTTCGGGAGGTCTACGACCTCCTCCCATGTTTTTCCTATAGGTGCTTGGTCGGGCTCAGGCGCCAAAATCTTTAGTCAGTCCACCCGCGTAGGGAGCCGGCCCCCTCGCGTTGGTTACGGCCAGTCCACCAAAAGGGCTGATCGCAACGACTGAACTGGTCGGTGCGCTGCGGAGGCACTGCTCGAACCGATAAATGCGGGGGCACGGCGCCTTAGCCGAGTCGGGGCGATTTACGCTAGCAATCGCAGAAGTTTGACAGCTTCTTTTCCTTGCCCCGTTTCGATCGTTAGAGATAGCCTAGATCGCGAAGATGTTGCTCCACAACGGCTTCCTCTTCAGCCGTCATTCCCGTGCCGGGCGCTGCCGAGGATGAAAGCACTCGCTCGAGGCCGGCCTCCAGCTCCTCGGCAACCTTGGGGTGGCGATGGCACAGGTCGGTCCGGTCGTCGGGGCGGCTGCGACCGTCCATACCGTAGAGACCGTCCAGGCTGTACAGGACCGGGGGGGCGGTCCCTCGCTTGGTCAGCTTCCACTCGGCAGTTCTCACCGCCGTGGTCTTTCGTTCGTGCCTCACGCCCCCCGTTTCCATGTAAGCGGGCTCCTCGGGGAACGGCTCACCCTGCATGAGAGGCTGCAGGCTGCGTCCGTCAACGGCCGGCGAAGCCTCGGCTCCGGACAGCTCGGCTAGGGTCGGAAGCAGGTCGACGTGACGCACCTGCTGATCGACCACGGTAGAGGGGACGTCGGGGCCGGCGATGATCAGCGGCACCCGCACGAGCTCCTCGTCCACCGAATGCCCGTGTCCCACTGCCAGAGGAGTGAGCCGCGCGTCGAGCGCCGGAAACGTGGTGCTGGTGTGCAGGTTCGTGCGAGCCCAGTGAGCGACGCGGGTGATGCGAGTCTGCAGTTGGGTCTCCGGGTACCTCTCCCCGTGGTCGCCCGTGATAACCACTATCGTGTTGTCGCCAAGTGCTCGGAAGACCGGAGCCAGCCACTCGTCACTGGCGGCTACGACTGCTTCGTATCCTGATCGGTCCCAGCGATTGACGAAATCGGGCGGTGGCCGAAACGGGCGATGTACTTCGAAGGTGTGCAACAGCAAGAACCAGGGTTCGGGAAACGATTCGATCCTTGCGATGACCTCGTCCCGCCACGCAAAGAACGCGACACCGTAACCAGGACGGTGACGGGGCTGGTCGAACCCTCGCAAGATTCCCGTCGCCGGCAACAGTGGCCCGGTAACCTCGGCACAGGTATGGTAGCCGGCGCTACCGAGAGCCTCAGCCATAGTCGTAAGGGACGCCGGCAGCTGAAAACCCTTCAGCCCGCGCACCCCATGCTTGGGGGGATAGCAGCCAGTAAGCAGCGACGAGAACGATGGTGTGGTCGCCGTGACAGTGCAGACACATTGCCGAAAGACAGAGCCGCGCTCGGCATGAGCGCTCATGTTGGGCGTCGGCACTTGATCGCCATAGATTGCGTCTGCCCTCAGTGAATCGATCACCAACAGGAATATGTTCGGCCTATTCACTGGCACTCCGGCTCATCGAGAAGTCCGCAGACGCGGCCCGACTATCCAGCCGAGCCATCATACGCGACCCGTTGGGTGTTGGCGGATTCTGTTTTGCTCAACTCCCGAAAATAAGAGCCGCCGCATCCACATCGACCCTGGCGCCCGTCGATTGGGGATTGGACGTGCCGGCGACGCGAATCTGAACCGCGTGCGATTGCGCCGACTTCAGGCCTCGGAACCAGACCAGCGTCCTGTCAGCGGTACCGGCAGCGTAGAGGTCGACGCTGGACAGCTTCTGGCCGTCGACGTAGACAGATGCTTGTCCCCGATCCGGTCCCTTGTCGGAGATCCACGCCACCCAGCGCGTCCCGGCAGGAACGGTGTAGGTAGCGCTGGCGGTGGACGAGTTCGCCCACATCACCGCACCCCCAGAGGCATTGAGCAGCGGATCGCTGGCCCAGGTCCCCGAATACGTGAAGTCGGGGTTGTCCTCCTGTGCGAGCCCCACAGTGAACAGGCCGCCGGGGAACCAGCTCGAGGTATTCCCCGCATTGTCGAGCGCGTTGACCTGGAATTCACGTTGCTCGCTTCCAGGCGACAACATGGCGATCTTCCCTCGAGCGGTAGGAGTCGGAATTGGCGACTTTGAGAAGGTCTGTCCGCCGTCGGAGCTCTGCTGGAGGGTGAACCTCTGGATTCCGGACACGTCCGTGCCTCTCCACTCGATGTCCACGGGGACGAGCCCTCCCGTCCCGACTTTGGTCCCCAGACGGAAGTCATCGTAGGGAGCGATGATGTCTGGAGCAGTGATGTCGGGCAGGGCAAGCTGCGGTCCATAAGACCAAAGCTGGACCGGCCCGGGCTCGTGCCTGCGGCCGTTGAGCACGAGAAAGTCGGTGAGACCGTCCTTGTTGTAGTCCATCGCCGCGACGTCGTCTCCACAGCCGCCGTGCGGCATGATCGCCGGCATCGACTGCGTGATGAATTGCCCGGCGCCCTGGTTGTAGATCAAAAGGTCTGGTTTATCGGGCAGTTCGCTGGTTGCGGTGCCACTGCAGCTACCGACCACGTAGATGTCGGGATTGCCATCGCCGTCGAAGTCCCCTACCGCGACATTGAGTCCGTACTGCATGGGGGACGAGAACACCTGGGTGAAGCCCCCTGTGTCGTTCTGGAACATGATCCGGACGGTGGCGCTCTTTACTTGCACGAGATCCAGCTTGCCATCGCCGTTGAGGTCCGCGAGCTGCGCATCGTTCCAGCCGCCACCGATGCCCAACTGACCCGCCACGCCGGTGAAATGATCGCCGTCGTTTCGGTAGAGGTACATGGACTTTGTTGTGCATACCAGAAGGTCCTGCTTGCCGTCCCCGTTGTAGTCGACTGCCTGGTTGCAAGCGTGGTTGTCCTTCTCGGCGCCGACTGGGAGCGAGAGGCCCCAGCTCGGCTCGGAGGTGAACGATGTCCCTCCGTGGTTGATCCACAGCTCGTTGGGATAGGGGTTCGGCTCGGGGGGGGAAGGGTTCAGCGGATCACCGTTCGATCCGGTGAACCTCGTTACGTATATGTCCGGATACCCATCTCCGTTGGCGTCGATGAAGGTCGCCGTCCGGTAGCGCCCATGAGTGTTGGCGATAAGCCCATAGCTTGCCGCCCGGTTCGCGAAGCCGCCGCCGGACTGCTGAATCCACAGCTCGTTTACCGATGCGGCCGTCAGCCCCACCGCACAGAAGAGGTCGAGACGTCCATCTTGGTTCACATCGCCCCAGGTGCATCCGTGGCGGTCCGAGGCCATCGGAAAACCGGCGTCGGTGAAGCTGCCCCCGGAGACGCTGTTGGTGAAGAGGTGAGCGGGCGGGATGCTCTCCCCTCGCCCGGGAGACTGTGGATCGTGCTCGGGCACGAAAACGTCATCCGACCCGTCGCCGTTGTAGTCGGCGACGTTCGCAGAGTAGGTCCGGTAGTAGCCGTAGATTCCGGCCTGCCGGGCGACGTCCACCGGCCCAAAAGCGCCGGAAGCCGATGCCTGACGAGGAACGCTCGGCGCGACCAGCGCCGTGAGCACCAGCACCACAATCCCCAATGACATCATTCTATTTCTCACAGCAACTACTCCTCCACCTCAGCTTCTTGGACCCGACCCGACGTTTCGTTTCGGGAACCCGCAGATCCCCCACTGGGAAGACGCTTACCCAGTATGGGGCATATCGACCCCTATTCTTGCCAAAGAGTCAGGCACCGGCAAGGGCCCCCATTTTTTCATCGGTGGGAATCAAGCGCCGAAGCCCACGTCAGTTTGTCGGGCAAATCCCCAGAAAATTCGCTTCAATCCTTCCTAATTGCTGGGTGCCTTGGTAGGATCACCCAATCGAGGTGGCTCGCTGCCTCGCATCGGTAAAGTCAGGCGCCACAATGGGGAGGTATCGGTGCTTTTCACTATCAAGAAGGCTGCCACACTCGGCGTCCTCGCGCTGGCGATGTTAGGAGCGCTGGCCGTGCCCAGGGGTCATTCCGCTCACGGCGTGACGGCACCCTTTGGGCCGACGAATGAGGCGCCGTCAAGCAGCATAGGTTGGTTCACCCGGACCTTCAGCGCGGTCGCGGCAGATTACAACAATGACGGGCTCACCGACCTGTTCGTCGTTCCCCACAATCCGCAGGACCTAAGGTACGGCATCACCTCGTCCACGGTTCCCCGTCTTTACAAGAACGGGGGGCTGGGAACCTTGACGAACGTGGCAACTACCGCTCAGTTTCCGGGCAAGGACCGCCACGGCTGTGCTTGGGGTGACGTGAACCTCGACGGAAGAAAGGACCTCGCTTGTTCAGTGGGGCTCGGGCTGACCTCCGTGAACGAGCTCGACGTGCAGCAGCTCAACGGTACCTTCATTAATCGTGCGCGGGCCCTGGGCCTCACACGGGGCACCCATGGTCGCTACCGCACGGTGAGCTTCGTCAACGCCAACGGAGATGCCTATCCCGATCTCTACTTCACTCGCTACTACGGTCCCAATGGGGATCCGACCAACCCCACCCCGGCAGAGAATCCTCCTTATCCAAACGAGCTATGGATCAACCACGGGGGCACCAGCTTCACCCGCGACAACACCAACACGTGGGGCCTTGAGAAGCCCATCGGTGCACCCAAGAACAGCGGCAACGCCTGCAACCAGGCCGCCGACTACAACAACGACGGCTTCCAGGACCTCCTGGTATGCGGCTACAGAAACCTCATCCTTTACAAGAACGCTGGTGGTGGTGGGTTTGTCAACATCGACAGCCAGGTGGGTATCAAAGGCTACGCAGAGGGCGCCCAGCTTGTGGATCTAAACGGAGACGGGTGGGACGACCTCGCCCGCGTCAACAGCAAGTCCTTCTCCATCCAGTACTTCAAGCCGGCAACCATGACTTTTGCTGCTCCGAGCAACTCCATCGCGCTAAACGGCGGAGGCGAATCGATCGCCACCGGGCTTTTCAACACCGATCCGCTCACTGATATCTACGTGACAAGAGATTGCCCCAAGGCCACGCCTCACGCCGACCAGTCGGACCTCATCTTGCTGCGGCAGGCAGACGGTACGTACAAGAGAAGCGACATGCCGGCTCTCGCAAACAACCAAGGCTGCGGGGACGACGTTACCGCCATCGATTACGACCACGACGGTCTCACCGACTTCTTCGTCACAAACGGGCGCATGAAGATCGCGGGCCCAACACAGATGTGGAGCTGGAAACCTCAAGTCTGAGCTTCCAAGGTCCAAGGGCAAGCGTCCAGCGGCTGGCATGGCCTCCTAATCTTGGTCACGAGCACTTCCCGACCAGCGCGCGCGACCTGCGCGGCGGGGCCACTCGACGTTGAACGCCGCCTTCGTTCCCTCGCCACGATTGATGCCGCGGCAGTAGGTCCACGGTGTACGCAATCGTGACGAGCGCTGGTCCCTCAGGCGAGGGGCTTGCACGTGGTTCACGTAGTGGCCGGGGTGCGACCCGCTCTGTCCATTACCGGCCGCGGGAAACGCAAGCTTGTGGACAAGGATAGCTATGTGCTCCGTGCCGTCATGTGCAGTGGGCTGGGGTGCAGACCACCGCGTGCATCAGGCGCACCACAAGGTCTGCAGACAGGAACGCGGGCTTGGTTGCAAGCTGGCCGCCGAGCGGGACCTAACTCCCCCCCCCGTCAGAGCGATGTGCGGGTTTACACGGCGACCGACTTGCGGGCAAAAAGGAGGGGTGCCTTTAGAGGCTCCTCGCGAGATCCTGCGAGCCGGCTGCCCGGGTTGGCTCGGTCAACGCCAACGCCACGAGAAGCCCGATGAATATCGTGAACGGCGGCTCTTCCCACCAGTCGAACACGAACCCAAGCAACACGTACATTACGAGCGACCCCATGGCCAAACCCCCGAATCGAGCATGCGAACTCCACAGAAGCCTGAGGAGGGATACCAAGAGACCTGTGAAGACGACTGCTCCGAAGAGGCCGAGATCGCCTATCAAACCGAGTCCGCTGGACTGTGCGTTGTTGAACGAGGTCGAAAGGTAAGAGTGAATGTCCGCGCCCGAGGCCTGCAAAGCAAGGGCGTTCGCCTGCTGCGCAATCTGGGCGGGCCCCAGACCGAGAGCGGACAGCGATGCGTTCTTGTTCACCTGCGCGGGCGTGGTCAGAAAGGCCGTCCGGCTCACGGTTTCGGCCGGGCCCTTTCCGAATACGAAGGAAGCAGGGTCGGTGGTGATCTGGTGCCACACGAACTTCGCTATTAGGGGCTTGCCGGCATCTCCGGTCTTGGCGGTGTCGATGTAGTTGACAGTCGAGTGAGGGAGAGGCGCGAAGAGGATCACAGCCAGCGCCGCCAGGCCTAGCAGCGCAATCCGAGTGACAAGAGCACCCGTTCCTCGTCGCCAGCGGCCAACGAGCAACAGGAGGGGAGCTGCAAACAAGACCTGCTTGGCCTGGGCTATGAGGGGTAGCACGAGCAGGATTCCCGCGCCGACCGTATACCACAAGAAGTTCCTCCGGTTGGCTGAGGCCAGGAGCCACGCGGCTCCCAGAATGGCGACGGACGACATCGTGTGGGCACCAGCCCCCGCCCCAAAGAGAGTCCCCTGAACCGGATCGCCGGGACCATGGGCGGCAAACTGATAGAAACTGACCGGCACTTGAATGGCGACGAGCGCTCCCGCGGTCCACAGCAAGGCTCGTCGCATGGCGGCGCTGGGCGGGTCGACCAGCAACGCTGCGACCAGGGCAAACGGTTCGGCCAGCAAGAGGAAGTACACCACCGGGCGCAGAGGCTCGGACTCACTGAACAACCACGAAGCGATCATCGCCCCGCCAAGTAACGCCAGCCACCGGCAGATGCGTGAGGCCGCCGTTGATATCGAGGACGCTCTGAGGTAGCCGGCTGCCAAGGCCCCCCAACACAAAGGAATGTCGAAGTAGGACGCCACCTGAGGCAATAGATGCACCCCGACCAGACCTCTGACGCCGATGGCCACAACCAACGCAGCGATGATCCACGCGGCGGCGGGCGCCAGTAGCGCAAATGCTCCCACGACTAGCGCAAGAAGAATGAGACTGAGCTGAGGCGCGGTTACCACCAGGTTCCCCAGCTCGAGCGCCACCACCAACATGCCCACGAAGAGAAGCGCGCGCGGCCCGCGGCCCTTGAAGCGCGACCAGACCCGCCTGTAGAGGCTGGGTCGCCGGGCGACAGAGGTTGTTAGAAGCTCACCAGTCGTCATCGCTCTCGTATCCCAGATCGAAGATTAGGTGCTGTCCCGCTTGCTCCTTGACTGCCGCTTTGTGCTCCTCGATGAAATGACTCCTCCAGCCACCTATCGTGCCCTTTCGAAAGAGGGACCATATTCTTGTAGCAGGTGCTCTGCGTGCTCCCTTGTCAGTTAAGCGCCCGCCGCCCTGAAATCCCATCGCATTATCCCTTGCTTCTGCACCTCGTCGCTACCTCGCCGCGCCTGCCGACGAGGTGTCTGATTTCGCTGGATGGCGGTGCTCCTCGCAAGGTGCTTCTGGGGAGCGGTAAGCAGGTTCAATCCTGTCCGGCGGAGGGCGCTGTTCCGATGCTCGTGCCGACACGCTCCTTGATCCACGGGTAGGTGCGGCGCAGACCTTCCTCGAGGTTGATCTGGGGCTCCCATCCGAGCACCTCGCGCAGGCGCGAGTTGTCGCTGTTGCGGCCCCGCACGCCCTGCGGCTTGGATGTGTCGTGGCGCTTGGTCACCGACTTCTCTGCGATCTTGGCGACCAGGTCGACTAGCTCGTTGATCGTAACCATTTCGTCGGTTCCAAGGTTGAGGGGCTGCGTGTACCCGGAGTGGGCGATCCGGTAGATCCCCTCGACGCAATCGTCTACGTAAGTGAACGAGCGCGTCTGGAGACCGTCTCCCCACACTTCGAGCTCGCCTCCATCGGGACAGAGGGCGACCTTCCTGCTGATAGCCGCAGGCGCCTTCTCCCGGCCCCCGTCGTACGTGCCGAGGGGCCCGTAGATGTTGTGGAAACGAGCCACGGACGTCTGGAGCTTGCCTTCTTCGGTGTAATACTGGCACAGCTTTTCTGCGTAGAGCTTCTCCCAGCCGTAGCCCTCCTCGGGCTCGGCGGGATAGGCGTCGTCCTCCTTGAGGGGAGTCACCTCGGGGGACTTCTGCAGATACATCGGGTAGATGCAGGCCGAGGAGGAGTAGAAGTAGTTGTCCACCTCGCTCTGGTGCGCGGCTTGGAGCATGTGCGCGTTGATGAGCACATTATTGCGGGCCACATCGGCGCGGTGGGCCGTTATGAAGCCGATCCCGCCCATGTCTGCGGCGAGCTGGTATACCTCGTTCATGCCTTTGGTCGCCGCGAGGCAATTGTCGAGCTCCCTCAAGTCCAAGACCTCGAATTCATCGGCGTCGCTGTCCTCGTACTCGGGCAGCTTGATGTCGACGCCCCTGACGCGGTAGCCATCGGCCTGAAGGCGCTTGACCATGTGGTGCCCGATGAAGCCGCCGGCTCCCGCCACGACTGCAGTTCGTTTCATGAAGTGAATCCTCCTCTTGGTCCCTTTGAGAAAGTTATCGGCAGTTTTGCGCGCCGGTTCAGCGCGCGCGCAACAATTGCCGGGCAAAGAGCACGGCAAAGCGCGGGTTGTGGCGCAGGTACCTCTTCCACAGGCGGCGCGGCTCGGTGACGAGGCGAAACACCCACTCGAATCCGGAGCTCTGGATGAAGCGAGGCGCCTGGCGCTTCTTGCCGGCCAAGAAATCGAAGGCAGCGCCGACGCCTACCTGCACGCAGGTCAGGCTGCCCACATGCGCGGCCATCCATAGCTCTTGCTTGGGACAGCCCAGTCCGACGAACAGGATCCTTGCTCCCGAAGCGTTGATCTCGGCCACTACCTGCGCATCCTCGTTCTCAGTCAAGGGTCTGAACGGGGGGCTGAGCTCATAAGCGATGTCGAGACCCGGCCAGCGCTGCGCTGCCACCCTGCGGAGGCTCCGCAAGACCTCATCGGTGCCACCGAAGAACCCGACGGGGACGTGGTTGCGCTCGGCCCAGGCACAGATCGTGGGAGTGAGGATGGGCCCGTAGACTCGCGTCGCGTCCCTTACCCCCAGCCGGCGCAAGCCCCACACGAGAGGCATTCCGTCCGGCGTGATCAGGTCGGCCTCGTTCGAGATCCTGGCGAACTCCGCGTCGTCATGAGCTTGCATGATGTTGTTGACCGAGGCGACGCACACGTACGCCGACCTTTGCTGTTGCGCCCAGTCAACGATCAGCCGGGACGCGTGCCGGTAGCTGGTCGCGTCCACCCGGTGCCCGAGAATGTAGCGGGACTCGAGCATGCTCTCCGCCCCCCAAGCCTCGCTCTCCCCCGGCACGCGCTCGCCGAGCATCTGTTGCATCACACCGCCCCTCGTCTGGCGATGACGATGCCGGCGGTCTTGAGCAGCACATACATGTCGAGCGCAAGCGACCAGTTCTCGATGTAGAAGAGATCCATCTGCACCGCGGCTTTGGGATCCACGTCGCTGCGCCCGTTCACCTGCCACCAGCCGGTCACGCCTGCCCTCACCTCGTGGCGGGGAGCGAGCAGCTCCTGGTTGGCCGAGACCTGCTCTAGGGGCAGCGGGCGGGGCCCGACGAGGCTCATGTCCCCCTTGATCACGTTGAGAAGCTGCGGCAGCTCGTCGAGGCTCGACCGGCGCAGGAAGCTCCCTACCGTGGTGAGGCGCGGATCGTCCTGCACCTTGAAGAAGGCGGCAGACTTGTCGATCCCCCGCTCCTTCAGCAGGTGGTCGGCATCCAGCTGCATAGTCCTGAACTTGTACACGGTGAAGGCACGCCCGCCCATCGTGACCCGCTCCTGCTTGAAGAGGGCAGGCCCGCGGCTCGTGAGCCGGATGGCGGCGCTCACGACCATCAATACGGGCGACACGGCCAGCAACACCAGGGACCCGATTGCGAGGTCGAACCCCCTCTTGACGACCATCTGGGGCCCGCTGAGCCGCACCGGCCTGAGCGACAGAGTCATGACGTCACCCATCGGCTGAACGGCAAGCCGAGAGGTGAGGATCTGGGGGAGGTTGGCCGAGACCTTGATCTCCGTGCCGGTGCGCCGGGCGCACTGCGCCAGTTGCATCATCTGATGCGATCCCACCGCGGTCGAGGCGACGAACAGGCACTCGACCCCGTTGGCGGCGACGGCATCCTCGAGGTCCTCGAAGGAAAAGACCGGAAGCTCCTCGAGCTCCTCGACGTCGCTGTAAGGGGTCGCGAAGCCGACCGGCCTGAAGCCAAGCGCCCTGTCGTCCAGAGAGTGCCTGAGGCGGATCGCCTCGTCGTTCGTGCCGATGACGAAGGTGCGCATGGCGAGCCGGCCCGCAGCCTTGAGCTTGTGCATGTGCCAGTGCCATCCCCTGCGGGTCACCATCTCTAGGGACAGGGCCAGCAGCCACGTGATGCCCACCCACGATCGAGCGAGCGTCGCTTGCGTCCAGAAGCTGCCGAGCACGAGCAGGACGATTCCCATGCTTGCGGCGCCGATCAGCCGGCGAAACTCCTCGGGCGGGGACAAGTGCTGCGGAGCGTAGAGGCCCGAGGCATAGAAGACCCCCACCCACACGAGCGGGGCGACGAAGAGCGTGACGTAGAACTGCGCCGTCAGCGGCGTGACCTCCGGACGGAGCAGGTGGACGGCGATCAGCGACACGAGCAGAACCGCGGCATCCGTGATCATCATCCCCGCAGACAGCCACCGGTAGCTGCGGTGGACGGCGCGAGCGGTGTCTTGATCAGCCTCAGGAGCGGTGTCGCCGGCCCACTCTGCCTCGAACTCCTCGGCGCTGCGAACGAGAGTCAGGTCGCCGACTCTCTCGACGACGGCTACCTCGTCCCCGTCGGTCGCTGCATTCTTGCCGGCCGCGTTTCCTCGTTCCTGGTCGGTGATGGGGTTTCCTTGCAAGGTGGGGGTGTCTCCCTCGATCGTGGGTCTGTGGGTACCCGTTTGGGTCTTGCCCAGCGTACGGAACTCCCGGGGCCAGGTCAACCCATATTTTGGCAAGAAGTAGATGATTCCCGCCGAATTCTTGTCTACTTCGTCCTATGGCCTTGCGGAGCGGCGTCCCGCTACTGTCGCAGGATCTCGGCCACGGCACCCGCATTCGGGCGATATTCTAGCGATTATTACGAAGTATCTCGACAAAAGCCGCGTGAACTCCTCTTGTACTACCAAGAACGGAGGCACCGCGTACCGGCGCCCCCGCGTTGACGACCATACCCGACACCGCGGCTTGCGCACGTTCATTCATCGCACCGAGGCGGCCCAGCGGGCTTGGCCGCGAGCACCCTTACCCCGGGCCGAGCCCCCTCAGCCCGTCGAGCGGAACCAGGCGACGGTTTGCTTGAGCCCCTCGCCGAGGTCGACCACCGGGCGCCACCCGAGAACCTCGGCGGCTTTGGAGTTGTCCACGTAGATGCGCTGGAGCTCCCCGGGCCGCGCGCCTGCGTAAAGTGGCTCATAGCGCGAGCCGGTCAGCTCCTTGAGCCTCAGGTGGAGCTCGTTGACCGACAGCTCGGCACCGCTGCCCACGTTGACGAGCTCCCCGCTGCCGCGCTGCGCCGCGGCCACGAAAGCCGACACCACGTCGTCCACGTAGACGAAGTCGCGCGTCTGGGTGCCGTCCCCGTACACGGTGCAGGGGCGCCCGGCAAGCATCTTGCGAGAGAAGATCGCAACCACCTGGCCCTCGAGGCCCACCTCGCTCGCCGGCTCCTGGCGCGGCCCGTAGACGTTCGACAGGGCGAGCGCCGTGTAGTCGAGCGCCTGGACCTTCCGGTAGTAGCGCAGGTAGTCGAGCATCACCTTCTTTGACACCCCGTAGGGAGATTCGGGCATGGCCTCGGGAAGGTAGACCTGGCCCTCGTCAACCGGGAGCCGCGCGGCGTCGGGCTCGCCGTAGATGCAGCCACCGGACGAGGTGAACACGACCTTGCCGGCACCCGACTCCGTCGCCGCCTGGAGGAGGTTGAGGGTCCCGATCACGTTGATCATCGCGTCGTGCATCGGGTCCTTTACGGACTTGCGCACGTCTACCTGGGCGGCGAGATGGAAGATGACCTCGGGCTTGACCCTCTTGATGAGATCTGCCAGCGCGCTCGAGGTCACGTCCACTCTGTGGAAGCTGAACTTGCCGGTGCCCGAGCGGCGCGCCTCGGACAGGTTGCCGAGCGAGCCCGAGGACAGGTTGTCTACTCCGATGACGTTCTCGCCCTCGTCGAGCAGGCGGTCTACCAAATGGGAGCCGATGAACCCGCCGGCCCCGGTCACAAGCGCACGCAACGTATCCTCCCGAAGGTCTTGAGTGAGGCGCCACCCTAACGGCTGCCGGGCCCTGGCCTGGTGAGCGGCGTACAGCCGCCCGGCCGTCCCCTACTATCCGGGCGGGACATTCACGAGCGCGGGACCGTTCACGAGCGCGGGGCCGTTCACGAGCAAGGAAGGCATCATCAATGCCGAGAGCAGTTGTCACCGGAGGATCCGGGTTCGTCGGGTCCCATCTCTGCGAGCGTCTGCTGGCCGAGGGCTGGGACGTGCTATGCCTCGACTCCCTGCTGACGGGGGCACGGGAGAACCTGGCCGGCGCGCTCGCCACCGGACGTCTGACACTCGAGCAGCGCGACGTGACCGAGCACACCGAGGTCGACGGCGACGTCGACTTCGTCCTTCACCTCGCGTCGCCCGCGTCCCCCATCGACTACCTCGAGCACCCCATCGAGACGCTCAAGGTCGGGGCGCTCGGGACGTGGCGGATGCTGGGGCTCGCCAAGGCCAAGGGGGCGGGCTTCTTTCTCGCCTCCACTTCAGAGGTCTACGGCGATCCGCTCATCCATCCCCAGACCGAGTCCTACTGGGGCAACGTCAACCCGATTGGACCGAGAAGCGTCTACGACGAGGCCAAGCGCTATGCCGAGGCCATGACCATGGCCTACCACCGCACCCACGGCGTGCCGGTGCGCATAGTACGTATCTTCAACACCTACGGGCCGCGCATGCGGCGCCGCGACGGGCGCGCCGTGCCGACGTTCCTCGATCAGTCGCTGAGGGACGAACCGATCACGGTGCACGGTGATGGCTCTCAGACGCGCTCGCTGTGCTACGTCAGCGACCTCGTCGACGGCATCTACAGGCTCATGACCTCCGAGCACACGGGGCCGGTCAACATCGGCAATCCGGTCGAGATCTCAATGCGCGATCTGGCCGTGAAGATCTCCGATGCGGCGGGCAGCAAATCCGAGGTCGTCTTCACCGAACGGCCCGTCGACGACCCCGAGATGCGCAGGCCCGACATCACGCTTGCCCGTGAGCTGCTGGGCTGGGAGCCGAGGATCACTCTCGAGGAAGGCCTTGGGAAGACGCTCGAGTGGGCGCGCTCGGCTTGGCAGTGAGCCTCTGCACGGACGAACCCAGTGAGCCATTGCCGTACATAGGATGAAAGACGAGGGTGCAGCAAGTCATCTACCCGAGGAAAGGCGAAAGGTCAATGGCCGGACGCGAGGGACCGAATTGTCCCGTGGCGGCCCGGTGTTGAGGCGCGGTCGAAACGGCTTTGGCGCCGCGCTCAGAGCCCTGACCCCGGCATCCTCGCGCTCGCTCGTGAAGAGGGGCGTCAGGAGGCTTGCCCAACCGCGAGCGAGGGCAGTTCGGTGGGGTGATCTGAGGCGTACCACGCCGATCAGCCCCGACTGGGGCTTCGAACGCGGCACGCCAGTGGATCGCTACTACATCGAGAAGTTTCTGGCGGAGAACCGCTCGGACATCCGTGGGCGCGTGCTGGAGGTTCTGGAGCCGCGCTACACGAAGATGTTCGGCTCCGGCGTGACGCATTCTGAGGTGCTGCACGTCGAGGAGGGATATCCGCACACGACGGTGGTAGCCGATTTGAGCGATGGCGAAGGGTTGACGTCCGATTACTACGACTGCGTGATCCTCACGCAAACACTGCAGTGCGTCCCCGATACGGCGGCGGCCGTGCGGACGCTGCACCGCATCCTCAAGCCGGGGGGAGTGTGCCTCGCCACGATTCCCACCATCACCCGTATCAGCCGCTACGACATGGACCGGTGGGGAGACTACTGGCGCATGACGTCGCGCGGCGCGCGCTTCTTCTTCGACCCCGTCTTTCACGACCGCCTCGTTGTCAAGGCTTTCGGCAACGTGCTCGTCGCAACGGCATTTCTGCACGGTGTTGCGGTCCAAGATCTGACCCCGGCGGAGCTTTCTACGGTTGACCCCGACTTCGAGCTTCTCGTCGCGGTGAGAGCTCGAAAGGGATCTTCGCAGCGGTGACAGGCCGCGGGGCGCTGCGCAAGGCGCGCAGGGCCAAGATGCGCATCAAAGCGGCCCTGCAGCATAGAGTGGCCGTGCTCCTCTACCACCGGATCGCGAGCCCGGCGAGCGACGCTTTTGGGCTCGCCGTTTCACCCGAGACTTTCGCCGAGCAACTCGACGTCGTCGAGAAGCTGGCCGACGTCGTGACGCTCGAGGAGCTAGTAAGGGGGCTTGCTGCGGATGCCCCGCCCCGGCGGGCGATAGCGATCACGTTCGACGACGGATACGCAGACAACGCCCTGACTGCCGCTCCCGCCCTCGCATGCCGTGGCTTGGCTGCGACCTTCTTCTTGGCGACTGGATTCATGATGAACGGGAGACGGTTCTGGTGGGATCGCCTGGCGGACATACTGCTCCGCCCCGAGAAGCTGCCTCCTCGCCTCGACCCGGTGCTCGCAGGGGAGCCCCTGTCCGCGCAACTCCGCCCTTACCCAGGCGCCGAGAATGGGGCGCAGCAGGCGACTCAATGGCAGTCGGGCGATCCGCGGCAGGCGGGCGATCCGCCGAGGTCTCTTCGACACGACCTGTTCGTCGACCTGCAAGCCCGGCTCAGGACGATAGGGGCTGAGCGACAGGACGCGCTGCTCGACGACCTCGCCGCCTGGGCCGGCGTACGGGAGTGCGATGCGCCTGACGGCCGCCCCATGAGCCCTCGAGAGGCATCCGATCTGGCGCGCATGCCCGGGATGTCGGTGGGCGCCCACTCCGTCGGCCACCTCGCCCTGGGCGACCTGCCGGCGGCGGAGCAAGACAGGGAGATCCGTGAGAGCAAAATTGCGGTCGAGGCGCTAACCGGCAGCGCAGCCGCATTCTTCTCCTATCCGCACGGAGTGCTGGGAGGGGAAACCGCAGAGCTCGTCGAGGCAGCAGGCTTCGAGGCTGCTTTCACGTCCGGCGGAGCGGCGGTTACCGGTAACGCACCCCTCTATCGTCTCCCGCGCGTCGTGTGTGAGGATGTCGGAGGGGACCTCTTCCGGCGCCGGCTGCGAGCGCATCTCTTTCCTTTGGGTTCATTACGCGACTAGGAGCGTGATCGATGTCGCCTCAGGTTCTCGTCAGCGTGATCATCCCGACGCGCAACAGGGCCGACTGGCTTGGCACCTCCCTGGAGTCCCTTGCCGCGCAACGCACTGCCCGATCCTTCGAGGTGGTAGTCGCCGACAACGCGTCCGAGGACGATACGGCGGATGTGGTACGGGGCTGGAGCCGGCGAGACGGCCGTTTCCGCTACGTGTACGAGGACCTTCTGGGTCGTAGCGCTGCGCTCAATGCCGGCATAGGGGTGTCGCGAGGGGTGTTGCTGCTCTTCACCGACGACGACGTCATTCTCGACCCGGGTTGGATAGAAGGCTATGCGGGACACATGCTGTCGGCCGACGGGCGACCGCACACATGGGACCTTGCCGGCGGTCCACTGATGCCCGTCCATCTGGAGTTGCGTGAGTGGCCGCGGTGGCTCACCGACGAGGCCCTGCTTGAGCTTCCGTCGGTTCACCACGGCTCCGAAGCCCGCCCCTTGTTGGAGGGCGAGATCATTTGGGGCGCAAACATGGCTGCGCCCAAAGCGACGTTGGAGCGACTCGGCGGTTGGGACGTGGAGTTGGGCCACCGTGGTGAAGACAGGGGCAGGACGTGGGAAGACCTCGATCTTCAGCAGCGGGTGCGCAAAGACGGCGGCTCAGTCGGTTATGCGCCAGAGGCGCTCGTGTGGCACCGGACGGCCTCCGACTTCGTGACCCCGCGTGCAGTGCTCGAGTCGGCCTTTGGTCGCGGCCGTAATCAGTCTCGCTGGGCGCAAGCCGGTCCGCCATCGTGGACTCGGGTGTCGATTTTCCTGGACGAGCGCCCGTCGCGCAAGTGCTCCCTTCTCGACTTCGCGTCGTGGATCTGGTGGGCTCTCCTGTTCAGGGCGTGGCCCGCGCGCGCCGGCTTGTTCACGAGGGCCCGCACAGCGGCGTGGCGGTCGGGCTGGGCCCTCCAGGAGCTGCTGCCTCAGCGGCCGGCTTCGGGGCGCGAAAAGATGCTACAGAAATGTGCTCACGAGATGCGTGCGCTCGCCCTGAAGGTGTCCCGTTCGTGACACAGGAACCACTGGTCGGCGCCTGCTACGGGTACGGGATTCGCTCACACCTCGACATTCCCTTCTTGCGGAGGGGGACGGGAGCTCCGCTCTCGATCACCGCGGCGGCTTCGGGCCACGAGCCGCGGTTCGAGCCTCTGCTCGACTGGCGCCCGCGTCCCGGGCACGGGTTCTCTGCCCGAATGTACGAGCGCGATGGGATCTACGAGTACTGGGTGGACGGCCTCGGGCGCTATCGGATCGATCCGGCAGGGGGGCAGTTGACCGTGCCGGGGGAAGGGGACACGGTGACGAGGGCGGCGCGCGCGCTCGGCGTTCCGCTGGCTCTGTGCCTGACCTTGGCCGGCGGCGTCGCGCTGCACGCGGCCGCCGTAGAGGTTAACGGGCGCGCGCTTGTCCTCACCGCTCCCGGGCGCTTCGGCAAGACCACGCTTGCGGGCGCCTTCGTTGCCGCGGGGCACCGCCTTCTGGCCGAGGACATCGCCTGCTGCAGGGTGTCGGACGAGCCGGAGATCCTGCCCGGCCCCCGCCTCTTGCGGCTGCGCCCCGACGTCTACGAGCATTTCGATCTCCCGGCGGCGACCGTCCTGCTGTCCGACGAAGACCGCGTGTATCTGTCCGTGGAGGACGGCTCCCGCACCGGCGCTGCGATCCCGTTGGGCGCCGTCTGCATTCTCAACCGAGGCGAAGACGACGTGATCATCACTCCCTACGATGCTGCATCCGCCCTCCGGAATCTGTGGGTGGTGAGCCTCAATCTCCCGACCGACGAGGATCGCAGCAGGGCCCTGTCGGCGCTGTCGGTCATCGTGGCGCGCGTCCCATTGTGGGAGGTACGCCGTCCCTGGCGAGTGGAGAGTCTCCCCGGCCTCGTCGAATCCATCTGCAAGGAGTGCGTACGGTGACGCGCGACGAAAAGCCGTTGACGAGCGTGAGAAAGCTCGTGCTGGGCGCGCACGTGTGGCGGGTTCATCTGATCGTGCGGGCCGGACTGCGCCGTGATTCCTTGTCCACGCTGGTCCAGCGGCTCGACGTCAGAGACGGTGCTCGCGACGAGGTCGACGATCCGGCCCGGCTCAGCCGGATCGTCGACAAGGGCCTGAGCGTCTTCGGGTTGCGGCCCCGCTGCCTCATTCTTGCCCTCGTGCTGTTCCGGGTCATGCGCGAAAGGGGCATCCCCGCGGAGGTGGTCATCGGCATACCTCATCAGGCCGAGGACCACCTCGCCCATGCGTGGGTCGAGGTCGACAACGTCGACTTCGGGCCGCCTCCTGGAAAAGGGCGACACGAGGAGCTGGTCCGCTATCCCTGAGCGGGCGTTCCCTCTTCGACGAGCATCAGATCGCGTTCGCTCAGTCCCGTCACGAAGGCCGCTACCTCGCCTTCGCCGTTCTCGGGAAAATTGTCGAGCTTGCTCTTGAGCTCAGTCAGGAGATCTCCGAAGCTCGTTCCACCGTCGCCGATCGTCTCCCAAATCACCACGCCGGTTGGATTGATGCTGTGGTAGTTGGAGGTGTCGAGATGCAGCAGGATGCCGCCGGCATCTTCCGCCAGATCCCTGTACACGACGCGCGGGTTCCGCTTGACGAGCGTGTTGGAGTCCATGGATCTCCTTTGCATTCGCTTTCGTTTTTCTTTTTCAGTAGAGGCCGAGTGAGCCACGCCGGCGCTCGCGTGCCAGCGCTATGTTGAAGGAAGTGGTCCCGATAACTAGAACCACCGCCGCCGCGGGGAGGGTGAACCCCACGGTCGTCCACACGCCTTCCCAGCCGGTCCCCCCCAAAAGGGCGCTTCGCATGGTGTCGAGACAAATGCTAATCGGGTTGTAGCGAGCTACCAGCTGAAGCCATTGCGGAAGGACGTTTACGGGAAAGTAGGCGCCGGAGGCAAGTGTCAGCAAGATGCCCCCGATGCCCACGATGGTGGTGCCCCTGCGGAACGTGACCACCCCCGCCGCGCTTATGACTCCGAGGCCCCAGATGAACGGGATGAAGGCAAGCAGCACGACCAGGCTCGGAAGAAGGCCGCTCCAGGCGATGTGCACGCCGAGCAGACCGGAGACCAAGCCGAAGAACACGACGGTGCGCAGGGGGACGTAGGCGAGGTCCCAGGCAACCGAGCCAAGTTGGATGGTGGACGGCGCGGTCGGGGTCATGAGCAGCGCCTCCAGAGTTCCCATTAGCTGCTCCTGACGGATGGCCGACACGACCCGGCCGAGCCCGAGCTGCATGAACGAGGTGATCGCAAGCCCGACCGCGACGAAGGCCAGGTAGTCGACGCGCTCGCCGCCGTAGGAGGGCATTGTCTCCGGCTTGATGAGACGCGACACGAATCCAAAGACGAGAACTTGCAAGAACAGGCTGAGCCATTCCCCGAAGAACGCCATCCGATAGCTCCAGGAAGACAGCAGATCGCGCCGGAAGAAGGCGGGCATCTTGCCCAGCTCCTCCGTGAGGGCTCCGGAGCGGCCCGGAAGGACACGGGTCTTCACGAAGGGTCCTCCCCGGCAAAGCGCATAAACGCATCTTCGAGCTCGGAGACTTCCTCGGAGCAGGCGAGAATGACGATGCCCTGAGAGGTCAGCCGGTTCAGGGCCTCACCGAGCGTCACGTCCTGCGTCAACCACAGCGAGAGACGGTTAACGCCCCCGTCTACCGGTATCGAGACACCGCCGGAGGCGCCCAGCGAGCGGTCGGCGCGGGTCGCGTCCTCTGCACTTACGACGCTCCCAATCCGCAACGCGAACCTTTGCCGTTCCCGCGTGGCAACGAAATCCGAGAAGGGGCCGTCGAAGCGCGTGCGCCCTTTGGCAAGGAGCGTTACGTGGTTCGCGAGCCCTGCGATCTCATGAACGCGCTGCGTCGTCCACACCACGGCGGCACCTTCGCGGGCAATCTTGGAAACGAGGTCGCGCACGCGGCGCGATCCCTCTGGATCGAGGTCGTGCGTGGCCTCGTCCACGAGCAGCACTTGGGGACGTGGAAGCAAGGCCCGCGCTACCGAGAGCCTTTTCTGCATGCCGTGCGAGTAGACACCGACCGGTTTCTTCGCCGCTTCCGGGAGCCCGACGGCTTCAAGGCTTTGCCACGCACGTTCCACCGCCTCCTTGCGCGACAGGCCGTAGAGGCGCCCGAAGAAGGTGAGGTTGTCGAGCCCGGACAGCCTCAGGTAGAAGGTCCGATCGCCCGAGGGGATGAACCCGATCCCGCGTCGGATCTCCCGACCTCCACGATAATCGACTCTCTGCCCCAGCACTTCGACGACCCCCGAGGACGCGTCGACGAGGCCACCCAGTATCCGCAGGAGTGTTGTCTTTCCCGCGCCGTTCGGTCCGAGAAGGGCGCGGATCTCTCCGCCGTGCACTTCGAGGCTCACGTGCGAAAGGGCTTCCACCTTCCCGAACGTCCGCGTCACGTCACGCAGGCAGAGCGACGGTTTGCCTCCGGCGGCCCGGCGCCCAGCTTCCACGGGTGTTGCTGCCGTCCGCGTCACCACAGCGAGAGAAATGCGTGTGCCGTCGTCAAATCCTTGGCCCACATGTAGTCGGCGATGTCCAGGGTTCGGCTTTCGAGCTTGACCCCGAGCTTCGCATAGTCGAAGCCGGGGATCTGGACCTCGGGGTGCGCCAGCCACTTGCTCAGCGTCGGATAGTCGATGCGCTTCAGTATGGAGTCGTTGAAGTAGGTCTTGTCCGTGCGGTCCAGGATCTCATCCGGCACTCGGCCGCGCAGCAGGCGGCGCACGAGGGTCTTGCGTCCCGAGTCCGGGAACTTCGTCTCGGCCGGAAGCGAGAGGAAGAACTGCCAGAGATCGACGTCGGCGAACGGTCGCCGCACCCTCACCGCGCACAACGCCTGGCAGATACTCTCGGCCTCGCTCGTAAGCCCGGGGCCGTAAAAGGCACCGAGCTGGAGCCGGCGCCACCGCTGCCGGGCAGGGACCACAGAAGACGCCTCGCCGATCGTGATACGCCCGGCGTCCACCCATTCCGGGAAGCGCCGCCGCTCGCGCCCCGAGCGTCGCAGGTACAAGCGTTGAAGCGATCGCGGGGTCACCGCTCCTCCGAGCTGACGAGCGACGCCAGTCGGCGTCCCGCCGTCCCGCATCTGGGAGGCGAGGTGCCGGGCCGCGGGCCCGAGCCGACCGCGCTGCAACAGGTGTTGCACGACGTAGCGACGCATGTCGAACAAGAACTCGGCGATGTCTCCCATGAGGACAGTTCTGTACCCGAGCGACGCCGCGCGCTCGAAGTTCTCTCTCACCTCGGCTATCGCCAGGGTGGGGGTCGGTCCGTCCAGGAGCTTCGCCCAGTAGGCCGGATCTCCCGCGCCCGAGCCCGAGAGCTCGTACGTGTGGAGGTCCATGCCAAGAGCCCGGGCCACGATTTCTATGTACTTGCGCTCATCGACGCGGGGCGAGTTGGGAAAGACCATCGAGAGAGCGGGCAGCGGGCGGCCGAATCGAGATTGATAGCTCGGCGCCGCGTACGCGGCTATCGCCGGCGCGTCGATGCCGCCGCTCAGTGAGACGACGTCGGAACCGGTGAGAACTCGTCCTACGGCGAGCTCCATGAAGTGATCGAAACCCTCCTGTAGCTCCTTCTCACCGTAGCGCTCCGTCTCCAGCCACGCTTCCGGATCCCAATACGTCTGCATGCTGACGTGTCCCTCTTCAGCCTTGAGGACCGTCGTCTTGGGCTGCCGGCGGGCCCCCTTCAGTGCGCACGGCGTGTCGTCGCCGTAGGTGCCGAACAGGATCGCTTCGACGACCTCGAGGTCGGGCTCGGGCTTGAGGCCCGCCCCAGCGATGACCTGCTTGGCTTCGCTCGCCGCGAAAAAGCCCTCGGCGCCACGGCGATAGAAGAGAGTGCCGAAGCCGAAGTGATCCCTTGCGCACCACACCCTCTTGCCGTCGCTGATCACCACGACGAAAGTGCCGCGCAGGGCGCTCGGAAAGAGCTCCCCGTGGCGGCGAAAGGCCGCCACGGCCACCGCGGTGGGATCCCTCGGGTCAGACACCCCCTGAACCTCTGCAGAGTTGTCGATCTCCCCGACCACCGCGCAAAGCAGGTCGCCGTGCTGGGCGAGCCGGGCTCGGGGCAGCGCGGGGTTGATCGCGACGCCGAGAGCGCAGCGGCCAAGGGTGAGGATCGAGCGCTCGGTCCCGCGGTGCGGAGCCGCAGCGAGCATGTCGGCTGTCGCCTCCTGCGGAGCGCTGTCGTTGAGGGCTACGGCAAGGGATCCCAATGAACCTCGATCTCTGGGTGCTGGAAAGTCGTGTGGATGTGCTCCCGTCTGCGGCTCTACGAAGTGGCATCGGTCGCCGCAGCGGGCTGCTTGAGCCTGCACCAGCGGTGGCAAGACGGCCTACCAAGAGTAACGGCCCCACCCGGAAAGGTGAGGCCGTTGGTCTTAGCTGCTGTCTGTGCTACGAAGCAGCTGGGTGCGAGTACTCGCCGAACGTGTCCAGCTCGAACGAAGTGTCGCTACTCTTGGTGCCGACTCCCGGCGTCTGGAACGTGTGGTCGGCGATCGAGCCGAAGTCCACGATAGTCGGGATCTGATACTCCATGCTGCCTCCTTCGATGTCCTGTGACGTCCCCCACTGGGTCCGCCTTGGGCCGGACACTACCAGTTATTTCCTGGCCCCGCAAGGCTATGCGGCGGGATTCGGAGAATCCTTGTGTGCACCTAACATTGCCCCCACATGAGGGAACGTACATCGTGGGACAAACGGGACGCCGCCATCGCCGCCCTCCTCACATTGGTCGCGGGAGCGCTGCGCGCCTGGAGGTTCACGGCACCTCACCGCCTTTACTTCGACGAGACCTTCTACATCCCCGACGCCCGCTTATACCTCTACGGTCCCGGTCCGGGCGGGAAGTCAGAGATCACCGCCCTGCACCCGCCTCTGGCAAAGTGGCTCCTCGCGGCCGGCATTCACGTCTTTGGCGACCGGTCGGGAGGCTGGAGGATCATGGCCGTTGTTGCCGGGACTCTCGCCGTGCCGCTCCTCTACCTCCTGGCGCGCAGGCTCCTCGACTCGCGGCTCTACGCAACCGTGGCCGCCGGGTTCCTCACTCTCGATTTCCTGGCTTTCACCCAGTCGCGCATCGCCATGCTGGACATCTTCGCCTTCACGCTCGGACTGGCGAGCGTCACTTGCGCGGTTTGCGAGGTACAAGGCGCCGGTGGCCGCGGGAAGAAGGCGGCGTGGCGGTTGGGGGCCGGGGTTCTGGGCGGAGCGGCCGTGGCGGCGAAGTGGTCGGGCCTGTACATGCTTGTCCTCGCCGTCGCCCTGATCGCCTGGGGCTCACTGCGAAGAAGGCGGGGCGAGGGCCGTGATCTCGCGGACGGGCTGCGCTCGGAGGTCGGCTCCCTTCTGCTGTTCCTCGTCCTGACTCCCGTCGCGGTCTACTGCCTGTCCTTCTTGGGGCGCGTGGACGGCTCGCTGCTCACCGCGCCCTGGGAGCAGGGCTCGTGGGTGCGCAGCTTCCTCCGCCTCCAGGTAAAGGGCATGCTGTTGCCGAGTCTGCACCTGCGCGGCATCCACCCGTCGATGTCCCCGGCCTGGTCGTGGCCGCTCGACAAGCGTCCGGTGGAGTACTTCACCGGCCCCCACCAAGGCAGGATCCTGGCCTTCGGCGACCCCCTCCTGTGGTGGCCGGCGCTCGCCGCGCTCGCTTATCTTGCTGTGCGCGTCGTGACGGGACGGGGAAAGAGGGGGCGTGACGGCGTCGTCGTCGCCGGTTTCGTTGCGGCGTGGGGCCCGTGGCTGCTCCTCGAACACGAGCGCTCCTTCACCTTCCTTTACTACTTCCTCCCGGCAGTCCCTTTCCTGTGCCTTGCGCTGGCGCGGTTTTGTCAGTCCCTGCCGCCGCGGGGCGGGCGCGCCGTCGCGGTGGGGCTCCTCGTGCTGAACGCATGCGCCTTCGGCCTCTACTTTCCCCTGCTCACCGGGGAGCGCATCTCCCCCGCCTACGAGGGTCGGCTCCTGCTCTTCGAGGACTGCAAGCGCAGGATTGCTCTTCCCTCCTACGTGATCCCGACCAAGAAGAGCACGGTGGTGGTGCGGGGCAACAAGAAACACACCGTCCGGCTGAAGCCCCCGACGCCTCCTCCGGTCGGCTGGTGCTGGAGGTGATCGAGCGGCTCTACGCGCCGGACGGCTGGTGGTACCAGCCCCCGATGGTGGCGCGTGCCCCGTCGCCGACCTTGTCGGTGACAGGCTCGACGCTGTGCCTGGTCCCGGCCTGCGTATCGAAGATCGCGGCGCTGTTGCAGATCGCCTGAACCGTGCGGACATCTCCCTTGCCGTCCCGCACCCTCAGCGCCCCCCCGTACTCGGGGCGCCACTCGGGCGTGAGATAGAGAACGATGGCGAGCCGCCGGTTGCGGTTGTCGTCGTCATGCTCGCCCATGTAATCGCCCCTCGCCATCCTGTGCGAGCCGAAGTCGTCGCTCGAGGCAAGTTGCAGTCCGCTCACCTCTTCGAAGAAGGCGCGGAAACGGTCATCCTGAAAGGTCGTGCGAAATTGGAGGTAGCCGAGCGCGTTGGGGCTGAACTGGTGCTCGGCTGAGACGCCGACATTGCGTCCGTAGCGGAAGAAGCGGTCGCCGTGCTCGGCCGACCCCCAAGTCTCCTCGTCTACCGCTCCCTCGACGGAGTAGAGGCCAAACTCAGCCCGGAAGTCGGCCTCCGAGGCAAGAAACGCGGCGAGCTTGGTGGCGACGTCGTCAACGAGGAAGTCCTCAACGACCGCAAGTCGCGCCTCGCCCGAAAACTGCTCCCTGTAAGCTCGTAGCGCCTCGGGCGTGAGGTGCTGCGGCTTGATCCACGATCTCAGGAACTCCGTGTCGAGCATTTGCTCCTCCGGGTTGCCGGGTTCGACAACAAAAGCTACAGGAGACGAGAGCCGGCCGCCAGGCCCCCGGCGCGCCGGATCCGCTTGATCTGCCCGCCCGATCAGGATCGTCCTATGTCACGCCCGGCTTCGCGCCATGCTCGGATCGCGGGACCGGCCTGCAGCGCCATCCACACGACACGCCATGCGTACGTCGTCGCCAGCCACAGGGGCCCGCGTCGCGCAATCGGCGCCCACGAGCGCATGTAGTCGGCCGGCGGGAAGAGCTTGGATGCCATGAGGGCGACCTTGGCCCTCAGCGTCGGCGCCCTCGTCAGCCACTCGATGCTTAGAGCGAGTTGAGGAGCGGCCTTCGAGCGCAGCGCGATCTCCATCGTCATCTTCGTCGGGAGATCGAGCCGCTCGGCCAGCCGCGCCCCGGAGGGCTCCTGTCTGAGCCCGGCCGCAAACGCAGGCAGCGCGTCGAGCTGCTCGGCCACGGTCGCGGCTCGCCGCCAGGTGGCATCGTCCACCAGGTCGAGCGCACGCCGCAGGTCCTCGAGCGGGCTACCGAGTCGGCGGCCGTCCTGGGCGGCGTGCAGGGCGACGTGCAGGGCGCGTGCGGGGGGTGCCAGGACCTCGAGCGCAGTGCCTTCGAGCACCATGTCCTCGGTGTGGCGCGCCAGCACGGCCCACAGCGCCTCCGGCTCCACGCCGACTCCGATGAGGGTGCGATGAAGGTCGACGTTCGCTCCGTCCCGCTTCCTGAGCCACGCGTGTGCGTGCCACGGACGATCTCCCGGCAGGTCGTCGAGCGGCGAGTGCCAGAAGCCGAGCTCGCCGAGGACGTCCTCGGCCCCCTCGATGTCGTGCGGGGCCACCAGCAGGTCCGAGTCCCGGTAGGGCCGCACATCCGCCCCGTAGAGCCACGCGTCGAGGACCGGGCCCTTGAGAAGGACGCTGCGGATCCCGGCTCCCATGAAGGCGGACACGACCTCCGAGGTAGTAGCGTCGGCCATGAGATTTCGAGCCGCCTGCACGATGGAGGCATCTCGCTCGGGACGGCGCGTGCCGGCGCCCGAGGCCGGGCCGCCCGCGTCGCGGCCTGTGAGCGAGTTCTGGGGGCCGTTCGGCAATACGTTCTCCTTTGATCGCCCCGAGCGACTTCTCAAGCGTAGCTCGCGCGCCGACTTCGGCCCGGAACCAACCGGCAGCGCTTGTCAAGTCGCGTCAACGATCTCCCCGTCGGCCAGCACCTTATCGAGCACCGTCAGGCCAGGGCCAACACGCGCCCGCTCGCCGAGAATCGTCCCCGACACCCGGGCGCCCGCGCCGACGACCGCCCCGGGGAGTAACACGGATCGCTCGACAATGGCGGTGGCGGCCACGACGCAGCCGGGCCCCAGGCACGCGGCCACGAGCTTCGCTCGGGCGTCCACCGTGCATCCCTCGCCGATCAGGGAGCCCCCTGCCGTCTTGCCGTCCCCGGTACAGCGATAGCGACCGGCCAGCGCGTCGAGGTTGGCCTGCAGGTACTTGGCGGGCGTTCCGATGTCCATCCAGTAGGCGTCCGTCCCCGTTGCAAAGAGGGCCGCCCCCTCCTCCACCAGGCCGGGGAACAGCTCGCGCTCGGCGGAATGGGCCTCGCCGGACGGGATACGCCCCAGCACCGAGGGCTCGAAGACGTAGATGCCGGCATTGATGAGGTTGCTGGGAGCAGTGCCCGCGGGGGGCTTCTCGATGAAGCCGAGGACGCGCCCGTCCGGCTCGGTCGGAACTACCCCGAAGGCCGAGGGGTCCTCTACCGGTGTCAACACGATGCTCGCCTCGGCCCCCCGCGCGCGATGAAAGGCGAAGACCTCGTCGAGGTCACAGTCGGTAAGGATGTCGCCGTTGAAGACGACGAAGGTGTCGCTGCGAACGAACGCCTCTGCGTGCTTGAGGGCGCCGGCGGTCCCGAGCGGCTCGCTCTCGTGCGTCACCTCGACGATCACGCCACGGGCGCGCGCTGAGGCTATGACCTGCTCGAAAGCTTCGGCAAGAAAAGAGGTCAGGAGCACTACCTCGCCGATGCCGTGGCGAGCGAGCAGGTCGAAGACGTGCTCGATGTGCGGGCGGTTGACGATCGGAAGGAGGTGCTTGGGCCGCGTGTACGTAAGGGGCCGAAGGCGAGTCCCAAGCCCGCCGGCGAGGATCAAGGCTTTCATGTCGCCAGCGACCCCCCGGTCGCGGCGCTCCCGGCTTCCTTCGTCTCTTGCGCGACGGAATCCCGCCAGTAGGCGAGCACCTCGGCCAGCGTGTCCTCGAGGCGGCGCCGGGGCTTCCACCCCGTGAGCCGTTCGAGCTTGGCGGCGCTGCCGGCAAGAAGCGGAGGATCTGCCGGCCGCAGCCTGGCTTCGTCCACGAGGACCTCGATGCCGGTGGTGGCGTTGTCGCACAGGATGCGCAGGACCTCGCCGAGCGGGCGAGCGTCTCCGGTGGCGACGTTGTAGACGTCTCCGGGCTCGCCGCGCTCGAGCACCGCGCAGTACGCGTCGACGACGTCGCGCACGTCCCCGAATTCACGCTTCAGCGAGAGGTCGCCGGTCAACACGCGCGCCTGGCCCAGCCCGGCCTCGGCACGCGCTATCTGGCGGGCCCAGTCGGCCGTCGCGAAAGAGCTGGGCTGGCCCGGTCCGATGTGCATGAAGGCCCGGGTCAAGAGCACGGGCAAGCCGAAGCTCTGCCAGAACATACGCGCCACCCATTCCTCGGCCACCTTGCTCGCGGCGTAGGGCGACACCGGGCGCAGGGGAGCCGTCTCGTCGATCGGGCACTCGTCGGGCGTGACGTAGCCGTACTCGTCGCTCGTCGCCGCGACGAGGACGCGGCACCCCGGCACGTGACGCGCCAGGGCGTCGAGGAGATGATGCGTTGCCGTGACGTTTACCTCGTAGGTAAGCCCCGGCTCCGTCCACGACAGGCCGGCCGAGGACTGCGCTGCGAGGTGCCACACGCGCTCGGGTCTCTGCTCGGCCACGAGCTTCTCCACTGCGGCCGTGTCCCTGATGTCGAGGTGCACGAAGCCTTCCTCGTCGCCCAGAGTCGTCGCCACCACGTCGTCACCGCGCGTAAGGAGAGCAGCGCGTGCGTGCCTGCCGACGAACCCGGCTCCACCCGTGATCAGAACGCGCATTCAGCTCCCATCCCACTCGCAGCGACTCGCAACGATTCGCTAAGGCGAGCTACGAACGAACGACAGCCCGACTATGACGATGCCGGCAACGATCACGCCGACTCCGGCCCAGCGCAGCACCGGAACGTGCTCGTGCTGGACCAGGGCCGCGAATGCGACCACGAGCAGGTAGGAGATTCCCACGAAGGGATAGGCGAGGGACAACGGCACACGTGACAGCACGACGAGCCAGAACAGCGATGAGATCCCGAACAATGCGAGACCGGTCCACAGGAGCGGTTGTCTGATCGCCCTGGCCGTGGCGGTCCCGAGCGTCTGCCCGTCGAGGGCGCTGATGCGGCCGACGTGGTCCATCGCCGCCTTGAGGGTGAGCTGACCCGCCACTGCGAAAGCCACGCTGACGAGCAGCAGAGCCAGCGAGATGATGCTGACCGAACGAATCGTCGCGACCATAGGCATCGTCTCGGGGGGCGCTCCATCGGAGAACATCGCGCCAGTCTAGATGCGAAAGGCGAGATGACCCGGGCTAGCTGCAGCGCACCTCGACGTGCCTGGACTGAGTGCGCGACATCGTTCCGTGCTGGAAGGTCGCGGCCGCGCCCGTGGACGTCTTGGCGATGCTCGACAACGGGTAGCCGCACGCCGAGCCCGCCATGCCGAGCTTGCGGTAGCGCTCGTCGATCGGGCCCCACAGGGCGTGCGCCTTGGCGGCTCGGGGCTGGTGGTAGATCGTGCCTTGTCCAAAGCGTTGCAGCTCTCCCCCGCCAGGCAGTGCTGCACTGTCGTGGCGGTCGAGTAGTGGCAGCTCCAGCTTGCCCTTGGGCCCTCCGGCTCGCCTGTACGCAGCAAGGAACTTGCCCCTGATCGAGTGCGCCCCGGTTGCACGGGACGCGAGGATGATCCCGTTGTCGTAGGTCGCCCCCTTATATGCGCCGGGCCCCCACACGCTCGACAGCGGCATGCCGAGGACGCCCTTCTCGCGCCCGAGAATGTTGTAGCGGTGCAGCACATGCCCGTGCTGCCACACCGTCTTGCCGGCGGCGCGGTTGTGGGTCATCCGCCCGACTTCGAAGCCCTGGGCCTTGCCGAGCCGCCTGCCCGTGTGGCGCGGAACCGCATGGGCGGGGCCGGTGGCGTGCCCCGGAGCTCCAGACAACCGCTCGTACTGGGGCTTGAGCGATGCCGCCACCGTGTAGCTCACGCTTACCCGAAAGAGCGTGTCCTTGAGGCCGAGGGCCGCCCGCACCGCCCAGCCCGAAGCTCGTACGGTCCGAGTCGAGCCCACGATCTTGGCGCCGCCCCGGTCCGGCGACTTGACCACGGTGACGCGGCCCGACACGCCGAACGGCTGCTCGAGCTTGAATCTCTGCAGCGTCCCGTCGCCAAAGTAGGAGTTGAGACGTGACGAGAGGTCCGCCCAGCTCATCGTAGTGGACCACTTGAAGTTGGGGTTGGCCCCGCCGGCCTTGTCGGCCTTGTCGGACACGCCCCTCAGGTAGGGGACCGGGGAACCTCCCCATACGTTCTCGTTGTTCTCTGTGTGGCCGCCGGAAGACGACGAGTAGAGCGCGTCGATCGGCGCGCCGTGGTAGGTGATGACCTTGCCGGCGGTCGCATCCACCGCGTGCTTCCACGCCGCCCAATAGGCGCCCGAGCCCGTTCTCTTCGCGTCTCCGATATAGGCCTGGTCGATGGTCGAGTCGTACACCGCGCAGTCGCACGGGTAGCGATGCTGGCCGCTCGAGGTCACCTTGCGGAACGCATAGGTGCGCCCGGCGATGGCTTGGGTTTGAAGAGCTGCCTGCGGCCACGACGAAGGCACCTCGCCGAGCCCGTACACGTACTTCTCCATGGGGATCTTCAGCACGAGCCGCTCGCAGTAGCCGGTCGAGCAGGTGCTTGTCGGGTAGGTCTCGATCTTCATGCGCCCGTACGCGTAGTCGTTGTTCTTCTGATCGAGGTGCACGAGCGAGCCGTGCTTCTGGTACACGACGTACACCGGCCGTCTCGGGCCCCCGAACACGGTGCTCCCGCCTACCTTCACCTTGTGATCGTTCTTGTACACGCGCATCCCGCCGGTCGGAGACGCCTCGATGCGCCAGTGGTCGCCCGAGCTCCCCGTGGCGAGCGCACGGTGAGAGCCCGTCACCTTCACCGCCACCCCGCCGGATGAGGCGGCCTTACGGGCGCTCGAGCCGAACGAGATGCTGGTGAGGGCCGAGCCGTAAGCCGGCAGCAGGCCCACGCGCAGCCTGTGCGGCATCGGCGCCGGCGTGATGTCGGTCCCGGTGTAGTAGTGCTTGAGGATCTGGCCTGGGCCGGCCCCCTGCTTGGCCCGCCAGTAGGCGCCGTACTGCGACATGCCGATCCCGTGCCCCCAGCCTCCTCCGGTGATGGTCACGGAACGCCCGGCCAGCGCCGGGGAGGGAGCGAGCAGGGACAGGGCGACTACGACGGTGACTACGACGGTGACTGCACCTGCACCCGCACCCGCGCCGGCACGAGCCCGGGCAAGGCGGCTGATCGGCCTGGCTTCCAATCCGTACACCCCCTGGTGCAGTTGCTCGAGTGGCCACAGTTCCTTGCGGCGCCTTACGACTGTCCCTTTACCGCCGCCGCATAGGCGGTGCGCGTCGCTGCTGCGCATCCCTCCCACGTGAAGCCTGCCGCCCGCGTCCGCCCCTTGAGTGCGAGACGTTTGCGCAGCGCCGCGTCGGTGGCAAGCGCTTGCAGGCCGCCCGCGAGGGCGTCGGTATCACTCGAATCGACCAGCAGGGCCGCGTCCTTGAGAACTTCGGGCGCGGCGCTGTAGCGTCCGGCAAGCGCGGGGGTCCCCGCGGCCATCGCCTCGAGTGGAGGCAGCCCAAAGCCCTCGTACAGAGACGGATAGCAGAAGAAGCTTGCGGCCGCGTAGAGGCCGGGCAGCGTCTCGTCGCCGACCCAGCCCAGGAGCCGCACGCCCGGCGTGGGCGGGAGCTCTTCGCCCCACCCGCGCGGCCCCGCGAGGACCAGCGTCCACCCCTCGAGGGCGCCGGCCGCCGCCCTCCATGCAGCCAGCAGCTTGCGCAGGTTCTTGCGCGGCTCGATGGTCCCTGCGGCAATCGCAAAGGGACCGGCGATGCCCAGTCCTTCGAGCACGGTGGGAGGCAGGGGCGTCGCTCCAAAGAACACGCCGGACACGCCCTCGGGTGTCACGTCGATCCGATCGAGGCCGAGCCCGTAGCGCTCCGATACCTCCTCCGCGATCGCCCTGGTGGGGGTGAGGACCCGGGCCGCCCGGCGGATCGACCACGGCACGAGATCGACGAGCCGCTCACCACCGGGCCACGTGTCGGAGCGCAGAAACGAAAGGTCGTGCACCGTGACGACGCCGGATGTGCGCCCGAGGGCGGGGAGCACGAAGTTGGTGCCGTGAACCACGTCCACAGCCCCGGTGAGTCGCGTGATGCAAGGACGATCGAAGCGCCGCCATACCGCCTGCGCAAGGCGCGCCGGAACGCGCGCCCGGCGGATGCCTCGCGCCTTGCGCCCGCCCAGCGCCACCGCGTAACGGCGCAGGTCGACCCCTGCTGCCTCGAGAGCGCGCCCCAGCTCGCGTGTGTAGCGGCCTACGCCCGTGGGTGGGTCGACAAGCGGTCCCGCGTCGTAGGCAACCCTCAACTACAGTGCCGCCGTCGCCTCGGCCGCCTCACGATTGCTCTTGTACCACTCGATGGTGGCCGCGAGCCCCTCTTCGAGCGACGTAGCCGAGCGCCACCCAAATGCCTTCTCGGCCCTTGCCGTGTCCACGTGTCTCCGGGGCTGCCCGTCGGGCTTGGACGGGTCCCAGCGCAGCTCTCCGTCGAAGCCCGTGAGGCGCGCGATGTGCGCGGCGAGCTCCCTTATCGAGACCTCGACTCCGGAGCCGAGGTTGACGGGCTCGGCCCCCTCGTAGCGCTCCGCGGCCGCGACTATGCCGCCGGCCGCGTCCTCGACGTAGAGAAACTCACGCGTCGCGTCGCCCGTTCCCCACACCTCAACGACACGCTCGCCGCGCGATGTCGCGTCCACGCACTTCTTTATGAGCGCGGGGATGACGTGCGAGACCGCGGGATGGAACTTGTCGCCCGGCCCGTAGAGGTTGGTGGGAAGAAGGTAGACGATGTTCTGTCCATACTGCGCGCGGTTTGCTCGAGCGTGGACGAGGAGTGCCTTCTTGGCGATCCCGTAGGGCGCGTTGGTCTCCTCCGGGTAGCCGTCCCACAGCGACTCTTCGGCAAAAGGGACCGGCGCAAGCTTCGGATACGAGCAGATCGTGCCGACGATGACGGTCTTCGCAATGCCGGCCTTTCTTGCGGCCTCGATGACGTAGGTGCCCATGAGCAGGTTCGACAGGTAGAGATCGGCGGGCGCGTTCATGTTGGCGCCGATGCCTCCGACGTGGGCCGCGAGGTGGAGCACTAGATCGGGAGCCGCATCCAGCAAGAGACGGTCCGTTGTCGCGGGATCGGTGAGATCGTGGTCGGAACGGCGCACAATGAGCACTTCCCTTGCACCGGACTCTTGCAGCTTGCGGCTCACGACACGCCCCAAAAAGCCCGATCCGCCGGTTACGAGCGCCCGGCGCCCGGTGAGGAAATCGCTCATGCTCGCATGGTAGTCGGCTTCCCGCGTGGGACAATCCGGCACGTGAACGAGCCTGTGCGCGTCGCCATGACGCTGGAACAATGCTGGCATCGCGTTCCCGGAGGAACGGCGGTTGCGGCACTCGAGGTAGCGCGCCGTCTTGCCCGGTGTCCCGGCGTCACCCTGACCGGGGTCGCCGCGCGTCACTCGAGCGCCCCGCCCGAACCGTTTACTCCAACCATTCCGGTCGCGCAGGTGATGCTCCCGCGACTCGCGATGTACGAGAGCTGGCACCGCCTGAGGCGTCCACGCGTGCAGCATGCAACCGGACCGATCGATGTCATCCACGCAACTACTATTGCCATGCCGCCGCGCAGCGCGCCGCTCGTGATCTCCGTACACGATGTCGCGTGGCTCAAGGACCCGTCGCACTTCACGCGTCGCGGCCTGAGCTTCTTCAACCGGGGCCTCGAGCTTGCAATGAGCGAAGCCGATCTCCTGCTCTGTTCCTCGCGCGCGACGATGGCGGACCTTGCCCGGCTCGGCGTCAGCGAGCCGCGCCTGCAGCTCGTGCCGCTCGGCGTCGACTTGACCGAAGCGCCTGGCGTAGACACCGAGCGCGTCAGGGCAACGTACGGACTGAAGCGTCCCTATCTGATGTGGATCGGTACCGTCGAGCCGAGAAAGAACCTGCCCGGCCTGCTTGCGGCGTGGCGCAAGCTCGAGCGCGACATCGACCTCGCGCTGGTCGGGCCGCGCGGATGGAACGAGAACCTCGACAAGCTGATCTCGGATGGAGATCGCAGCCGCGTCAAGGTTCTGGGCTTCGTCCCCCAGGCCGACAAGGCGCCGCTGCTAAAGGGGGCCGAGGTGTTCTGCTTCCCGAGCTTCACCGAAGGCTTCGGCTTCCCCGTGCTCGAGGCGATGACCCAGGGGACACCCGTTGTGACCTCGCTCGGGACGTCGACCGAGGAGCTCGGGCGCGGCGCCGCGGTGCTCGTCGAGCCGCGCGATGCCGACTCGATAGCAGCCGGTATCGACTCCTTGCTCGCCGATCCGAACCTGGCAGACAAGATGGCGGCGGCCGGACGAGAGCGCGCCGCCGCATACACCTGGGAGCACACGGCCGAGCGAGTCCTGAGTGCCTACCGCAGGGCGGCGGCATGAGCAAGGTAGGCATCAACCTGTTGTGGATGGTGCCCGGCAAGGTGGGCGGGTCCGAGACATACCTCGCGCGACTTCTCGCGGGGCTGGCCGAGCGTTCGTCCGACCTCGACTACACGATCTTCGCCTTGCCCCAGTTCGCCGATGCGCACCCCGGCCTCGCCAAGACATTCAAGACCGCGTTCGCTCCCCTGTCGGGACAGTGGAAGTCGTTTCGCATCGCCGGAGAGAACTCGTGGCTGGCGCGCCAGTGCAGCCGCAGAAAGATTGACCTCGTGCATCACGCGGGAGGCACGATCCCGTTCGTGCGCTCCCGGCGCCCGGTGCTCACGATTCACGATCTTCAGTACCTCTATTATCCCGAGTACTTCACCAAGACCAAGCTCACCTTTCTCAAGACTACGGTGCCGCGCTCCGCGGAGGCCGCTCGGCTCATCCTCGTGCCGAGCGAGTTCACTCGCCGCACCGTCGTCGAACGCCTCAGCATCGACCCAAGCATCGTGGTCGTCGTTCCGCACGGGATCTCTCCGCGGCAGCGAAAGGACTCGATGAGCTCCGTGACCGAGCGTTACGACATCGAGGGCCACTTCTTTCTCTATCCCGCGATCACCTATCCACACAAGAACCACCTTGTTCTCATCGACGCCTTCGCACGTCTTCTCGAAAGTCATCCGGACGCCACACTCGTCTTGACCGGGGCGCGCGGATCGATGGAGACGCGCATAGCGCGCGAGATAGCCGACTTGGGCATCGCGAAACGAGTCAGGCGTCTCGGCTACGTTCCCTCGGCCGATCTCGACGCCCTCTATCATCAAGCCGTAGCGTTGACTTTTCCGTCACGCTTCGAGGGCTTCGGAGCGCCGGTCCTCGAGGCGATGAGCCGCAAGTGCGCGGTCATCGCCGCAAACGGGACCGCTCTGCCGGAAGTGATCGGCAACGCCGGCCTGCTGATGTCGCCCGACAACGCCGAGCAATGGTCGCTGTCGATGCAGAAGGTGCTGGAAGACGAGCAGCTTCGCGCCCGGCTCGCCGGCGAGGGCCTAGCCAGGGCCAGGGAGTTCACCTGGACGCACTCGGCCGACATACTCGAAGACTCCTACCGCCACGTCCTGGAGACCACGCTGTGAAGCTCGTCGTGGTCACCCCACACTTCGCTCCCGATGTCGCTCCCACCGGCGCGGTCGTAACGCGCGTGGTCGAAGAGCTCGCCGCGCGCTCGCACAGGATCGAGGTAGTGACCGCGCTGCCCTGGTATCGCGAGCACCGCATCGAGCCGGGCTACGAGGGGCGGTTGATCCGGACCGAGGACACGACCTGGGGCCGAATCACGCGCATACATCCCTTCCCGACGGCCGACAAGCGCAACATCGCCCGGCGCGCCCTCGCTTTTGCGGGCTTCAGCGCGGCCGCGGCCCTTGCCGGACTGCGCGGGGGCCGCGTCGACGGTGTGCTTGCGATGTCCCCTCCCCTCACGCTTGGCCTCGCCGGCTGGGCCATAGCTCGGGCCAGACGCGCCGCTTACGTCTTCAACATCCAGGACATTTATCCCGACGTTGCCGTGGAGCTCGGAGTCCTTACCGACGCGAGGATCATCGGGGCGGCGCGGCGGCTGGAGCGCTTCTCCTACGAACGCGCCGATGCCGTCACCGTTCTCTCGGAAGACCTGCGCGCCAACGTCACCGCCAAGATGGGGGACGCCGGCAAGGTGCGCGTGATCCCGAACTTCGTCGACACCGCATGGATCTCTCCGGCAGAGCGTGAGAACTCGTACCGGCGCGACTACGGGCTCGAGGGCAAGACCGTCGTGATGTATGCCGGCAACGTCGGACTGTCGCAATCACTCGACCTCATGCTCGAGGCCGCCCGCGCCCTCGCTCACGAGACCCAAGTCATGTTCGTGATCAACGGTGGCGGCGCTGCGCTCCCGCGCCTGAAGGCGCAGGCGCAAGGACTCGGCAACGTTCGCTTCATCGACATGCAGCCCGCCGGCCGCCTGCCGGAGCTGCTGGCCGCGGGGGACATCCACCTGGTTCCCCTCAAAAGGGGCCTGGCGCGCTCCAGCGTCCCGTCCAAGACCTACTCGATCCTGGCGGCCGGCCGGCCGCTCGTGGCGAGCGTCGACGAGGGAAGCGAGGTCGCCCGCATCGCCGAGCGTTCCGGGGCCGGCCTTGCGGTCCCGCCCGAGGATGCCGGTGCGCTGATCATCGCCATCAAGGAGCTGCTCGGCTCGGACCAGCGGCGCTCGATCATGGGGGCCAAGGGACGCAGCTTCGTCGAGGGCTGGGCATCCCCCGCAGCCGTTGCCGAGTCCTACGAGGCCCTCTTCGAGGAGCTGAGCGCCGAGCGGGCAGGGCACACACCGCTGCGCCCCGCGTGATGCTCACCGGATCCGGCTGCTCGGTCGGCACCTTGCTGCGTCGCGCCGTCATCCCTTTCTGCCGTCATCCCTTGCTGTTGTCGCCGGTGCCCGCGCGGCCCAGCTCGGCCCTTGTTTGCAGGGCCGTTATGTCATCGAACAAGGGCTGCAGACGATCGTAGACCTCGTCGTAGAGCCTCAGCATCTCGTCGTAGATTGCGCGGTTACCGGCGTCGGGCTCTTGCGTATCGCGCACTGCGACGAGCCCGGCCGCCGCGGCGAGGTCCTTCACGTCTCCCGTCGCCACCAGGCCGAGGAGAGCCGCACCCAGACCCGAGCTCTCGTAGCCGATCGGCGTCGATACCGGGACGCCGAAGACGTCGGCGAGGATCTGGCGCCACAGTTTCGATTTCGTGAAGCCGCCGGAGACCCTGACCTGGCGCCCCGGGCCTGCGAGCTCCGAGCGGATCTGCTCGACGCGCCACAGGCTGTAGACGACGCCCTCGAGAATGGCCCGCACTACGTGTTCCTTGCGGTGCTCGAGCGACAACCCGAACAAGGCGCCGCGTGCGTTCGAGTCCCAGTTCGGAGCCCGTTCGCCGGCGAGGAAGGGAAGAAACAGCAGTCCGTCCGCACCCGGGCCGGCCCTCTCGGCCATAGCTGTGAAGAGATCGTAGACATCCTCGCCGAGTCGCTTGGCCACGGAGATCTCGGCGCCGCCGAGTTGCTCCTTGAACCAGCGAAGGACGATTCCGCCGTTGCTGATCGGGCCCCCGACTACCCAGTGATCCCGGGTCAGCGCGTAGCAGAAAGTGCGGCCCCGAGGATCGGTGATTGGCGCGTTCACCACCGAGCGCACCGCGCCGCTGGTCCCAATGGTCGCCGACACGATTCCGGGCTCGACGGCGGCCGAGCCAAGGTTGGCAAGGCACCCGTCGCTCGCGCCGATCACGAACTGCACGCCCGGGGGAAGACCGAGGTCGTGCGCGGCGGCGCCCGGCTCGCCGAGAATCTCCGTCGTGGGCACGAGCTCCGACAGACGCGAGGCCTCGATCCCGGCAACCTCGAGCGCACCCTCGTCCCATTCGAGCCGCTCGAGGTTGAGAAGCCCGGTGGCCGACGCGATCGAGTGATCCACCACGAACCGCCCGAACATTCTGTGGCACAGGTATTCCTTGAGCGACACGAACTTCGCCGCTGACTCGAAGGCATCCCGGCGCGCGGCGCGCAGCCAAACCAGCTTGGCCAGCGGCGACATCGCGTGCAGCGGCGTGCCGGTGCGCTCGTAGATAGCGTGGCCGTCGTGACGCCTCCGGATGTCGGCGGCTTGCTGCGCGGCCCGTGTATCGGCGAAGGTGAGAACCGGTGTTAACGCACAGCCCTTGTCGTCGACGGCGAGCAGGCTGTGCATCGCGCCGCTGAACGACACGCAGGCGATGTCACCGGCATCTGCCTCCTTTGCGGCGGAGGCAAGGGCCTCGAGCGCGGAGTCGCACACCGTATCCGCATCCTGCTCCGCCGCTCCGGGCTCGGGAGTCGCCAGCGGATAGTCCACAGATTTCTCGCACACGAGCTCAACCTCGTCGCCGATTGAGAAGAGCGCCGCCTTTACGCTCGTCGTCCCGAGGTCGAGTCCCGCAGCAATCGGAGCCATGATCACCAACGTAGCCTTTCGTCGGGCTCACCCGTGAACACCGGCGCAACGGCAGCTCGGGCGGGGAACACGAGCGCCGTTCGTGTGGTTTATAGATATATAGAGAGAACCCGAGCGGGGTCTCGCGCCGCCGTTCCAAAATTTCAAACCGAAAACACGATCGCTTTACGAGGCGCGCTCGGAAAGGAGAAACGTTTGCCCGAACTGATCTTGGCGGCGAGCAAGAGCACCTTCCGCTCGCTATCCGTTCGCAACTACCGCCTTTACTTCATTGGACAGATCGTTTCCGTCAGTGGCACCTGGATGCAGTCGCTCGCTCAGATGTGGCTCGTTTTGCAGCTCACCGGCAGCGGAGTCGCGCTCGGGATTACGACGGCGCTCCAGTTCGTCCCCATCCTCTTCGCCGGAGCTTGGGGTGGAGTTGTCGCCGACCGCCTCGACAAGCGCTCAGTTCTGATCTGGACGCAGAGCGCCATGGGCATGCTGGCCCTCACGCTGGGATTGATCACCCTGCTCGGCGTCACCGAGCTGTGGATGATCTACGCCTTGGCCTTCCTCTTGGGCTGCGTCACCCTCGTGGATCACCCAACGCGCCAGAGCTTCGTTCAGGAGATGGTGGGGCCCGAGCACGTCGTCAACGCCGTGGGGCTCAACTCCACGGTCTTCACCGCAGCCCGAGTCGTGGGCCCGGCCGTGGCCGGAGGAATCATCGCCACAGTCGGCATCCCCGCCTGCTTCCTTGTCAACGCGGCGTCCTTCGTCGCGGTCATCGTGGCGCTGCGGGCGATGGACCAGGACGCCTTCTTTTCCACCGATCCCGTCCCGAGGGGCAAGGGTCAGTTGCGGGCCGGCTTGCGCTACACGTGGTCGCATCGCGATCTTAGGATGCCGCTGATACTCCTGGCGGTGGCGAGCACACTCGCTTACAACTTCCGCATCCTTCTGCCGCTGCTCGCCAAGGACTCGTTCCACGGGGGAGCCGGACTGTTCGGGCTTCTCTCGGCCGTCATGGGCGCGGGAACATTGATCGGGGCGCTCCTGGTAGCGAGCCGCACCAAACCGACCAGGCGCTGGCTCGTGGCGTCCGCCGCCTCGTTCGGCTTGCTCGTGATCGCGACGGGGCTTGCGCCGACCCTGGGCGCGGAGCTTGTCGTCCTCGTCCCCATGGGGGCGGCGAGCGTCGCCCTCACCTCCGCCACCAACACGATGTTGCAGCTCAACTCGGCGAGCCACATGCGGGGGCGGGTGCTGGCGCTCTTCTCGGTAGTGCTGCTGGGAAGCACGCCCATTGGCAGCCCGCTGATGGGATGGATCGCCGAGCAGTTCGGGGTCCGCTTTGCGTTCGTGATCGCCGGAGCCGCGACGACATTCGCCGCCGGAATCGCAGCGTGGCGCCTGGCACAGGTGCGCCGGGTGCGCCTTGCCGGCGCCGATGCCGATGCTAGCGAGGCCGACATCGCCGCCGCCGAGCGCGTGCGGAGCGCCGCGTAGGCCGCTCGGCGGGCAGTCTCCGGCGGGTGCTGTGCATGGTGGTCCTGGCAGGGTGTCGGGGTCTGGCAACCGGGGGGTCCCGCCGAAGGCGCTGGGTAGCCGAGGCTGGCGGGGCCTGGCCGTCGATTCTCGCCCGCGCCGTCGAGGCTCGCCGGGCAAGAGCGCCCGGCGCCGCGCCGCGTAGGCTCGGCTACCGATGAACGTGAACCGATCTCACGCCCCGGCCCCGCCGTTCGTTTGATCAGCATGAAGCTCCCACCCTTTTCACTGCTCCTCGAGGAGCACGGTGCCGGCGTGTACGGCTTCCTCGTCGCGCTGTGCGGTCCGGCCGACGCCGAGGACTGCTGGCAAGAGACGTGGCTCGCGGCGCTTGGGGCCTACCCCAAGCTCACGCGCGCCGACAACCTGCGGGCGTGGCTTCTGACCATCGCCCGCAATAAGGCGCGCGATGCTCACCGGGCCCGGGCGAGGCGTCCGATCCCTGCCGCGAGCCTGCCCGACGCTCCGGCGCCGCCCCCACCCGAGTCCGATCCGTCTCTGTGGTCGCTCGTTGCCTCGCTTCCGGCCAAGCAGCGCTCCGCGCTCGCACTGCGCTTCGCGAGCGATCTCGCCTACAAGGACATTGCAGCAGTAATGGAGTGTTCCGAGCCTGCCGCTCGCCAAAGCGTGCGCCAAGGTCTAAGGAAGCTGAGGGAGGTCCTGTGATGAAAGACATACAAGAGCAACTGCGGGCGGAGGCGCGCCGCGCCGCGTCTCCGGACGTAGAGGCGCTGACGAGGGAGGCGGCCGCGCGCGGGCTGGTAGACGTCGTCTACGGGGTGATCGAATCGCCTCTTGGCCCACTCGTCGCGGCGAAGAGCCGACGCGGCCTCATCCGGCTGGCGTACGCAACGGATGGAACCGACGGGGCCCTCGAGGAGATGGCGCGCCGCGTCTCGCCCCGGATCCTTGAATCCCCCTCGCGGGTGGACGACGCGCGCCGCCAGCTCGACGAGTACTTCAACGGACGCCGCCGGGACTTCGAGCTCGATCTCGACTGGTCGATCCTGCAAGGCTTTACGCGCACGGTGCTCGAGGCGACCGCTGCAATCCCCTACGGACACGTGGCGACGTACAGGGAGGTGGCGAGCGACGCTGGGAGCCCCAGGGCCGTGCGCGCCGCGGGCAACGCCCTCGGATCCAACCCGATCCCGATCATCGTGCCCTGTCACCGGGTGCTGCGCACCGGCGGGGCCCTCGGCGGCTACACCGGCGGCCTCGAGCGCAAGGAGTTCCTGCTGCGCCTCGAGGGCACCCTTCCGTCCCTCTAGCCCCGGGGCCGAGTGGGTGGCAGCGCGCACATTGAGCCTGTCGCAGAAAGAGGGCGCTTCATTTCTCGCGAAGCCAAAGAGTTCTCGAGATTGCCCTTAGGTAGCGGCAACGGAACCGTTTGCCCCTCCCGAGGACAGCTTGCGCAGGTTGTGAGCCGCTGCCGCCATGCGCCA
>JBBSGD010000010.1:0-62362 GCA_038254435.1 Actinomycetota bacterium
ACGCGAGCGGCGACCGAGCGCCTGGGCGCGGCGCTCGGCGAAGCGGTACGCGTGCTGCGCCGCCGGGGCGACATGATCATCTCCGAGACGCGCCACGGCCTCGTATGCGCCAACTCCGGAGTGGACGCCTCCAACGTCGCGCCGGGCCACATCATCCTGCTGCCGCGCGATCCCGATCTGTCGGCGCGCCGGCTGCGTGCTCGGATCAGCAGCCTCACCGGGACCGATGTCGCGGTGATCGTCAGCGACACCTTCGGTCGCACGTGGCGGGCAGGTCAGGTGAACGTCGCCATCGGTGTGGCCGGCATGGAGCCCTTCCTCGACTACCGGGGCCACAGCGACGCACACGGCAACGAGCTGGCCGCTACCCTCATCTGCGTCGCGGACGAGCTCGCCTCAGCGGCCGAGATGGTGATGGGCAAGTCCACTCAGATTGGGGCCGCGCTCGTGCGGGGCGCCCCAGTGCGACGCGGGCAAGGCTCGGCCGCGGAGATCGTGAGGCGCCACGGCGACGACCTGTTCCTCTGAGTCCATCGGCAGCGGCTCTTCTTAGGGAGCGCTGTTGCGGGTGGCCGAGCCCACGCGCTCGCCCGGGGGCCGTCCCGGTCCGAAGAGCCGGGCTACCAACCTGTGGGCCATGGCCCGGAGCTGCTCGGCTGCCTCACGCCGTTCTGTCGCCGAGGCCGAACTGGGGTCGTCCAGCTCCACGCTGAGCTCGGAGGTGAGCTCGTGTGAGCGTTCCCCATCGGAGCGCGACACCAGCCACCGGGCGCGCTGCAGGGGGTCCGAGGTCTCGGGAAGCTGAGCCTTATCGAGCAACTCGAGAAGCTCGAGCAGCGTGAAAGAGTTGCTGCGCGGAGCATCCGCATCGACGACCGCCGCGGCGACGTGGTGCCGCTCAAAACCCACGACGAGGTCGGCTTCGCTGAGGTCGAGCGAAGAGAGTGGCGTGGTCAGGTGCTCGGTGATATCGACGCCGAAGTCGGCCGCGGCCTCGACCGCGGAGCGGTGCGGCGGCTGGATCCCGACATTGCGGGTGCCGACGCTGCGCACCCGCACGGGCAAGTGCGAGGTAGTGCGCCTGAGAAACCCCTCGACCAGCGGGCTTCGCCAGCGGTTGTAGGTGCCCACGAGGTAGATGGTGAAGACGTCGCCGTGCCGGGGAGGAGCGGGCGCGTGGTTGCCCGGACCGGGGACCGGCTGGCGGCGAGAAGCGGGAGCCGGGGGCCGGGGGCTCGGGGGTCGCGCGCTCGGGGGTTGCGCGCTCGGAGCGGTCCGGGCGGGGGGAGTGGACGGGACCGCAGGAGCGGGAGGGACGGGCTGAGGAGCGGGGGTGGGGGCCGGAGCCGGGGCCTGAGGAACAGAGGCGGGGGTTAAGGGAGCTTGAGGAACGTCGGCCTCTGGCTGAGCGTGTGAGGAGCTGGGCGCGGCTTCCCCCGCTGCCGCCAGCAAAGCGCCGGCGTCCCAGTGAGCACCGGTGAGGTCGGGCTCGAACGGCTGCGTCTCCCACCGAAACTCGCCGGCCTCCCAACCGAGCAGATCGGCGGCGGCATCCTGCGTGTGGAGCTTGCGCAGCGCACGTCTCTGCTCGAGAGACAAGAGGCCGCGCGCCGCCAGCACCTCTTCGAGCGAAGATCCGGAGCGGGCGGCCTCGTCCGCAGCACTACGGAGCTGTTCGCGTCCGATGACCTCGCTACCGGCGAGGCGCTCGAACAAGGAGTCGGGAACGAACGAAGACGACGCCGCCACGACGAGGCCCTCCGCCCACTCCACGGCGCCATGCCCGCCGGAGCGCTCGAGCACGAGCGTGCCGGAGCGCTGCGTGGCGGCCAGAAGCCGGAAGATATCGGGCAGTCTGAAGTCGTCCAGAGTACCGGTGAGCAACTTGTTCCTCTCGCTGAGATCGTAGGAGTGCGGGTCGCCACACCCCACTTTCGTCCGGAACCGAATCTAACCGTTCCATACAAGTTTTTCCAGCCCCTAGGGCCATTTGTAACAGTTTGTGGGGGTCACGGCCCGTCGCCGGAGCTATTTCTCCCTCAACTTTCTCAGAATCCGTCCGATTTTCGAGGCCTCCTGAGAAAAGTTGCGGGCTGAGCTGATTGCGGGTGAGCTGCCGATTCCGGCTCGCGTGCACACACGGCGACGTCGCCGGCCACCACTTGATCGAGGCGGCACAGCCTCCCCCACCCCCAGCCGGTCGAACGCCACGCGGCATCTCTGGGCTACCAAACCACAAGGGGGCCCGGGCCCCCCTTGTGCCGAACCACCCTGTGGACTAGAAGTTCAGGCCCTTGGGCCGAATGATCCAGAGGCCGCTTGTGATGTCGCTTGCGAGAACCAGGTCGCGGGCGTGATCCGGGTACACACCCCAGACAAGAGGAGGCGTGCCTGCAGCAGTCGGGGGCACGAACTGGCCCAGCTGCCTAGACGAACCATGCTTGTTCATCCTCCACCACACGATTCCGTCCGAATACCAGGATGAGAAGAACTGAGTGCCGAGCACCGTCTCGGTGTTGTGTACGTCGTAGATGCCGTCGGTACGCGTTGACGTGGTGTTGTCTGTCGCGAAAGTCCCGAGGAAGACGGGCTTACGGGGGTTGGTGTTGTCGTAGACATACGCCTCGCCGAAGGCGCCAAATGCAGACTCCCCAGGGCAGTCGAGCGGAGAACCGTCTTCGGGGTTGATGATCAACCACTTGCCACCGTTGGCGAGTGTCATCGAATGATTGTCGCCATCCTCATCTGGGGGAACGATCTTCGTGTCGCTGATTTCTACAGGCGACGCCGGACGACTGATGTTGAGATGCACGGTTCCCGCGTCCCAGTACGACACGTACAGGGATCTACCGCCGTTCTCGAAGCGGATGCTATGAGCAAACTGGAACGGCAAACATCCGACTCCCCCCTCGGGATCGGCGTTCATCGTGTACTTAGTGATGGTCCTTGGCCTGGCCGGGTTGGTTGCATTCACGATGTGAACGGCGTCGCGCCCGTTGCTCGTGAAGTGATCCACGAGGTTACGTGCGCAGCCGGCCAGCACACGACCGTCGCTGCGCTGAACGGCATCGAGCTCGTGGCATCCGACCGTCCCCCGGGGCAGGTTGTACCGACCGAGCAGAACCGGGTGTGCCGGGTGCGTAACGTCGAAGAAGCGCAAACCAGGAACTACCGACGCTTCGTGACCGCTATCGAAACACGCCTGAATCCCCACAACCGCCAGCACTCCACGAAATGCCGGCGTCTTGACATTGAGCACCGTGACATCCTCGGCACGCGTGTAAAGAGGATTGTGAAGCCTGCTGACGGGTCGTGGACGGTGGGGGTTGGAGATGTTCACCACTCCTACCCCGTATCCGCCTTGAGCTGTGGCTCCACAGCGGGTGCCGATGTAGGCAAAGTTCCCGTGCCCGTACACGTCCCCGAAGTCCTGGATGCGTCCGCCAAAGTTAGTGTGGCCCACAAGCCGAAAGTTGTCGAGCACCGGATGTCTGCGCGCGCTGCTTGACGGCGAGCCGGCCAGATGCGAGACATCGCGATCGAGCCGCTGATCTAGGCTCTTGACGAAGCCCTTCTTCTGCGAGCTCGCCGGAGCAGCGACGAGCGACACCACGAGAACGCATGCCGCCAGTAACGAGATGCGAGCCGTTGGACTCCTCATAGTCCACCTCCTCCGGCTCCGGTACGCCACCGCACGACGCTGTCAGCCGCAGCCGCCCTTGTTGGACAATACCGCCACCAATTGGCTGTCCGCGACCGATCCGGAAAATCTTCCGGGGCCCGCATGACATAACCACCAGGTTGAGCCCAGCTCGGCGTAAACGTTCTCGTTTGGCCCAATGCCGCTCTCCAGCATCGAGGTGATGAGCCGGTTGATACCGAGGTTCCTGGTCACCTTTGTGTACGGTCCCTCGGTCGTGCCAGCTTCGAAGCCGGAATGGTACGCGCCAAAGTTCGCATCCGGATGCTTGCGCGCCGCGGGCCCAAGCTCCGCCCGCATCGCCCGCACTTACACCCGCAACCGGTTCAGAGGAACCGGTACAAGCCCCCGGTAGCGCGGCGGTAAGCAAGCCTGCCAAGAACAGCTTCATGATGTCCAAGGAGTGCCCTGGGACAGGAAGGCCCTGTGGCCCGTGCTCAGGATTCCTTACTCGCCCAGCTCGTGCTCGGCCCGTTTCAAGAGCACGGCGTTCGTCGCCACAATTATGGAGCTGAGCGACATGAGCAGGGCCGACCACTCGGGGCGCAGCTCGATCCCGTAGGCGGGGAACAGGGCACCGGCGGCGATTGGAATCGCAGAAACATTGTAGACGCTGGCCCAGACCAGGTTCTGCTTCATCTTTCGCACAGTCGCTCGTGACAGACGCACGGCATTGGCGACATCGGCGGGGTCCGAACGCATGAGAACTACGTTGGCGGTTTCGATCGCGACGTCCGTACCGGCGCCGATAGCGATGCCAACATCGGCCTGGGCCAGCGCGGGAGCATCGTTGACTCCGTCGCCGACCATAGCGACTCTCTTGCCCTCGTTTTGGAGTCGCTCGACATAGGCGGCTTTATCCGTCGGAAGGACCTCGGCGAAGACTCGGTCATTTCGGCCTCGTCCTCTCGTTCGTAGACTTGGGCTCAACCTACACGCCGCCTACCTTGAGAGCCCTGTGGAGACTCAGTCATCCTGTGCAGATTCACGCGCGCCCGTTAGCGCGGCATCATCCGAGGGACTGCCTCGGTACCTCGCGAGTAGATAGACGCTTACACCCACTACGACGAGCGAAGTAACCTGGCTGCCGGTCAAGCCAAAATAGCGTTTATCGTCACGCAGGAAGTCCGTAACTAACCGCACTGTCCCGTACCAGGTCACGAAGAAGAGTGCGGCAAAGCCCTCTCGTCGTCCCTTTCGAGCAAGCCACATCAGAACAGCGAACAAGATGGCAGAGGACACCAGGTCGTACAGAGCAGTCTGATGAACCACGAGGTTGTAGCACCCGGCGGACGGAGGGCTGCCTTGAGCCGTGGCGCTCCTATAGGCGGCCGCCGGCAGGGCCGTCGGGCCTCCGATTTCTCCGAGGCACCGCCAGCCCAATGCAAAGCTTGTCGGCTTGCCAATGTGATCCCCGATCATCAGGTCTCCAATACGACCGATTGCGATTCCGAGCGCAAGTCCCGGAGCGATTGCATCCATGGTTCGCCAGAAGGGAAGACCCTGGCGTCTCATAAAGGGCAGAGCCGCCAGCACGCCTCCGGTGATCCCGGCGAGCAGGGATATGCCACCCCTCCAGATAGCCAAGACTCCGAGTAGGTCGTGCCCATTATTGGTTACCTCAGGGAAGTGTCCGATGACGTAGCCCAGCCGCGCCCCCGCTACCGCTCCGATCAATCCCCAAAAGAGACCATTCCACAGGTCCTCCTCCGGGAGCCCGCCCATCCTTCGCGCACGACGGATCATCACCTGTGCTCCGATAAAGACTCCAACTGCGATCGCGATCCCGTGAGGCGATATCGCAAGGGGCCCGAGGTGAAAGCGAGGGATGATCTTCCACTCGAGTGGATGAATGCCGAACGGCAGCGCGAGCAGCCCAGATATCACAGCCGTCGACACCAGCTTCTCCGAGCGACTTTGTCGCGATGCCACTTAGTCATCAAGGCACCATCGTATGCGGCAATGCGGAGGAAAAGAGCCCACGGCCGTCCTTGGAGCCCAAACTGTTCTTTGGAACTTGCGAGGTTGTCCTGAGACATGAAGGACCGGCCTCCCGCACCGGCCTCGGATCGCCTAACTTGTGCAATGTTGACACTCAATTGGGATAAGACAGCCAGGTTCTATGACCGCCAGCTCTTTCTCGAGCGTCGGGCACTGCGCGAGCTCGCCACGCTGGCAACGGCGCAACGCGGCGAGTCTGTCCTCGATCTCGCCACCGGGACCGGGGCTGTGCTCTGCGAGCTGACTCGTCTCTATCCATCGATGCGACTTGCAGTCGGCATCGACATCTCCGCGATCATGCTGGCGCGCGTTTCTAGAGCGTCTGCAAGATGTCGTCTGGTTCGCGCCGACGCCCGGGCACTGCCCTTTGAGAGCCGAAGCTTCGATGTGATCACGGCAGCTTATCTCCTGCATCTATTGAGTGCCACCGAACGCAGCGAGGTAATCGCCGAAGTAGTAAGGGTTCTGCGCCCGAGAGGGAAGTTCGTGGTTGTCACACCCCATGCAGGTGGATCACTGTCGGCTCGCGCGCTTTATGCACCGGTCGTCTTTTTCACCCGGCACTCACGGGGAGTGCTCTCAGGGTTGCAGCCCCTCGATCCCCGGCCCGAGTTGGAAGAGGCAGGATTGTCCCTCACGGCAGAGCGCTTCGTCGCTTGGGGTTACCCATCTCTATGCGTCGCCGGCACCCTTCACTGAGTGGCGCTGCAGGGACCGGCGGAGCCCCATAGCAACGCCTTACTACGGCTGCATGTAGCCCCAACGAACCCGGAGGCGCACAGGTTGGTGCCATCATCTACACTGAACGAGGAGGAGGAGTCATGGGACGAATCAAAGTCCAGGGGACGAGGTTCAATAGTGCTCGTGGCTCTCCTAGCCGTGCCGCGCTTAATGCATGCTCTTCTGGATCGTCGCCGCAGATCCAAATGACCGCCGCTGACCAGGACCACGTATTCGGCGTGGATGGCCTTCCGTCAATGGTGAAGACGTCGAGTCTCGTCATTCAGGTAAGAGTGATCACGACGGAGCCGGGCCGCCAGCTTGGCGACGGAGAATCCGGCGTCACGTTTAGGAACGTTACGGTCAGCGTAGACAGTGTCATGCGAGGTCGGTGGAAGGGCGACACGCAGGACTAGGGCAGGTAGCTCAAGGGGTCTTGCGGGACACCGTTCACACGCACCTCGAAGTGCAGATGATCGCCGGTAGCATCACCCGTGGCTCCGCAGGCAGACACAGTTTGTCCTTGCCCAACCTCCTGCCCCGCCGAAACGTAGGTCTTGGACGCGTGTGCGTACACAGTGGCGAGCCCGTCGCTGTGATTGATGACGACGTACAACCCATAACCGGCTGGGTCATTGCTGACGCTCTCAACGACACCCCCCTCCGCAGCAACCTCTGGGTCGCCGGTCACGCAATCGATGTCGATTCCTTGGTGCATCCGTCCCCATCTCTCCCCAAAGCCGGATGTGATCGCACCGTTAGCCGGCCAAATGAATCCACTTGCGGAGCCGGTTGTCCCGGCCGGCCCGGTTGCAGCAGCCGGCGAAGGAACAGGAGTAGCCGGTGACCGAAGGGGAGCAGCCGGAGAAGGGTCGGACTGCTGCACCACCTGTTGTGCCTCACGTGCCGCTTCCGCGGCAAGTCGTTTCCGGATCTCGATGCTTCTCGTGCGCAGCGCAGATGCTTCGTGGCGCTGGCGACGGATTTGGCGCTCCAGAGACCATAGACTCTTGCGCTTCGCCGAGCGCAAATCAGCGACTCGCTGTAGTTGCGATCGGCGGACGGCTTGTGCCTTTACGGCCAACCTTAGGCGTGCAGCAAGGAGTCTTCGAGATCGCTCCAGACGTTGGCGAGTTACGTCCACCGCCACCGTGACTCGTGCGTTGTGCTGCGCGGCCAAGTCCGCATACTGAACAGTGGCGAGGAGATCTGAGATGTCCCTGGAGCCAAGCAGCGCGTTCGTATAGCCAAGGCCTTGATCCTTGTACATCTGGATGGCGAGCTCCTTGGCCTGTGCTCTCAGGCTTTGGTACCTCTTGACTTGTTCTTGCACGCGGATGCGTGCCTGCGCTACATCGCCTTGGAGGTCATGAACCACTCTCCGAACCTGCTCGGTTGCCTCCTGCGCAGCTGCAAACTGTTTGTCAAGGGAAGCGACCTGCTGACGAACTGTCCTGGCTCGGGCCTGGATCTTGGTTTCCTTGCGCTGCGCAGCCTGAAGGCGAGTCTGCATTCTCTCCAGGGGGGTCTGACCCGTCGTTGCTTGCCCGGGCGTAACGGTTGAAATGACTGCAACCAGCGATACAAGAGCGGCAACGATGCCCGTCGCTAGGCGTTCTCGTCCTCTTAGTGCCCTGGTCTTCTTGTAGTAACGAATTCGATCTCACCTCGGCTAGCTCGCCGTTTCGGCATTGGGGATATCCGGCCCGTAACGCGCCCGCAGCAAGAAGAGCACGAGCGGCAGCGCAATGAACGTTTGAAATTAACAGCGCAAGACGAACCGATTGGGCGCCGCGGCCTCTAGCCGCGGCAACAGCCGCGATCCGCCTGTCGGACCGCCTCGCTCGAAAGGAAGTTGTGCGGTCTCGATAAAGCCAATCATTGCGATAGATACAAAGAACGCGACCAGCAATGCTACGAGGTTGGCGTAGTGGTGGTCTGTGCCGACGTGCATGCCGCACAGGATCAGTACGAGAGCGATGAAGATGACGGCTGCCAGACGCAGCGTCTTCTTCTCGGCGATGATGTAATGAAGCCCGCGAAACATCCCCGGCAGCATACATGCTGGGTCGGTCATCACCACGTCTATTCACCCGCAACCGCGCCTGACATACTACCGGCGCCGTGCGGCCCCTCCGAGCCCACGACCCAACTCTTCTCAAATCCGTGCGACTTTCGGGCCCTGGTGAGAAAAGTTGCGGGGGGCGGAGGCTACTGAGCCGCTTCCCCGAGCGCTCGGGTCACGCGTCGGTGACCGCCGCGTCACAATGGAAGCGTGGCCGATTATCCCCTCCACAAGCTGCGGCGGTTATGTCTGGCTCTCCCGGAAACCACCGAGCGGCGCAGCCACGGCGAGCCCGCGTGGTTCGTTCGCGACAAGAAGCTGTTCGTCACCTATGCCGATCACCATCACGATGACAGACTAGCTTTTTGGTGTGCAACCCCCGAGGGTGCTCAAGACGGGATGGTCGCGGCGGAGCCGGCGCGCTTCTTCGTGCCGCCCTACGTGGGGGGCCGCGGCTGGCTCGGTGTGTTCCTCGACGCGGCAATCGATTGGGACGAGATCGCCGAGCTGGTGGCGAACGCCTACCGCTCCGTTGCTCCCAGGCGGCTCGTCGCGGAGCTGGATGCGCAGATGTGAGCCGAAAGACCGCCGTTCGCCGTCGTTTCCCCGAGAGTATGTTTCGAGCACACGGTCGATATTGGTCGAGCTCCAGCCCGATAAGAAGGCCCTCATGGCAGAGGTCAAGCCGGTTCCCGACGAGTATCCGCAGGTCATTCCACCCTCTGCGTAGACGGCGCTGCGGCCACCATCGAGTTCTACGGCAAGGTCTTCGTTGCCACGGAAAGTAGGCGCATGCCAGCACCGGACGACAAGATCGGCACGCCGAGCTCCAGATGGACGATTCGGCGATCATGCTGTCCGACGAGTTCCCGCAGATGGGAATACGCAGCCCCAAGGCCCTCGGGGGCTCCAGTGACGCTGCACGTCTACGTCGAGGATGTCGACGAGGTCTTTGACCGGGCTTTGAGGGCGGGAGCCACGTCTTTGCGAGCGGTGAAGGACCACTTCTACGGCGATCGCTCCGGTCAGTTCGAGGACCCCTTCGGACATCGCTGGAGCGTCGCCAGTCACATCGAGGACGTAGCGCCCGAGGAGATGTCCCGGCGGGCCGCCGAAGTCATGGGCTGACCGCAAGCGCGGTCCGCATGCAGAGGCCCCGAAACGCCGCTGCCGCACGTTGACACGCGGCAGCTTGTCCCTCCACTCCTCAGCGCCGCTCTTGTCGTCCTTGCGCGCTGCGGTCGATCCGATCTACCGAGAGCAGTCTCTTGCTCTCGTCGTGATCGACCTGCAGGGTGGTGTGCTCGATGCCGAATCCTTCTTTCAGCAGCAACTCGACCTCTCTGCGGATTGCGTGGCAGTCGCCGTCGAGCTCCACCAAGACGTGCGCCGCCAGCGCGGGGAAACCCGAGGTGATCTCCCACACGTGCAGGTCGTGGACATCGGTGACCTGAGGACGGCTGCTGATGGTTGTCCCGATCTCGTCTGGGTCCAAGCCTCGCGGCGCGGCCTCGAGAAACACACGGCCCGAAGATCGCAAGAGGCCGGCAGAAGCACGTAGCATCAACCCGGCAACGACCAGAGATGCGATGGGGTCGGCTCGCACAAAGCCGGTGGCAAGGATCACGGCGCCCGCTGCGGCGGTTCCGATAAACGCATACAGGTCGGTAACGATGTGCTGGAAGGACCCCTCGACGTTGAGGCTTCGGCGGTCGGCTTTGGAGACTTGCCAGGCGGCGAGGAGGTTCACCGCGATCCCGGCGATTGCCACGCCGAGGACGGCCGCGCCCGCAACATCGGGAGGCGTGATGAGTCGCCGGACTGCCTCGAAGATGACAAACAGCGCGATCACCAAGAGGGCTATCCCATTCACCTGAGCCGCGAGTATCTCAGTGCGCTTGAGCCCGAACGTCATGGCACCCTTGGGAGGCCGGCGCGCCCATCGCATCGCCATCAACGACAGCCCGAGGGCGCCGGCGTCGGTGAGCATGTGGCCGGCGTCGGACAGTAGGGCCAGCGACGAGGCGAGCACACCGGCAATGATCTCGACCACCATGAACGCGACGATCAGTGCCAGCGCCACTGCAAGACGGCGCCGGTCGGCGCAGGGGTTGACGAGATGGGAGTGCCCGGAATGATCTGTGTGCGCAGGCCGCCCATCTCCTGGCTCGGGACCGGCAGGGTTCATGTCAACACTCGTTGCAGCAACTCTTGCCCCGCCAACCGGCGACACCCTCGTTCGCGGCAACGGCCATGATGGCGAGGCCCGCTACCGAGTCTGCCCACCACCAACCGAGCAGCGCGTTGGCTCCAAGCCCGATCAGCAGCGCGACCGAGAGATAGGCGCACACCATGTTCTGGGCACCCTCACTCTGTGTGGCGCGCGATCCAAGCTCGATTCCGGTGCGCCGCTTTGCCAGCGCCAGCAGCGGCATGGTGGGCGCGGTAAGGGCGGCGAGGCCGATTCCCACCCAGCTCGTGCCGGCATGGCCCTTGCCCAGAAGAGCGTGAATCGCTTCGATGCCGACATAGGCCGCCAGCACGAAGAAGGACGCGGCTATTAGCCGCTGTGCCCGCTTCTCGGCCGCCTCGGATTCGGAGCGCCGGAGCGCGACGCGCCAGATGACCACGAATCCTGCAGCACCCTCGATCAGGGAGTCGAAACCGAACCCGACGAGAGCCACCGAAGAGGCAGCAACGCCGGCGGCCAGCGCTACCGAGAACTCGATCAAGTGCCAGGCGATACCGGTCCAAGCTAGGAGACGGGCCCGCCTCAACAAACGGTTTCGATCCCCTCCAGGCACAAGCCGTGAATCTGTCTGCGCGTCGCCGAAAGGGCCGCCCTCGATCGTGTGAAGTCCTCGGATGTCAGCCACCGGCGGCCTGGTCTGCGTGACCGACGTGTTGCAGGCCGATGTCGAGCAGCAGCCGGATGTGCTCGTCTTCGAGCGAGTAGTAGACATTGCGGCCCTGTTTGCGTCGCCGGACGAGACGGCTCGAGCGCAACAGCCTCAGATTGTGCGAACAGGCCGTTTGTGTCAGACCCGTGATCGCCGCCATATCACACACGCACAGCTCCCCTGCGGTCAGCAGGGAGACGATGAGGCGAACGCGCCCTGGATCGGACATGACCCGGAAGAGTTCGGTCAACCCCCGGGCGGTCATTTCGTCCGGCAGCTCGGCGAGTACCGAGGACACTCTCTGCGGCTGGACACACTCGGTGGCGCAGCGCTCGGCCTGGGCCGGCACTACCGCCGCGCCGTTCGACCCGGATACCTTCACAAACATGAAGATATCATCGCCGCGATCCCCCGGGATCGTGGCTCGATCCAGAGTCGCGTACCGCAGCCGGTCGAGGCTCGTCGCGTTCCGTTGCGGAATCCGGGACGCAGCGCGCAAGGCCCGCCCCAGCGTCACGCAACACACGATTTCGGGCAGGCGAGCAATCCGCGCAGCGGCGGCGGCATCGGCGTGGCTAGTATTCTTTGTTCGCTTTCAGCCCTTCCAGGCGGGACAACAAGGGAATGGTCGGCACGCCGTCGAGCGATAGATCTCTAGTGGCTTACGCGTCCAAGGTCGGCGTCCTCGCGGCCGTCTATTTCGGCGCGGCACGTCTGGGCCTATCCCTTCAGGCGGCTCACGGCAATGCCACCCCGGTATGGGCGCCGGCAGGCATCGCTCTGGCCGCCCTGTTGCTCGTCGGGCTGCGCATGTGGCCCGGGATCGCTTTGGGCGCCTTCTTCGGCACTCTGTCGACGGGCGCGCCTGTGGCCGCGGCCCTGGGAGTGGGCGTCGGCAACACCGTGGAGGGGCTCCTAGCCGCCTATGTGCTCACGAGGTTTCTCGATTTCCGCGCCTCGCTCGAGAGAGTGCGCGACGTCCTGTCTCTCGCCGTCGCGGGTGCGCTGGGCAGCACGCTCATAGGGGCAACCATCGGGCTCACGTCTTTGTGGTTGGCGGGGGTCATGTCGTCGCGCGACTACTGGTCGGTATGGGGATTGTGGTGGTTCGGCGATGCCATGAGCATCTTGTTGGTCACCCCTCTCCTACTTGCTTGGTCACGTCGCAAGCCCGACATCTCGCTGGCCTGGCTACGCGTTGCCGAGGGCCTCGTGCTCCTTGCCGCGCTGGCGCTGGTTAGCGGTCTATCTTTCTTTGGCGGCCGGCCCGACTACCCATTCATCATCTTTCCCATTGTCGTCTGGGCCGCCGTCAGATTCCGCCAGCGCGGCGTCACGATGGCAAGCTTCGTGGTCGCGGCGCTGGGGATCATTGCGACGCTCAACCGCTCTCTGCCGGTGCGCGGCCAGTCACTCACCGACGGAGTCGTAAACCTGCAAGCGCTCATCGGCGTCATGGCGCTTACGGGACTGATCCTCGCCGCCACCATCACCGAACGCCTTGCAGCCGACGAGCAACTGCGCCGTTCCGAGGAGCGCACGAGGGCGATCTTCCAAAATCTCGCGATTGGCATCGCGGTGGCAGATCGCAACGGCCGCCTCATCGAGACCAACCCCGCCTATCGTCAGATGCTGAATCTCGAGGCCCACCAGATCCACGGGCGAACGTTCGCAGAGTTCACCCACCCAGACGACCTCGCCAGAAACAAGGCCTTGTTTGACGAGCTCATCGCCGACAAGCGCCAGCACTACCAGCTTGAAAAGCGCTACTTCAGGGCCGGCGGCGAGCTCATCTGGGTCAACACCACCGTCTCGCTCACGCGCGATTCCGAGGGACGCCCCCAGTACGCCGTCGGCCTCTTCGAGAACATCACCGAACGCAAGAAGCTCGAGGTCTTCAGGAACCAGTTCGTCGCCAATGCGGCGCACGAGCTGCGCACGCCGCTGACCGCGGTAACCGGCTTCGCGACACTGCTGGCCGACCGCCGCTTCGACCTGTCACCGGCAAAGGTCGAAGCTTGCATCGACGGCCTCAAGGATGGAGCTCGCCGGCTGCGAGGCCTCGTCGAGAACGTGCTCGACCTTACTCAGGTGCAGGAAGGCCGCCTCAAGGTGACCCTCCAGTCCGTCGAGCTGTCCGAAGTGGCGATCGAAGCCATCAAGGCCGCGGCGCCACCTGAAGAAAAGGTAGTCCATGCGCTCGTCGAGCCCGGTATCACCGTGCTCGCCGACGCCGCCCGTCTCGAGCAGATCGTGACCAACCTCCTCACCAATGCTTACCGCTACGGAGGTCCGACAATAACGATCCAAGCGGAGGATGCAGACGCGCACGTCGACCTCATCGTGGCCGACGATGGCCGCGGCGCTCCGCCGGAGTTGATCCCTTACCTCTTCGAACCGTTCAGGCGCGGCGGGAACGCGAACGGCGCGCCGGGGTCCGGGCTCGGCCTCGCCATCGTGCGAATGATCGTTGAGGCCTTCGGCGGCCGCATCTGGTACGAGCCGGGCGATCCCACCGGGGCTCGTTTCGTGCTCAGGCTGGTCAAGGTCGGCACCGAGGTTCCCGTTTGAGCGCACGCTTAACCCGCATGGTCGTCCTCGCGGGATACGTGACTCGACATCGTCTTGTGACGTGCGCCTGCGACGCGCTGAGCTGAGCGATGGCGTCGCTTCCGGCGCGATCGCAGCGGCCCTCAGCGGGGCACCGTCCACCATCCACGCCCTGAGCACGAGGCGTCCGGTTCTCGAGCCCTCTCTCGCGGCCGGCTCGTTGGTGTTGCCGGGCGAGACGCGCACCGGCCCCCTCCTCGGCGCGGCCCTTGTCGTGCACATCGCCCTGTCGCTAGGCTGGGGCGTGGCCTTGTCGCTGACGCTGTCTCGCAGCAAGACCGCGCTGTGGGGCGGTGTCGCCGGACTGGGCATCGCCGCGCTCGACCTCGGCGTGGCCGGCCGGCACGTACCCAGGATCGCCGCTCTCCCCCTTGTTCCCCAGGTCGCGGATCACCTCGCTTTCGGGCTTGTGACGGGCGCCGTCCTCGCGCGCCGGCGCGCGCGACAAGAGCTCTAGCGAAGGCGCGTCCCGGCCACTATCTGGGCGGCCCCCGGCCACAGCAGCGTGCGCTTGATCTCCTCGAACCCGGCCGCGGCGAGCATGGTTGCAAGCTCGCCGGGTTCTGGGAGATAGGCCGTCGAGCGAGGCAGGTAGTCGTACGCGTCCCGGTCGGACAGGAGTCCTCCGATAATTGGAACCATCTTGCGGAAGTAGAACGAGTGCCCGGCCCGCACGACCCGGGAGCGTGGCTCGGCGACCTCGAGGAGAACCACTCTTCCGCCCGGGCGAACCACGCGAGCGATCTCGAAGAAGAGGCGGTGAAGGTCCGTCACGTTGCGAAGCCCGAACCCGCTGACGATCCCGTCGAGCGAGCCACTCGCCAGCGGCATCGCCAGCGCGTTCCCTTGCACGAGCGGGGCAGTGGTCCTTGCGGCCGCCAGCATGCCTGCAGAGAGATCAATTCCCACCGCTCGCATGTGCGAGCGGTGGAGAAGATTGCAGAGATCCCCCGTGCCACACGCCACGTCGAGGACACGCGATCGAGGCGGCAGTCTCAACTCGGTGATCGCACGGCGCCGCCACCCCCGGTCGAGCCCGAGGCTCATGATGCGGTTCACGAAGTCATAGCGGGCGGCGATGGCATCGAACATGTCGCGTACGGCCCGCTCCTTGGCGGCGCCACTGGGCAACTCTTTCAGGATGCTCATTGCCCGACTGTACGAGCACGAGAAGGTTCGCCGAGCAAGAAGGAGGCAAGCCTGCAGCTATCTACCGCCCAGCAGCTCCGGGAGGGTTCGCCAGAAGCGGCCGCGGGGGTAGACCTCGAGGCCCGCGGAGCGTGCAGCCTTTCCCAGCTCGACGTCTATGTGTGAGAAGTAACCGAGCGACCGCTGTGGAGCGTTGCCGGCGGTGCGAGCTTCGACGAGGCGAGCGAGCGCAGCTTCGCGCCCCTCGTCCAGATCCAGGATCAGAATCTTGCACTTGCCGGCTGCAAGTGACTCGGGCAGCTCCGCTAGAGAAACGAAGGAGCACGACGAGCCGGCTCGGTCCGCCGCATCCGTTATCCGCGAACGGGCAAGGAGATCTCCTCCCGCTACCAGTACATGCAGGCCGCTCGCGTGCGAGTCTTGTTCACGCATGTCGCATCTCCCTTATTCATGTCCCGCCAATGCGCCGACGCAATGCGCTTGCTAGCGCTCTTCCGACAGCATGCGGCGTACGAGATCCCGCAGGCGAGGTGCCTCCTCAACCGGATAGAAGCTCCCGCGCGGCTCGAGCGAGCGCAGATCTGCCGGTAGTGCCGCCAGCGTCTTGACGCACCGCTTGCGCAGAATGTCGAGGGACTCGGGCTCATCGATCCGTTTGCCGTGTTGCATGACGGGCTCGAGCAGAGGCCTGCCCCCCGGCACGTCCTCGTCGACCAGAGCGATGACGTCGCCCGAGTAGCACCCGTTATCGATGTGACGAAAGACCTGCTTGAGCCCGGGCAGGGTCGCCTTTCCCGTCGACAGCTTGATCTTAGCTCTGCCGTTCTCTGCGACGAGCTTGTAGACACCCCCCAGCGAGGGTGCATCTCCGCTCGTTCCGAGCTGGGTTCCGACTCCAAATGCCTTCACCGGAGTGTCTTTGCCGACAAGCTCTTCTATGCGGTACTCGTCAAGGTCGCCCGACAGCACTATGCCGGCATCGGTGAGGCCGCCGTCGTCGAGTATCTTGCGCACGGACCGGCTGAGCTCCCCCAGCTCTCCTGAATCAATTCGTACCCCTCGTATGCGAATTCCCTCGCGGTGCAGGTCGCCGGCGAGCCGCACGACGCGGCGCGCCCCTTCCTCGGCATCGAAGGTGTCTATCAAGAGCGTCGCTACGTGCGGGAAGTCCTCGGCAAAAGCCTTGAAGGCTGCGACCTCGTCCTCGAACGCCATGATGTAGGAGTGCGCCATCGTGCCGTTGACGGGGATCCCAAACGCCTGTCCGGCGAGCACATTGCTGGTTGCGGACGCCCCCGCGATGTACGCCGCGCGCGCGGCCTTGAGTCCCGCGTCCGCCCCATGATCACGGCGCAGCGAGAAATCGATGAACTCCCTGTCTCTCGTTGCGAGGGCGATGCGCGCTGCTTTCGACGCGATCATCGTTTGAAAACCAACGCAGTTGAGTAGGAACGATTCGGCGATCTGAGCTTCGATGAGCGGCGCCGTGACCCTGAGGAGCGGCTCGCGCGCAAACACCGCCTCTCCCTCCGGCATGGCCCATACCTCGCCGGTAAAGCGAAAGTTCCCGAGGTAGTCGAGGAAGTCATCCTCGAACAATCCCAGCGTGCCCAGGTAATTGATCGACTCCGAGGTGAAGTGCAGACTCTGAAGATAGTCGAGCGCCTGCTCGAGGCCGCAGGCGATGAGAAAGTTGCGGCTGTCCGGGAGCTCACGCACGAACAAGTCGAACGTCGCCTCTTCGTGCATGCCGCGCTTGAAGTACCCGGCCGACATCGTAAGCTCGTAGAGATCCGTGAGGAGTGCGGAGTTTTCGTCGGTGACCCAGTTCATCTCGTCCTCCCGCGTGCGATCACTCGACTCGGCCTCCCGCAGCCCTGACGGCTTCGAGGGCCGCGGTGCCGTCACCCGCTTCGAGATCGACGGGACGCGCTATCCCCTCGAGAACCGTCGTGTCGTATCCCAGCGACAGTGCGTCGAGTGCCGTCTCCTTCACGCAGTAGTCGGTCGCCAGCCCTATCACGACGACGCGCTCGGTGCCGCGACGCTCGAGCAAAGCGCCGAGCGCGGTCGGTGCCTTCTCGCCGCTGACCTGATCGCGTACCGCAAAGCCCGAGTACCCGTCCTCGCCTCCCGAGCCCTTGGTGACGATCTCACCAACGACCGGAAGCGATGGGTGCAGCTCCGCTCCCCACGTCCCCATCACGCAGTGAACCGGCCACGGGCCGCCGCCCGTCTGAAAGTGCGGAGTCGCCGCGGGGTGCCAGTCCTTCGTGTAGACAACCAAAGCGCCCGCAGCCGAGGCCTGGGCTACCTCGCGGCCTGCTTGCTCCACCACCACCTCACCTTCGTTCACGTAGAGGCTGCCGCTCGGGTCGGCAAAGTCGTTTTGCAAATCGACCACTACGAGGGCGGTCTCGGTGTCGTACTCGCGGTGGGACATTACCTCTCGCCTTTCGAAGGCTGCTAATGCCTTCCTAGCTTGCATCTTAGGTACCCCTGCCCCCTGAGCCGGAGCGTCAGCGTTGGGACAGAACAATCACGACAAACCCGACTACGTTGAACGCAGCGTGCGCACCCATGGCCGCAGCAATGTTGTCCCGCCGCTCTGAGATATAAGCGAGGCCGAGGCCGACGAAGACCATCACGCCCACGAGCAGGAACGAGTTCTGCCACGGACCGGACTTGTAATGGGCCGCGCCGAATAGCAGCGCGCTGACCGCGCCGGAGACATAAAAGCTGTGACGACGCCTCAGCGAGCGGAACATGAAGCCGCGAAAGAACAGCTCTTCGGACACGGCGGCAAGCAGCACCGCGGCACCGGCGACCGCGAGCGCGGCCCCGGGTAGGTGCGTCGGCAGCTGATGAGGGGCGCTGACCGCGCGTCCCGATATCAGGTGGTAAAGCGCCGCAAGCAGCTCCCCGACTACCAACACGGCCCCGGCGTACAAGACGAGGCCCGCGCCGAAGCCCCAGCCGATCTCGGAAGCGGAGTGTGAGGGCCAGCCAAGACCGCGCAGGGCTCCCTTGTGCACGAGAGCCACCCATGCGATCACCACACCCCCGACACAGGCTTCGATCAGCAGCGACGCGACCAGGAGACCCAGCCGGCGCGACAAGAGCTCGAGCAACGGGAAGGACGCGAGAGTGCCGATGAGAAGGCCGACGAAGAACACCGGAGCGGCCTCGACCGCCAGCCAGGTGGCGCCGTTGTTGGGCCGCGGGGTGGCGAGCAGACGGCCGCGCTGCGTTCCACGCTGCTCCTGGGGGGCACCGGGAGCCTTTGGAGAGTCGGGCGAGATGTGATCCACGGCCCGAAACCAGCCCGGCTTACTTGCCCAGGCCCAAACGAACCTGCGCCTTGTCCCTCTCGGCTCGCTGGCTCGCGTCGTCATGATCGTCGTCGCCTGCGCCGATCTTGGACTCGGCCTCCTGCATTCTGCTGCGCTCTTTGTCGGGGTCGATCTCGCTCTCCATCTCCGCGTGTTCGCCGAGCACGTCCACGCGGTCGTCCTTGACGTGAAGGAAACCTCCGTCGATCGCCGCCCACTCCTTCTGGCCCGAGCTTTCGATGGCGAGAGCGCTGATCTGAAGCTGGCCCAGGAGAGGGGCGTGCCCCACAAGAATGCCGAGGTCTCCCTCGGTGGTGCGCGCGAGGACGAAATCTGCCTCCCCGGTCCACACCTCGCGCTCGGGCGTGACGAGATGGACGTCGAGCTTGCCTTCGGTCATCAGGAGGCCTCCTTGCCTGCTGCGGCGGTCTCCTTCTCCTTCTCTTTCTCTTTCTCCCCGCGCTCCTCCGAGTCGCGCTTTTCTGCCTCGGCCGGATCCTCTTGTTCCTCGCCCGACAGATCCCTGGCCTGCTTCTCGGCTTCTTCGATGCCGCCGACCATGAAGAATGCCTGCTCGGGAAGGTGGTCGTACTCGCCCTCGGCCAGAGCCTTGAAGGACGAAATGGTCTCGTCGAGAGGCACATAACGTCCTTTGATGCCGGTGAACTGCTCGGCAACGAAGAACGGCTGCGATAGGAAACGCTCGATCTTGCGGGCCCGGCCCACGGTGATCTTGTCTTCTTCGCTGAGCTCGTCGACTCCGAGGATCGCGATGATCTCCTGAAGGTTCTTGTAGCGCTGCAGGATCTCCTGCACGCGGCGCGCCACCGCGTAGTGCTCGTCCCCGATGTAGCGAGCGTCGAGGATGCGGGATGTCGAGTCGAGAGGATCCACTGCGGGATAGATGCCGCGCTGGCTGATCTCCCGGCTAAGAACCGTCGTCGCGTCGAGGTGGGCGAAAGTCGTGTGTGGCGCCGGATCCGTGATGTCGTCGGCCGGAACGTAGATCGCTTGCAGCGAGGTGATCGAACGCCCCCTGGTCGAGGTAATGCGTTCCTGCAGCTCGCCCATCTCATCGGCAAGCGTCGGCTGGTAGCCGACAGACGAAGGCATGCGCCCGAGCAGCGTGGACACCTCGGAGCCGGCCTGAACGAAACGGAAGATGTTGTCGATGAACAGCAGCACGTCCTGGCGGGCTACGTCTCGGAAGTACTCGGCCATGGTGAGGGCTGAAAGACCGACTCTGAGGCGAACGCCCGGCGGTTCGTCCATCTGCCCGAAGACAAGCGCGGTCTTGTCGATGACGCCCGATTCGCTCATCTCGATAAAGAGGTCGTTGCCCTCACGCGTGCGCTCGCCGACGCCGGCAAACACCGACACGCCGCCGTGCTGCTCGGCAACGCGGTTGATCATCTCCTGAATGATCACCGTCTTGCCTACGCCGGCACCGCCGAACATCCCGATCTTGCCTCCCTGCACGTACGGCTCGAGGAGGTCGATCACCTTGATGCCGGTCTCGAACATCTCTGCCTTGGGTTCGAGGTCCTCGAAGTTGGGGGCGTGGCGGTGGATGGGCCACCGCTCCTCCGCGTCGACCGAGTCGACGTCGAGAGGCTCGCCGAGCACATTGAAGACGTGACCGAGCACCTTCTCGCCGACGGGCACCGAGATCGGGGCGCCCGTGTTGATTACCTCGGTGCCGCGCACGAGGCCGTCCGTCGGCTGCATCGCAACGGCGCGCACAATGAAGTCGCCGACGTGCTGGGCCACCTCGCAGGTAATCGTGTCGGTCTCACCGCCAAGCGTACGTTCGATGGTTAGCGCAGTGTGAATCTCGGGCAAGGCGTCGGGCGGGAACTCCACGTCGACGACGGGGCCGATGACCTTCGAAACGCGTCCCTCGCTCTTTCCGCTGCTGGACATCTATAGCTCACTCCCCGTCTGCGAAAGGGCCTCTGAGGCCCCGATGATCTCCATGATCTCGGTTGTGATCTCGGTCTGACGAGCCTGGTTGGCGACCCGGGTGAGGTTGGTGATGAGATCCTCGGCGTTGTCGCTCGCCGCGCTCATGGCGCGCTGACGGGCAGCGTGCTCGGAGGCGGCAGCCTCGAGCAAGGACGTGAACACACGCGCCTCGACGTAGCGCGGCAGCAGAGCGTCGAGTATGGCGATCGGCTCGGGTTCGAAGATGTAGTGATTCTCGGTGCCTTCCTCTCGCTCGTGTTCTTCTATCTCCATCGGAACCATGCGCCTCGCCTCGGGCCGCTGCACGAGCGCCGACTCGAAGTGGGTATACACGACGTGGATCTCGTCGACCTCGCCTTCGGTGAACGAGCGGATCATGGCGTCGGCGACTTCCTTTGCATCGTCGTAGGAAGGCCGTTCCGAGAAGCCCTCCCACGAATCCTCGATGTCGCGCCGGCGGAATCGGAAGTAGGACTCTCCCTTGCGTCCGGTGACGTATGTCTTTGCTTCCTTGCCCTCGTTCGCCAGACGCGCCACGAGCTGCTCGGCGTGCCGAAGAATGTTGGAGTTGTACGCCCCGCACAGCCCTCGGTCCGAGGTGATGACGAGCACCGCAGCGCTCGAGGGATCGGCTCGCTCGTCGAGAAGGGGGTGGTCGATGGAGCTGGCCTGCGAGGTGATGTCCTCGATCGCTTGCGTAATCTGCCGTGCGTAGGGCAGCGAACGCTTCATGGCCTGCTGGGCGCGCCTGATCTGCGACGCGGCAATCATCTCCATCGCCTTGGTGATCTTCTTCGTCGACTGAACCGAACGGATCCGTCTGCGGATCTGCCGGAGCTGCGCTCCCAAGTCCTAGGTCTCCTTGCTCTCGCGAACCTGCGTCACGGGGCTTGGGCGCCCGAGTCGCCCATCGGTCCGGCGGTCTCCTTGAACTCCTCGGGGCTCGGAGGACGGAACCTCTTGAGGCGCTCCTGCTCCTCCTCGGACAGCGGCGTGTCGTCGCCTTCGAGCGGCTCACCACCTTCGTCGCCGGACGAGGTGCGGAACTGCCGGCGGAACTCCTTGACGGCTTCTTCGAGCTTTTGTTCTATCTCCTCGGGCAATGTCTTTTCGTCCCGGATGTGCTCGAGGACCTCCGAGTGCCGAGAGGCAACAAACTCGAGAAACTCGTTTTGGAAGCGCGCCACGTCCTCGATGGGCACGTCGTCGACCTGTCCATTGTTGACGGTCCACATCTGTATCACCTGCTGCTCGACCGTCAGGGGCCGGTACTGGGGCTGCTTGAGCACCTCGACGACGCGCTCGCCGCGATTGAGCTGGTCTTGAGAAGCCTTGTCGAGCTCGGAGGCGAACTCGGCGAACGCCTCGAGTTCACGGTACTGTGCAAGATCGAGGCGCATGCGGCCTGCGACCTGCTTCATCGCCTTGATCTGCGCGTTCCCGCCGACTCGGGACACCGAGGTGCCGGCATTGATGGCGGGGCGCACGCCCGCGTAGAAGAGGTCGGTTTCGAGGAAGATCTGGCCGTCGGTGATGGAGATCACGTTGGTTGGGATGTAGGCAGAGATGTCGCCGCCCTTGGTCTCCACGATGGGAAGGCCGGTGAGCGACCCGCCTCCGAGCTCGTCGTTCAGCTTGGCGCAGCGCTCGAGCAAGCGGGAGTGCAGATAGAAGACGTCGCCCGGGTAGGCCTCCCGCCCGGCCGGCCGGCGCAGCAGCAGGGAGATCTCGCGGTATGCCTCGGCCTGCTTGGAGAGATCGTCGAAGACGACGAGGGCGTGCTCGCCGTTGTACATCCAGTGCTGGCCGAGAGCGGAGCCCGCGTACGGAGCTATGTACTTGAACGAGCCCGGATAGCTGGCCGGAGCGTTGACGACCACCGTGTATTCCATGGCGCCGTTCTCTTCGAGGGCGTTCACCACTTCCGCCACGGTCGATGCCTTCTGGCCGATCGCCACGTAGATGCACTTCACCTGGTGATCGGTGCCCCACTCCTCGCGCTGGTTGATGATCGTATCGATTACCACTGCGGTCTTGCCGGTCTGACGGTCGCCGATGATCAGCTGACGCTGCCCCCGGCCGATCGGCGTGATCGCGTCGATCACCTTTACTCCCGTCTGGAGCGGCTCGTTTACCGACTGGCGCTGCACGACCGAGGGAGCCTGCAGCTCGAGAGCGCGCCGCTCGGTGGACTCGATGTCACCCTTGCCGTCGAGGGGTCTGCCGAGAGGATCGATCACGCGTCCGAGGAAAGCGTCCCCGACGGGCGCAGAGAGCACCTCGCCGGTGTGCTTTACCTCGCCACCCTCCTCGATGCCGGACGCGTCGCCCAAAATGACGCAGCCGACTTGGCGGGCGTCGAGGTTGAAGGCAACGCCGGGAACCCCGCCGGGGAACTCGAGAAGCTCGAGCGCCATGGTCTTGGGCATCCCCTCTACCAGCGCGATGCCATCACCCGCGGACATCACACGCCCAACCTCCTCGCGCGCCACGGAGGGCTCGAACGACTCGACGTGCTTTCTCAGCGCCTCTGTGATCTCTTCGGGCTTGATGGTCAACTCGGCCATACCTGACTCCGTTTCTTGATCGCTAGCTGGTCAGCCGCTCGAGGGCGAGCTCGAGCTTTCGTCTCACGCTTCCGTCGAGGACCTCGTCGCCGACTCGAGCGACGACTCCCCCTGTTATTGATGGGTCAATCGAAACCTTGAGGTCTATGTCCTGACCCGACGCCTTGGTGAGAGCCCCTGCAAGGCGGGTCCTGTAGTCCTCGTCGAGGGGCACCGCGGTGCGAGCCTCGACTACGACCCGCGCGCGCCGCCGCCCCGCCTCGCTTGCGAGATAAAGGACGCGCTCCCTAAGGTCCCCGGCCCGATTCTGGGCGACCACAGCCTCGAGAATGGCGACGGTCCTCCCGCTCGCTTTACCTCCGAGCAAGTCGTCGAGGACTGCGTCCTTTTGCGTTGCCGGAAGCGCAAGGTCGGTAAGCGCATTGTTGAGGTCGTTGGAGGCCTGCAGGAGCCTGCCGAAACGAAAGAGCTCATCCTCGACCTCGGCGAGAGCGCCTTCGGCCTGGGCCAGCGCCAGATAGGCCTCGATTCCCAGGTCCTGTAGCGCGCGCACAAGTCCGCGCGCCGCGTACCCAGATTCGACGGTAGTCGCGATCGCCTTCAGTGTCGCCGGGTGCGCTCCATGAGACAGCAGATCGCCGAGGACCGATTCCTTGGCGGCGGTGGGAATCGTCACGTCCGCCAGGGCGGCGCGCAGCGCGGGGGCGATCTGCAAGGACTGCGCGAAACCCAGGAGCTCTTCCGCGACGCGTTCGAGGGCGCCGTCCTCCTGCGCCTCGGCGAAGAGGCCCTCGACCCGCTTCGTAAGGGGGTTCCTAGCCGGAGCCACCGGCGCCCCCCTCGGAGCCATTCAGCTCGTCGATGTAGTCGTCAACGAGACGCAGGTGCCGATCCTTGTCCAGCGAGTCGCCGACTATCTTGCCGGCCACCTCGACTGCCAGCTCTCCGACCTCGCGTCTCAGAGAGTTGAAGGCCCTGTCGCGCTGCGCGCTGATCTCCTGCTCGGCGCGTTCGAGCACCTGGTGTGCCTCGCGCTCTGCCTTGACCACAAGCTCTTTCCGCATCGACTCGGCAGCCTGTTTCGCCTCCTCGACGACCTGGCGCGCCTCGTCACGCGCGCCCTTGAGCTGTTCTCGATAATCCGCGAGTAGCTGCCTCGCCTCTTCGCGTGCGGCCTCGGCCCGCTCGAGATCGCTCTTTATGGTGTCGGCCCTGTCCTGCAACACACGGTTGATGGACGGGAACACCTTCTTGTAGAGGAAGGCGAACAAGAGCAGGAAGGAGATCAGACCGAGGACGAGCTCGCTCGTGTTCGGCAGGATCGGGTTGATCTCGGCGTACACCCGCTTCCTCCCCTAACCTATGAAGAAGAGTAGGAAGCCGATCAGCGCCAGCGCTTCCGTAAAGGCGATGCCGAGGAACATCAAGGTTCGCACGGAGTTGGCGGCCTCGGGCTGGCGGGCGATCGCTTCGACGGCCTTTCCGACGATGATGCCGATTCCGATACCCGGCCCGATCGCGGCTGCTCCGTACCCGATCACGTTCAGGCTCCCCGAAACCGCGGCGATGAAGCTCGTGATCACACCGACTATGGCAAACATGCTAGAGATTCCTCCCTCTCATTCTAGTGTGCGGGCTCGATAGCCCCTGCTATGTAAACGGCGGTCAGTATCGTGAAGATGTAAGCCTGAAGGGTCGCAACGATAACCTCGAAAGCGACCAGGGCCAGCGACGTCGCAAACGACGCCGCGGAGAAGAGGGCGAGGATGGACGGTTGCAGCAGATAGACCGTGCCCAACCAAAAGATGATCAACAAGAAGTGTCCCGCAACCATGTTGCCGAACAACCGTACGGACAACGTGAGTGGGCGAATGATGAAAGTCGACACTATCTCGATGATCGCGAGCAGTGGCAGGGCACCCTTGGGCACGCCGGGGGGAAACGCAACACTCTTGAAGTAGCCCCACGGGCCCTGCGAGCGGATGCCGACGGTCACGAAGATGAGCAGCGAAAGGATCGCAAGCATCCAGGTGAACGCGCTGCGGAAGTTGACGGGGTAGTTGACGAACGGGGCGATCTCGAAGAGGTTGCCGACCAGCACGAACGAAAAGAGCGTCGTCAGATACGGTACCCAGCGCGCGCCCTGCTCGGGCCCGATCGTCTCGAAGACGATGTCCTTGCGAATGAAGTCGACGAGCACCTCCATGAGGTTCTGGAGCTTGCCCGGCACGCGCTGCGGGTTCCTAAAGCCCAGCCAGAAAAGGGTGGCGACGATGAACGCCGCGATGAGGAGCAGAAGCATCGGCCTGTTGAAGCACGCAGAGCCGCTGCCGATGAGGCAGGTGGGCGAGAACTCCTCGGTGGTCGGAGGATTGAAGCCGCCCTGGGCCAGCAACATGCCGCCCATCAGCGGGCGATCTTTGCGGCCGGAGTGCCGGCGCCGCCGGGAGTAAGCCGTCCCCCCATGCCCTTCAGAACCAGCAGCGCCTCCGCCACGAGCAAGGCCAGAAAGGCCGGGATGCCCGCCAGGGCAAAGGCAAGCGGAGAGAACCACGCCCCGAGGTCGAGCAGAGCGAGTATCCCGAAGAAAAGCCCGAGGCGGACGAGCCAGCCCCCGAGGGCTACGGCAGTCAGGGCCACCAGCGAGATCTCAGCCGCCCAGGCGAGCGACAGCCCGGCGATCAGGAAGTTGATCAAGACGACGCCGATGCCGAGCGCTGCCGATGCCCCGGTGGCGACGGAGGAAAGGGCCGTGACGACCACGAAGATCACGCCTGTGAGGGCAACGCCCGGCAATAGGGCAACGCCAACCATTGCCCGCTCCGGCCGATCCGTGGCGCGCAAACGCGACAGCGAGTAGAAGGCGCTGGCTTCTTTCATTAGGGGGGGCAGCTTACCAAACCCGGCACGCGCTCCCGGCTGCCGTTGCGGGGAGATCAGTCCTTTTTCTTGGGACTCTCGAGGCCCCCATACCTGACCATCACGAGGTAGGTTCCGACCCCAAGGCCCGCGAGCACCCCGATGGGCAAAAAGAGGTAATGAAAACCTGCCAGCCAGTCAAGCCCCCACCCGATTCCACCGCACACGATCAGACCCGAGAGAAGGAGCGACACGACCCCCCAGGCCTCGTCCATCCCCGTCCAGGCATTGCCCTTGTATCCGCCCGCCGGGCCGCCCTCGTCGGGCGAGGATTGGTTCCTTCTGGGATCGGTCGATTCATTGTGTTTCGGATCCATGGTCATGACCGCTCCCCCGCTCGCCGGTGTGCTCCTTAGGAGGCACAACACGCAAGCCTACGGTGCTGCCCAGGCGCCGCGGCACGTGAAGAGAGCAGGGCCTCGGTGGCTTCCCCCTGCATCAGGGTCGATCTACCGGAGGATGACCGCCATTTGGAGCCGGAACCTTTGTCCTCGGGCACGTGGCCAAGTCCTTGCGAACGCCTCGCAGGTCCCCGCGGAGAGCCTGAAGGTTTAACTCTATCGTCGATCGGTGCCTCTCTAAGTATCCGGGGTTCCGCATCGCTGCGGCTATTGAATGGCGGATTCCCGTAGAGCTTGCCATCGCGGCTACCAACCCTCCCGGGCACCCTGCACTCCATCACGCACACACCGAGTGGTTGCGGTGGAGCCGGCATCTTGCGAGCGTGGCCCGGGCGAGGTGCACGCCACAGCGAAAATGCATGCCGTCACGACCACACGCATTTGTGAAGGCGCTTGCAGGCCGAACACTATTCTTGCTTGCCGGCCAAATGAGTCATGGAGGGGTAAGAACGTCCCACGTCTGGCCCTGATCTGAAGACGTAATCAGCTCAGACACCTCGTGGCAGTCCGTCTTATATGAGTTGCAAGACCCCCCTCGAGACACGGCCCACAGGGCATCTGTCGCCGTGTTCAGCGCAACAAGAGTCTTTGCTGTGCCGTCGGCAGGGCTCCTTGACACATCGGCTTTGTCCCCCACCTCGTACACGTACCTGCCGTCCGGTTGCACCCACAGCCATAGACCGCTCGGCGTGCATGTGGTCGGCGATGTACCTGCCAGATCACTCGGACTCGTTATGGCTGCATCCAAAGTCCACACTTCTTGGCTGGTTTCCATCGTGTAGAGGCCAACACCCGATTTGGGGTTCTGGTCCGTAGCAGCGTAGGTAGCTGCTAGGGACTCGGATCCGCTCGGACAAGGCGTTGGCAGCGAAGCCCACGTTTGGGTCCCCTCGAACTCCTTCGGTACCTCTAGCTTAACGGGCCTCCAGGTGGATCCTCCATCGGAAGTGGTATACAGGTCGTCTTGGGCGGCTCCGCCGACCATCCAACCGTTCGACGAGTCTTCGAATCGCACATCCCCCGCCACCGGCGCTGTGAGCCGCGACCAGGTGGCTCCGCCGTCCGTCGTGTGGTAAAGCTCGCCGATACTGAAGGCGCTACTGGTCGCCTCCGTCATGCTCAACCAGCCCTCCTTGGAATCTAGGAAATAAAGGGAGGCAGCCAGGTTTGTTCCGTAGTGAGTACTGGTGAAGTCCATCGGGTGCACAGTCCATGTAGTTCCGCCATCTTGCGTGCTGTAAACGACGAGTCTGAAGACACCCGCGGCTTCCTCGTTTGTGACCTCAACCCAGCCGAACAAGTCGTTCGCAAAGAAGACGGCATTGATGTTGGCAGCCTTTGCGCCCTCGGGAGTAATGTCCCGCCACGTTTGCCCTGCATCGGCGGTCCAATCGAGGCGATCGCCCGTCAGCGCCCAGCCCTGTTTCTCCGAAATTGGGGTGGCGTCGAATACATAGGAGCTCTCGGTTTGAACCGATCCTGCTACCTTCTCTGCAGTCCCGCCCCGTTCCCCTGCGAGTTGCGGCGACCCGCAAGACACCAATGCGGCCGCGAACAACATTCCGATAGTGGCAAGGATGATGACGCGGCCGCTTCGCATCGACCGCCTGGGCGTTCTGATTAGAGAATAACGAGTCACGTGCAGTCCGAATCTGGGTTGCTGTTCCCAATCCCAGGGCCTCCACGATGCCCCGCGACACAACAGGGAGCCTCTCGTCCGAATACGAAATCTCATCATCTACGAGCAGCCTCTCAATCATCCCCTACTTCGGCCTCGCTGGGGCAAAACTCGTATCCAGACATCGGCAGAACCTGTGTTGCGCACTGCCCGCAAATCCCAGCAACCGGGACGGTCGAACGAGTAACCGGCTCCCCACTCCTGCCCGGGGCGGTGGTAATCACTGGATCCATGCGGTTCGGGACCCCACTCCGGTTGATGGCGCGGCCCACCCCCGTCATGCGCCGACAGCGACGAGACGCAGCCGGCCCACCCCCGTCATGCGCCATACAATCTTGACCTCCTCACCGGCCTTGATGGGAAGCCCCTTTCGTGTTGGCATGACGAGGCCCCAGAGCTGAATGCCTTCTCCTGTCCCCTGACCTCTGGGAATCCTAGGTTGCTCCTCGCGACTGGTGATTGAGGATGACAGTTTCGCCCGCCAAGTGGCCCGAAAGAAGCGCTGGATACAGAACCGAGCCCTACTCGACCCTGGCTTATACGGGCTTTGGGCTGTACCTGAGCCTCCGGGCGCAGGAAGTAGCAACGGCGGCCAGGATCACGAAGGTGGACGCTCCCCCGAGCCGAGCGACGGATCTCCCCTCAGTGGTGAACGCTCGTTGAAACAGCAACCCCTCTTCCTTCTCCATGGCCCCAACCGGCGGCGAGGCAACCCATCAACACTCTAATGCGATGAATCTCACCTGCCCTCCCTTCCTCGGCTGCTCGACGTGGGAGACCAGGCGGGTGAACGACAACTACGGGTGCGTGCTCGCGGCACAACCGGGTCAGTCGCAGGGGCGGCCACTTGACAACGTCGGGCTCGCAGCCCATATAGTTCGAACGGCCTACCCGTCCTGCGTTCTCCCGAAAGCCCCTGCCCCGGTGCCCCTCACGCTAGCCGGCGCACCGGTCTCAGACCTTGGCTTTCAGGGACATCTTCATGCCCCTACAACGAGTCGCGCCTCCACATGGGGATCGGGTTCGTGACCCCGGCCGAGAAGCACGACGGTCGAGCCGATACGATCATCGCGGCGCGCAAGGCAGGAATGGTTAGAGCACGACAAAAACGACTGCAGGTCAACCGAGGGTGTTCGGAGGGATCAGATGCTGCTTAATTCCTCGCGGGATTGGGTCAAAGGCTCTGACACAGACGGGAATCGAGCTGCGGGTCGAGGTAGAGACCGGACCCGATCCGGTGGAGCGGAGCAGGCGATCTCAGTCAAAGGACGCCGGGCCACAAGGGATCGCCACGTCGTGCGGCCTGCACGGATGTAACAGATGACTAGTCCTCACCGGACACGGCCCGGCGGGTTCGGCTCACGTAGGAGCGAAAGCCCGGAAAAGCTCCCGCAACGACGGCGGTCGTCACGAGGCATCCGATGCCGCCGAGCACGATCGAGCCCGGCGCCCCGATAACGGAAGCAGCCAGTCCCGCCTCGAGATCGCCGAGCCGCGGGCCCCCTGTTACGACCATGAGGTTGGCGGCGTTGACCCGGCCCAAGAGCCCATCGGGTGTTATCTGCTGCAGCATCGTGCCGCGAAAGACCGCGCTGATTACGTCGGATGCACCGGCCAGGCCGAGGAACAAGAGCGTCAACGCCAGCGAAAAGGTAGTGATCCCGGCGAGCGTTATGAAAGCTCCCCACGCGGTTACCGCGACTATTACGGCTCTACCCTGACGCTCGATACGCCCCACCCATCCCGTGGTCAGCGCCGCAATCAGAGCTCCCACACTGGGGGCGGCGTAGAGGAGCCCGACGCCCTCGGCCCCCATGTGAAAGACGCGCTGCGCGAGGGCCGGAAACACGGCACGCGGCATTCCGAAGATCATTGCGCCCAGGTCGGTGACAAAGATGGCGAGGATGAGCGGCGTGCGCCAGGTGAACCGCAGACCTTCCCTCAAAGAGGCGAAATCCATCGAGCTGGCCGAGCCTTCGGGCAACACGCTGGGCACCCACTTGAGCGACACGAGGGCCGCAATGAAGCTGGCGGCATCTATCCCGTACACCCAGGTGACTCCGACAAGCGCGATCAGCACGCCTGCTACGGCCGGTCCAGCGATCTGAGTTGTCTGAAAGACAACCTGCCGAAGGGCCATCGCGCTCGGCATCTGATCCTTTGACACGAGCCGCGGAATCATCGCCGAGCGCGCAGGGCGGTCGACGGCTCCGAACGAGGACGCCACGGCGACCAGAACGTAGACGGCAATAACCGGCGGGCTGTCGGCTAGCAGCGAGAGCCCGCAGAGCCCTGCCGAAGTCACAAGAAGCCCGACCTGCATGCGTGCGGACAGCTTGCGCCTGTCCATCGCGTCGGCAGCAACACCGCCGAGAATAGAGAAGACGATGATCGGGACGACCTCGGCAAGTCCGACAAGGCCCACCAGAAGGTTCGAGTGGGTGAGCTGAAAGATCTGCCACGGGACGGCGACGTACACCATCTGGGTGCCGATCATGGAGACGATCTGGCCGAACCACAACGCTCGATAAGGAGGTGAATCTCTCAGCGGAGAGATGTCGACCGCCAGCGCCCGTGCGCGCGCGAGCCTTCGGGTCATCCGGGTACCGGACGAGCCACCACTAATGGAGCCGCCACTAATACAGAATCGAGGAGTACTGCGCCAGCTTTCCTCGATGGTGCCACGCCTCTATGACGCGTACCGTCCCGCTCCGGGAGCGCATGACGATGGAATGAGTCACTGCCGTGTCGCCTCGATAATGCACCCCGTCCACCAGATCGCCGTCCGTGACGCCGGTGGCCGCAAAGAAGACGTCGTTGCCCGAAACGAGATCGTCGGCGCCGAGCACCCTGTTGAGGTCGTAGCCTGCCGCGGCTGCGGCCCTGCGCTCGTCGTCGTCACGCGGCCACAGGCGACCCTGGATTATCCCGCCGAGGCACTTGATGGCGCAGGCGGAGATCACTCCTTCGGGAGTCCCTCCGATGCCGGCCAGCAAGTCCACACCCGATCCCGGGCGCGCTGCTGCGATCGCCCCCGCCACGTCTCCATCGGGGATGAACTTGATACGCGCCCCCGCCTTGCGCACCTCACTCACGAGCTTCTCGTGTCGCGGTCTGTCGAGGATGACGACCATCAAGTCCTCGACGCTGGTCCCCTTGACCTTGCCCAGACGCTTGAGGTTCTCCGCCATAGGGAGCTCGATGTCGAGCACATCAATCGCTTCCTCGCCCGCCGCTATCTTCTCCATGTACATGCACGGGCCCGGGTCGAACATGGTCCCGCGTTCTGCAAGTGCCACGACTGCAATAGCTCCGCCTTCGCCCTTGGCCGTCAGGGTCGTGCCGTCGACGGGATCCACCGCGATGTCGACCACGGGAGGCTCGCCGTTGCCGATCTCTTCGCCGTTGAAGAGCATGGGCGCGTCGTCCTTCTCACCCTCGCCTATGACCACGAGCCCATCCATCGACACCGTGTCCATCATCAGCCGCATGGCATCGACTGCCGCCTGGTCGACGGCCTCCTTGTCGCCGCGCCCAAGCCATCGAGCCGCCGCAAGCGCGGCTGCTTCCGTAACTCGCACCAACTCCATGGCCAGGTTGCGGTCGGGTGCTTCGTGCGTGCTCGATTGAGCGTTCATGCTCGCCTCCTGCCGGACAGCCCATGGCAGCCGCCGCGTAGAGCTCGCCGGTATTCTGCGGGTTTGATCTTCCAGGGTACTTGGTGGGAATCCACCCGTGCCGGGGCTTGGGTACAGGCCACTGCTCCGCAGATGCCGGGCGGCTTGGGAGGTCAGTCGTGCACGTAGACCGGCGTGCCGATCCGGTTTCGATAAAAGAAGGAGCGGGCCACGTACATCGGGATGCGCACGCAGCCGTGGCTCGCGGGATAGGAGGGCACCTCGGGCTCGCCATGAATCGCGAAGCCGCCCGTGAAGTACGACGGGTAGTAGAGACGTCCGAGCCGGCTCGTGCGCCAACCCGCGATCTTGCGTTCGATTACATACGAGCCGCGCGGGGTGTGCGCCTTGTAGGTGTGACCCCCGCTCGAGTAGTAGTACTCACCGCCGCTCGAAACCGGCAGGGTGTGCCGCACCTTCCCACGGCGAACCTCGAACAACACCTGGCGGGAGATGTCGACGTCCACGAAGTGCTTGCCGTGACGGTGGGGCTTGCGGGGGCGTTGCATCGTGGCGATCCGCTCCATCTCGGCCGGGCTCACGATCGCATCACGCGCCCGGCTCGAGTACTTCTCGAAAGCGGTCACCCCCTGACGAGTCGCATAGCCGAACGCGCCATCGGATCGCCCTGCGGGGAAGGTGACCGCCTTGAGCGCCTTCTGCAGGTAGGACACTCCGAGCCCGGACGACCCCTGCGACAAGGACTCATCCCATCTCACCGCGTGCACGTTGGCGAGGGGCTCGATCGACTCGAGCGAGAAGCCGCGCGCCCTGATCCCCCGGATGATCCGCCCGATTGCGTGGCGGTTGCTTGGCCGCCACACGTCGAGCGAGACTATCGATCCGGGGCGGAGGTGGTGCAGGACGCGGTGCGCCACGGTACGAACGCTGCCTCCTCCGGGGTGCTGGCTCCAGCGCACCGAGCGGTACCCGAGGGAGCCCGCGCTACGCAGCGCGTGCAGATCGCGAGAGCCCTTCGGGAACCTCAGGAACGGACGGGGGCTTGCCCCTACGCGGTTGAGTGCCTCCTTGGCCTTGTGGATGGAGCGAGCAACCCGGCGGTAAGACTTGCCGGTAAGCCGGCCGGTGCCGTATCCGCGATTGCCCAAGGTGAAGCCCGCCCGGTCGATGTGGCGGGACGTTCGGCGATGCCGGGCTACCCACTTGCCGGCGATGAAGAACGACGCCGCCGCCCCCTTGCGCTGAAGCTTCCTTACCACTGAGAGCATGTGCCGGCGGCCCGTTTGACCATCGATGGTCAGCATCACGACGTGCTTGTGCGGACCTATCACCCACTCGCTCGGCCGCACCGAACGTGCCGCGTGGGCAGGAGCAAACGACAGCACCTGCAGTGATACGACTGCGCAGACAAGAGCGCACAGCGCCCGGCAGGATCGCATGGTGGGCGGAGTCTACTAGTTGCCGAGCGGCGCGAACAGGCCCTTTGCGCTCCTGGGTCCCGCCGCGGCCCTAATTGCTTCTTCCGGTCAGCAAGCCCCACGCTCCGAGCCGCTCTGACAGGTCCTCGGCCGTCGTCTGGTACAGGAGGGCGAGGGCCATCATGTCGTCCTGCCTAATGGTGAGCACACGGCCGTTGAAGTCGCCGCGCTGCAGCTGGATTGCGGTGGCGAACCGAACGAGAGGGTCGCGCTCGCGTTCGGGCAGACGCGAGATGGTCTCGAGATCGAGAACGAGACGCGGCCGCTCGCTCCCCTGACCTGGTTCGGGGTCTTCTTCGGGCAGCACCTCTTGAACCGGCACCCCGTAGAAGTTGGCGAGCTCCGCAAGGCGAGCAACGGTCACGTTGCGATCACCTCGCTCGTAGGCGCCGACTACCGCCGCCTTCCACTTGCCTTGTGAAGCCTGGTGGACGTCCTGCAGGGACATCCCCTTCTGCACCCGGATGCGCCTGAGGCGCTGGCCGAGCGAGCGGGTGTAGTGGCTGGCCATGGCCGCATGCTCCTTGCGCTGAATCGGTGGCGGGCTCGTTCGCCCCTCACGGTCCCGTTGGCTGACGGATCCGTGGTCTGCTCTCCTTCGACGCGCAGCGTGGTCAATTCTGCCCCAGATGACTACATTACGCGTTCGGGCCGCGTACGCAGGCGCGGGCACCGCGCCCGCCCCGTACAATCTCCCAGGTGAAAGCTTTGTGGAAGGGCTCGGTCTCCTTCGGGCTGGTCAACATCCCCGTCCGGCTCTACTCCGCCGTCCAGGAAAAGGGCCTGAAGTTCCACCTCCTGCACGCCGAGGACGGCGGTCGGGTCAAGTACAAGCGAGTCTGCTCCTTGTGCGACAAGGAGGTGGGCTGGGACGACATCACCAAGGGCTACGAGTACTCCAAGGACCATTACGTGACGTTCGACGATGACGAGCTGAAGTCCGTCGAGGTCGACTCGATCAAGGCGATCGACGTGGTGACCTTCGTTCCCCTGGAAGATATCGACCCCGTCTACTACAACCGCACGTACTACGTAGTGCCCGAGCCGTCGGGGCTCAAGGCGTACAAGCTCCTATCCGAGGCCCTCGAGGCCGAGGGTCAGGTTGGCATCGCCAAGGTTGCGCTGAGAGACAAGGAGCACCTTGCCACCATCCGTCTCAAGGACGACACCTTCGTGCTCGAGACGATGCACTGGCCGGACGAGATCCGCGCTCCAGAATTCGAGGAGCTGGACAAGGACGTCGAGGTGCGCGACGCGGAGGTGAAGATGGCCCGGCAGCTGATCCAGCAGCTCGCCGGCCCGTTCAACCCTGAGGCCTTCAAAGACGAGTACCGGGTGAAGCTCGAAGAGCTTGTCGAGCGCAAGGTGGACGGCGAAGAGGTAACGGTAGCAGCCGAGCCGAGCGAGGAGCCGGCCAAGGTCGTCGACCTCATGGAGGCGCTAAAGGCATCCGTGGCCGAGGCCAAGGAGAAGAAGGGCTCGAGCTCATCGGGAGGCTCGCAGGAAAAGGGTGACACGAAGGCATCGGCCTCCTAACCTGGCAGCTACCGAAGGGGAATCGTTGGACACGGTAACCATGCGGCTCCCGGCCGCGCCGGAGTACCTGGGCGTGGTCAGGCTCGTGGCCACGGGGCTTGCGTCGCGTCTTGGGTTCACTCTCGACGAGATCGAAGACCTCAAGATCGCGGTGGACGAGCTATGCGCCTATCTAACCGGCCCGCAAGGAAGAGACGGCACGCTCGAGATCGCCTTTCAGATCCACGCCGACCGCATCGAAATCCGGGGGACGGGCCTCTTCGCGGCAGGTCACGGAGCTCGCACGGACCTCACCGAGCTGTCGCGCATGATCCTTGACACGGTAACGGACTCGGCCTCCCTCGAGCAGGTCGACGGCATGACCCGCTTCGCTCTCACCAAGAGCAGGATGCGATGACCGAAAGAATCGTGCTCACCAAAGAGCAAGTCAGGGAGATCTTCGGCGCTTACCGCGCCGCCAGAACCGAGGACGACCGCGCGCGCTGTAGAGAGCAGCTCGTCGAGCAGTACATAGGACTAGTCGAGTTCCTGGCGCGCCGCTTCCGCAATCGCGGCGAGCCGCTCGAAGACCTCATCCAGGTGGGCACGATAGGGCTACTAAAGGCGATCGAGCGCTTCGACCTCGGGCGAGAGGTCGAGTTCTCCACCTACGCAACACCCACGATCGTGGGAGAGCTCAAGCGGCACTTCCGCGACAAGGGATGGGCGGTGCGCGTGCCGCGACGGCTGCAGGAGCTGCACCTCGAGCTGACCAAGGTCGTAAGCCATCTGGGACAGGAGCTCGGACGGTCGCCTACCGTTGCGGAGATCGCGAAGTCGGCCGGAACCAGCGAGGAAACCGTGCTCGAGGGCCTCGAGATCGCACAGGCGTACAACTTCACGTCCCTCGACGCGCCCATCGACTCAAAGGACTCGAGCTCGACGTCGTTCGCCGATCAGCTCGGCGAAGACGACGATCAGATCGAGAACCTCGAGTACCGAGCCTCGCTTGCGCCCGAGATGGCAAAGCTCCCGGAAAGAGAGCGCACGATCCTCTTCTTACGCTTCTACCGGGGCATGACGCAGTCTCAGATCGCCGAGCGCCTGGGCATCTCCCAGATGCACGTGTCCCGGCTCTTGAACCGCACGCTCGTGCAGCTGCGCCACGCCCTCGAGCAGTAGGAAGCTCAATCTTTTTTGCGCACGGCCCGGGCCGCGCTCCGTGGGAGATGCGGACCTCTACGGGCGGTGCCGGCCTGCGATCAGTCGTCTGATGGCGGGGTCGCGCTGCGCGGCAGCCACCGGAAGGAAATCCATCCCGTCGGGAGTGTCGAGCAGATGGTGGCGCCCGGCGTGGCCGGTGCGTCCGTACTGCCACACGATGCGGTTCTTGCGGGGATCGATGAGCACGACGCGATCCCGGTAGTCGTCGTTGACGGCAATGAGCCCGTTCGGAAGCCTCAAGGCGAGCGAGGGATGATCCAACATGCCCGGTCCCCCGGCGGGACCATAGCGCCACAGCACGTGCCCTCTGTCGTTCATGATCAGGACGTGCCCCGGGCTCGAGTAGTCCGCGACCAGAATGCGCCCGTGGCCCAGCCACTGCGCGTCCGATGGATAGGCAACCGGAGCCTGCACGGCCCACCGGAGCTTTCCCGATGGCGCGATGTCGTCGATCCACGAACCGTTGATCTCGGTTACCAGCAAGTCGCCGTTGGGTCTCGGCGTGTCGCCGTTGGGGGAGCTCAAACGAGTGGGTGGCTGGTGCGCGCATGATCCAGTCGTCCCGATCTGCCGCACGATCTTCTTGCTGCGAGAGATGAAGATGACCCGGCAGTTCCTCACGTCGGCCACCACGCGCCGCCCGGTGGGCAAGAGGTACGCGTCGTCCGGCGTGTTCAGGTATCCGGGGGCGGAGCCCGGTGTGCCGACGTGGCCGTAGTGCCACAACACCTTTCCCTTCGGGAACGACAGGACCTGAAGGGTCTGCTGATCCTCCTGGTTGGTGATGATCGATCTGAAACCGTGACCGAAGAAGGCGTCGTCGTCGTAGTGAAACGGGAACGAGGGCCTTGCTCCCCTGCCCGGGTAACGCCACAGGAGCCTCTTGTTGCCGTTCACTAGGAGAACGCGGTTGTTGCCCCTGTCGGCGATGAGCAGGTAGCCCGGAATCGGTCCGGGGGGACGAAGGGTAGGGCGAACGCGGGGACTGGGGGCGGCCGTAGGCGTCCGTCGGGAGGCCCCCGGCGCGGGAGCGGCCCCGCGGGTCGAAGTGCAAGCAGAAGCGGCAAGCACGGTGGCCAGCACTCCCGCAGCGACAAGGTGGCGGGCCGGGCGCCGCGCACGTCGCGCCCGATCAGGTCGGGGCGTGAGGGTCATCCGGGCAGCTCCAGGCTCACGACCGCGCCGCCCGCCTCGGCGTTGCGTGCCGAGACGCTGCCTCCGTGCGATTCGGCGATGGCCTTGACGATTGCAAGGCCGAGGCCCGCGCCGCCATCACCGCGCGATCGGCCCCCGGTCGAACGTGCGAAGGGCTCGAACGAGCGCGGCAGGAAGGCCTCTGGAAAGCCCTCGCCGGAGTCCTGAACCAAGATGATGGTGCCGTCGCCGTCGTGCCGCGCGGTGACGCTGACCGCCCCGCCCCGCGGCGTGTGGCGAAGAGCGTTGTCCACCAGGTTATCGAGCGCTTGTCGGATGCGGATCGGATCGAGCTTCGCCACGCACCCTGCGACATCGGTGTTCAAGCTGATGCACGCGGCGGCGGCACGTCCATCGAACGCAGCAGACACATTCCTCAGCAGCAACCCCAGGTCGATGGTCTCCTTGCGCACGGGGAGCTTGCCCTCCTTCGACCTCGCCAGGATGAGCAGGTCCTCGGCGAGACGATTGAGCCGGTCGGACTCCTCGGAAGCGCTGCGCAGAGCTGCCTGGAGCTCTTCCTTGGACCGAGATTGACTCAGAGCGAGCTCGAGCTCGGTGCGCAGGATGGCAAGGGGAGTACGCAGCTCGTGACCGGCGTCGTCGACGATCCGGCGCTCGCGCTCCAGGGCTCCCTGGAGGCGCTCGAGCATGGCGTTGAGGGTAGTTCCGAGCCTCTCGATCTCGTCGCCGGTGGAAGCTACCGAGAGGCGCTGCTCGGACTCACCCGCGGACAGGCCTTCTGCCTGCCTACGCATACTCTCCACCGGGCGCAAGGCGGCTCCCGCCAAGAGCCACCCGATTGCCGTCACGACTACGAGCACGATCGGCCCGCCTATCCACATCAGCTCCGTGAGGCGGGCAAGAGCGGCCCGGCGCTGCTCGAGGTTCGCGCCCACGACGACTACTTGGCCGCGCGCGGTGGGAAGAGCCAGCAAGCGCGCCTCGATCGGCTCTCCGCGTGGATCCGGCACGGAAGCCTCCAGATAACGGGGCATGCTCACGCCCCGAAGGGTCCGCGAGGCCACGAGAGGCAAGTTGCTCAAGGACTGACTCGAATCCAGAACGGCTCCGCGCCGCGACAGAATCTGAGCGAACGCAGCATCTGAGTCCAGCAACGCGGCGGGATTCCTCAAACTCGTGCCCTTGCCGTTGAGGCTTGCAGCGATGGTGTCCGCTCTCGACCGGAGCCCGGCGTCGATGGCGTCGGTGAGGTTGGCGCCGAGACGAAGATAGAGGAACGCACCCGTCGCACCCAGCACTATCAAGACGAGTAAGCCGAATATCAGAGTGAGCCGGGTCCTAATCCGCACGCGCACCCACCGGCTGCTCGATCAGCCGGTAACCGGCTCCCCGCACCGTTTCTATGGAGTGGCGATTGAACGGACGGTCGATCTTCTCGCGCAGGTATCGGACGTAGACATCAACCACGTTCGAGTCACCTTCATAGGCGAAGTCCCAGACGTGCTCGATGAGCCTCGTCCGGCTCAAGAGCTCGCCGCGATGGCGCATGAAGTACTCGAGCAAGGCGAACTCCTTGGCGGTGAGCTCGACCGGCGACCCCGCCCTCGTGACGTGATGCCCGGCAGGGTCAAGAGTTAGGTCACCGGCGGTCAGGCAAACAGGCCTCTCCGGCGAGCCGCGCCGAATGAGCGCCCGTACCCGGGCGAGCAGCTCGGTGAACGAGAACGGCTTGGTTAGGTAGTCGTCGGCGCCCGCGTCGAGGCCCGCCACCCGGTCGCCGACCGCGTCTCTCGCCGTGAGCATGAGAACCGGCGCCCACCGGCCTGCGCTCCTGAGTCGAGCGCAGACACCGAAACCGTCGCCATCGGGCAGCATCACATCGAGCACTATGCAGTCGTAGGCGTTCTCGGAAGCACCCCAGCCGGCTTCTTCACCGGTTGCGGCAACGTCGACTGCGTAGCCGTCCTCCTCGAGCCCCCGTTTGAGCAACGCGGCCATCTTGATCTCGTCCTCGACCACCAGAATGCGCACCTACCACCTCCTGTTTCCCACACTAGGCGCAGCACATGAGAGCAGAATGAGAGGCGAGCCGCGCTGTGACCCTCTGTGTCCTAGAAGTCACGCAGCAACCGGGCGGCGGAGCGCCGCGTCGCCGAGATGGTGCTCGTCCCGGCAGCAAGCACCGCTCCCACCGCAGCCGCTACAACGATGGACAGATAGAGCCAGGGGACAAAGAGGTGCGTGGGCGGCGGGTCGAAGACTCCCGTCAGGATCTTCACCAGGACGTAGGAGATGCCCCAGCCCGTCAGCGCGCCCAGCGCCGCTCCCCCCACCGTGACGAACACGGCCTCGCTCCAGACAAACGAAGCGAGATGTCGACGCTTCGCACCAAGAGCAGACAGGACTGCGAAGTTCCTGCCCCGCTCGCGAAACCCGAGTGCGAGAACGAGGCCCGTCGCGGCGGCCGCAAAGAAGACCGCGAAAGCGAGCTCCAGCCGGGTCAGCCCCGTAAGGTCAAGGGTCGTGAGCCCGGTCAGGGTCAAGTGCAGCTGGTGGTTCAGATCGGTAACGGTTGCCCCCGAGCCCCGGCCCAACAAGCCGCGCACGCCGGCCGCGACTTGCGTCGGAGAGCCGTTCGTTCTCACCAGCAGGGTTTGAGCGGCGCTCGAGCCCGTTTGTCTACCCACGTACGAAGCGTTGGCGACTATGAACGAGTCGTGTGGAGCGGTAGGGAACTCACGCACCACTCCAACGAACTGGAAGGGCACCACGTGGTACTTGTGATCGCGCGCAAACTGCATCCGCAATCTCAGGGTGTCGCCCAGCTTGAGCTGAAAGTCCTTGACGGTCTCATCGGACACGAGCACCCCCTTCGGGTTGTTTCTCAGTGTTTGCAACGTCTGGGTCGCGCTGCCGTTGCCAAAGAACGCGTCGGACATCGGGGTGGCTTGCTCGATCGTGGAGGGATTAATTCCGTACAGATCCTGCAAGTCGGGCCCGACGTAAGCGAATCGATGCTGCATGGGTTGGTCTGCACTCACACCCGGCAGGCGCGCGACGGCTCCCGCCAGTGACGGCGCCAGACCAGAGGACGCGGACGTCGTCGCGGTCACGTCGGCGCCGTTGGTGAGTTGAGCGTCGACCTTCGACTGGGCGGCATAGGTAGCGTTGAAGACAGATGTCGACACGGCGAAAGAAGCCGTCACCGCCACGATGACAAGACCTTTCGTCAGCAGCAGACGCTGGCGGGACATGGACGACGCGACCACCGACGACAGCCCCCCCGCAAACGGACGATTCGCCGCACGAACCACTCGCCGGCCTCTGTGCAGCGAAAAGTCGGCGAGCCGCCATGCGAGCAGGGCGGCGCCGATCCACAGCATCAGTGGGGCGGCAAGCGTGAAGTAGTCGACCGAGATCGTGGGCACGCCTTCCGGAGCCAGCACTACCTGATAGCCGCTCTTCACCGCCTTCCAAAAGACCAGTCCCGAGCAGGCCAGAAGAACGAAGTCAAGATAGACGCGCTGCCAGAGCGGGCTGCGAACCTTGGCTATGTCCGCTTGGGATGCCTTGACCGAGAAGAAGCGGGCATCGCGCAGCGCCGGCAGCAATATGCTTGCAAAGGCAAGGGCGGTTCCCGCGACGCAGGCAGCAAGCACCCACACGATCGCCTGGGCGTTCGTTGCCCCAAACCCAGAGGCGCCCAGCGCGAGTCGGCCTGCCAGAACCGCCCCTACGACACCCAGCGCGCACCCTGCAGCCGCAACCAGCGAGGCTTCCGCCGCCGCGAGTCCCAGGACCCGTCCGGATGTCGCCCCCCGCAGCCTCAGAAGAGCCTGCTCCCGGCGGCGCCGATCGCGGCCCGCGCCTGCGACCGCGATCGTCAGGAGAGCTGCAAGCACAACTCCCGGGAGACCGAGGAACATGAACAGCAGCTGCGCATAGACGGCGTCTCCGCGCGCCGCGTCGAGTTGCGCCCCAAGGTTGTTGCCGACGATCCCGTGCCCGGCAAGCCGGGCCTCGAGGTTTAGAGCGCGTCCCGTGACCTGCGCGAAGGCGGCTCCGGGATCCGCAGGCAACGAGCGCGCCAGGCGCACATGGACCTGCTGCTGGACCGCCGCCGCGTCTGCTCTTGCCACGCTATCGTAGAGCCGGTGCCACATTGGGAGGGGAACAAGGGCGACGTTGTCCGGGGGGGCCGTCAACCCCGAACCCGGTGGGGCCCCTACCGTTTGGAACATCGAGTCCGCGGCGGGCAGATCGACGATACCCGCAACCTTCACCTCTGTCGGCGCCAGACCGGGTCGGTGGATCGTCACCCTGGAGCCGACGGCCGCCTGCAGGTTCGCCGCAGTTTGTTGCGCAAGCAGAACCCCTGACGACGCGCCCACGAGCGAGCGAATCTCTCCGGGAAACTTCGACGCGTAGCCCGAAGGCAGCCCCAGGACCTTGCCGGCGCCGGTCGTCTGCACGGAGCCGCCGGTCTTGGTCGTGAAGCTGGTGGCGTCCCCATATCCAACTGGAGCCGCCACGTCGACCCCCGGGGCACCGGCGATCTGTCGCAGCGCGCGGACCGGTTGCGCTCCTGCCGACAGTTGAACCTGCCAGTCGACCGAGACGCCCTTGACCGCCTGAGCCGTCATGGCCGCCTTGCTCGCGGAGAAGAAGGCTCCGAGGGAACCGAGCAGGGCCACCGTCAGAGCGACCCCTACAACTGCTCCGGCCAACCGCGCTCCCCGTCTTCTGACGAGCCCCGACACCCATCTCAAGGCAAACGTACGACCATCTCCCCTCCGAGGCGGCCGTCGGCCAACGTCCATCGATGAGACAGCCGCTCGACCACAGACGGATCATGAGTTGCGACGACCACGGCGGCGCCACAGCCGCGCGCTCGCGCCAGCATGATCTCCACGACCCGGCCCGCGGTCGCGCGGTCCTGTTGGCCCGTGGGCTCGTCTACCAGCACCAGCCGAGGACGTCCGACGAGCGCCCGGGCGAGGCTTGCGCGCTGCTGCTGCCCCCCGGAAATCTCCTGCGGCAGGTTGTCGGCGACGCCAGTGAGCTCGAGGAGCTCGAGCATCTCGGCAGCAGCCTCGAGCGCGCTGGGTTCATGGGTATCCAGGAGAAGCAGGGGCAGGGCCACGTTCTCCTTCACGGTCAGGGCCGGGAGCAGGCTCTGCCCTTGGAAAGCCATCGCCACCGGGCCGGGCTTGAGGTCCGCACGCGCGCCGAGTGCCGGCCACTCGAGCGTCCCCGAGCTGGGCCGATCGAGCCCGGCCAAGAGGTGGAGGAGCGTGGACTTTCCGCTGCCAGAGGGTCCCTCGAGCGCAATCTGCTGGTCCGATTCGACGGTGAAGGTCGCGGGTGCGATTGCGACGTGCCGGGAGCCTCCCTCTCTAAAGACGCGCGACACCGCATCGGCTCTTACCAGGACCTCGCTCACTTCGACACCCTGCCGTCGATCAGCTCGACGACGCGATCGGCGGCTTGCGCGACGCGCTCGCTGTGACTCACGATCATTACGGAACGTCCCGCCCTCGCTCTCGCGCTCAGAAGGTCGAGTACCAACTCCTCGTTTGCCGAATCGAGCTCACCCGTCGGCTCGTCTGCGAGCAGAACAGGTGGATCGTTGGCCACAGAAACTGCGAGCGAGGCGCGAGCGTTCTCGCCCCCCGACAGGGAAGAAGGCCGCGCCAGGGCGCTGGCCCCGATCCCGAGCGACGACAGCAGGGTCCCGGGGTCGGAGGCGGACGACCCGCCTCCCAAGCTCTGTGCGAGCCGCACGTTATCGATGATGGTGAGGTGCTCCACCAGGTTTCCGGCCTGCAGGAGCATGCCGATGAAACGTCCTCTAATGGCCGTCCGCTCGGTTTCCGAGCGCCGCGTGAGGCGGCGTCCCGCGACCACGACGTGGCCTCCGTCCGGCTCGTCGACACCGGCAAGGCACCCGAGCAGCGTGCTCTTGCCGCTTCCCGAGGGCCCGACTACGGCCACCATCTCGCCCGGAACTACCTGCAAGGAAACGCCTCGCAGGGCAAAGATTTCGTCGTCGCCGCTGTGATAGAAGCGATACAGCTCGTGCGCTTGAAGACCCGCGCTCGGCTCCCTCCCGCCGCCAACTACTTCCACATGAAGCTCTGAGAGACAATGCGCCACGGATCTACGTTGTCCGAGCCCACGGGCGAGGACAGAATGAGATCCGCCTCACGGCCGCCCCGAAAGAGCTCGAATCGAAGCAGGTCGAGACGGTACCGCTTTCCCGTCACCGCATTGGGCTTGCTGTTGGCCTGATAGTGAACCATCACGGCCTTGCCGCCCGGCAAAGAGACGCTGTTGAGCCCCTCGAGCTTGAATGCCGGGACGGTTCGCTTCAGCGTGGGGATCTCGCTCGACTTGACCGTGCCCGGCGAGGGGGCCGAAGCCGCGGCGTGCCAGATGACGCTCACCGAGTTGAGCTTGCTCGTAAAGGTGACGCTCGATCCCTTATTGGTGCGGGACCATCCCTCCGGCACTTTGATCGCAAAGTGCCCCGCGGAGGAGTCGTACGGAACGAAGGCCGTGCTGTCGGGGATGTCGCCCGGCGGGTTGCTCTCGACGGGCACCGGGCTCTGGGGCTTGATTGCCTTGGCCGGGGGAGTCTGCTTCTTGCTCTTGTGCGACAGCGTCGAAGATCCTGCCGCCGGCTTCGGAGAAGGGGAGCTCGACGTTCCGCCACAAGCCGCGAGCACGCCCAGGCTTAGCACCAGTCCGCCCACGGGGATCAGTCGCGCCCACATTTTCTGTCTCATCATCACGGCTCCCGGATCGATAGCTGTGTGTCGGGTACCGGTCTACGGGAGTGCCCATGAGAGCATGATGAGAGGCAGGCTCCGGCGGCCTCAGCCACGGGGGTTAGGGCCTCCGGGCCGGGCTCGCAGGAACCACGGCCTCGCGCTGCGAGCGCAGTTAGGATCGCCCCGTCCGAGCACCACTGCCGGCCACGAGGAGCGCCGACTACCCATGCGGATCGCAATCCTTTCCGATATCCACGGGAACTTGGTCGCGCTGGATGCGGTGCTGGCCGACATCGAGCGCCACTCACCAGACGAGATCTGGTGTGGCGGGGACATCGCCTGGGGCGGACCGTGGCCCAAGGAGTGCATCGCGCGCGTGCGGGCCGCGGGCTGGCCGACCGTCAAGGGCAATACCGACGTATGGGTTACCGGCGACCCCCAGGGGGTTCCCGAGGACGTGCCGCCCGATCACATCGCGGCGATGGCGCAGGCGCACGAGATATCGCAAGAGGACAGCACGTGGCTGCTGAACCTGCCGCTGGGCCATTCCGGCCAGGGGTCGCTGCTGCTCGTCCACGGCACGCCCGAGACGCCCTTCGACGCCCCCATGCCCGACGCCCCCGCCAGCGCCTTTCAGCCGTACGCCGACCAGGCCCAGAACGTAGTCTACGGACACGTCCATCGCAGCTTCGTGAGGCGCCTTGCCGACGGCACCCTCGTCTGCAACACGGGATCGGTCGGGCTGCCCATGGACGGTCCGACGGCCTCTTATCTGCTGATCGACAGGAACGCCGCGGACTGGACGTTTCGCCACAGGCGCGTGGAGTTTGACCGGGCCGCCGTGCGGGCCGAGGCGTCGCGCATGGAGCAGATCGTGGCCGACTGGATGCTCGAGCGGCTTCCCGCTTCGTGAGCGGCAAGCGCTACACACTCGCCGAGGCGAACGACCTGCTCGCCTATCTCGCCCCCACGCTCGTGGAGCTGCGCCAGAAGTCGGAGCAGGCAGCGTCCCAGCAGTCGACCGTGGACAAGACCGCTTCCGGCAACGGTGGCTCTGCCGCCGGCGAGCGCTGGTCGCGCACACTGGCGCGCATCGCCGAGCTGCTGGAGAGGCTGGAAGAGTGGACAGTCATCCTGCGCGACATGGACAGCGGCTTAGTCGACTTCCCGGCGGAGGTACACGGCAAGCAAGCCTATTTCTGCTGGCGGCTGGGTGAGCCGAAGGTCGCCCACTACCACTCGGCCGAAGACGGGTTTGCGGGACGCCGGCCGCTTCCCGAAAGCTTTTGACGCTCCTACGGGAAGGACTCCGGCAGGTAACCCGTGGTTGCCGGGGGGCAAGCGCCGGCGCCTCAAAGCCCGTATCCTTCCTCGCGTGAGCACGACAGTCGTCGGGCATCCACTGGCAAGCCATCTGCTGTTGGCGCTCAGGGACGAGTGCACCAACCCGACACTCTTTCGCTCTCTTACGAAGCGGCTCACCACGGTTCTCATGCTCGAAGCGACGCGCGACTTCCCCACACGGTGCAGGACGGTTACGACACCGCTCGAAGAGACGACGGGAACCGAGCTAGACCGTCCAATCGTTGTGGTTCCCATCCTGCGTGCCGGTCTCGGCATGCTCGATGCCGTCACCGAGCTCTTCCCCCAGGTACGCGTGGGATACCTGGGACTCGAGCGCGACGAGGCCACCTTCCAGCCATCCGAGTACTACGCGAAGCTCCCCGACCTCGCCGGCGCACACACCTTCATCCTCGACCCGATGCTCGCAACGGGGGGAAGCGCCAGCGCCGCTCTGAGCTCGGTGAAGGAGGCGGGCGCGACTCCGGTGAGGATGATCTCGATAGTCAGCGCGCCGGAGGGAATCAAGGCTCTGAAGGAAGCTCACCCAGACGTCGACATCTTCACGGCCTCGATCGACCGGGGCCTGAACGATCTCGCCTACATCCTGCCCGGACTCGGCGACTTCGGCGACAGGCTCTTCGGCACGCTGCCCTCGTAGCTCCTCGGCGCGCCGAGATCCTCGGGGCACACGCACGGGCGTGATTACCTAGCGCCATGACGCCTTCCGCGAAGGGACCCTCGAACCCAGACATCGTGCGCATGGTGCTCGTCGTGGCCGCCATGCTGCTGCTGCTCTACGCGGCCTTCCGAGTCAGATCGATCCTCATCCTGATCCTCGTGTCGGGATTCCTCGCCGTGGGTCTCGACCCGGCCGTGCGGCGATTGGAGCGCTTTGGCATACGGCGCGGTTTCGCGATCTCGCTCATCTTCGTGGCCACAATCGCCGTCGCCATCGCTTTCGTTGCGGCCGTTGTCCCGCCACTCGTCAGCCAGGTCGCCGACTTCGCGACCAACCTTCCCGACTACGTCCAGAACCTTGCCCGGCGCAACCCCAAGATCCGCGAGTTCGTGGCCACCAATGACATCCCGACGCGCCTGCGACAGGCGACGCAGAACGTGCCCAGTCTGATCAGTGGATCGTTCAGCAGCGTTCTGGGAGTCGCCGGGTCGGTCATCACAACCATTTTCAACGCGCTCACCGTGCTCGTGCTGACGATTTACTTCTCACTGAGCCTGGCGCATATTCGCGAGGGGACCCTGCGCCTCGTTCCCAAGAGCAAGCGCGACCGGACTGCCGATCTGCTGGACCCGATATTCGAGAAGATCGGAGGCTACATAGCGGGTCAAGCCACTGTGTCGCTCATCGCCGGCGTCCTCGCATTCATCTTCCTTGCAATCGCCGGTGTGCCGTTTCCAATAGCGCTGGCCCTGTGGGTCACGATCTCGGACCTCATACCGCTCGTGGGAGCGACGCTCGGCGCCGTTCCCAGCGTGATCGTCGCCTTCTTCGCGTCCCCTGCGCTCGGCATCGCCACGGTTGTCTACTTCATCGCCTACCAACAGATCGAGAACTACGTGATTGCGCCGCGCGTCATGACGAAAGCGGTGGACATCACGCCGGCAGCGGTTTTGCTGTCCGCACTCATCGGAGCGACGCTGCTGGGGTTCGTCGGCGCGCTCATGGCCATCCCCGCGGCGGCATCCATAAAGCTGATCGTGCAGGAGGTCGTGCTGCCGCGCGCGGAAGCGGCCTGAGCCGCCCCGCCGTCACTCCGGCGCCGGAGAAGCGGCTCACTCCTCGAAGCTCACCACTACCTCCTGCTCGTTGTCGCCGCGCACCAGCTTGACCGTGAGCGGCTCGCTCACGCCGGTTCCGTCGAGGGCGTCGAGGAGGTCGTCTGCGGCGGCGATCGCAGCTCCCTTTACCTCGACTATGAGATCTCCCTCGCGCATGCCCGCGCGGTCGGCCGGACCACCGTCTTCCACCCCGCGCACGAGGAGTCCCTCTCTGTCCTGCAGCCCTACGGCGCGCCGCAGCCCTCGGGCGACGTGCGCGGGGGCGACGCCGATCCCAAGGCGAAGCCGGGCGGGTTCGTCGCCGCGCTTGAGCGAGTCGATGCGCGCCCTGAGCGGCTCCCCCGCGGGGATGGCGAGGTAGAACCCGTCACCCAAACGGTTCGTGTTCACCCCGACCAAGGCGCCCCGGGAATCTACGATCGGGCCGCCCGAGGAACCAGGTCGCAGCGGCGCCGTGTGCTCGACGCTGCCCGTGATGCGGCGCCCCCGGGGGCCCCTGAAGCTGCGCCCGGTCGACGACACGAGGCCGAGCGTGGCCCTCAGCGGCTGCCCGCCGGGGCGGGCAAGCGCCACCACCGCCATCCCGAGCGAGGGCTCAACCGACGCCCACTCGATCGGCGCCGCGTCCCCGGTGTCGACGTCGATCACGGCAAGGTCGCCGTCGACGTCGGCCCCCGTGACCTCGCCCATGGCCTCCCGCTCGTCGCCGAACCACACGATCACCTCGGTTCCATGAAGGTTGTGGGCATTGGTCATTACCTTGCCCGCGGCCACAACGATCCCCGAGCCCCGCGCCCGGCCCCCTCCCACGCCGACTACCGCTGCGCCGGTCGTGTCCGCTACTCCGCTCACCACTCGCTCCAGATCCTCGATCTGCATCATGTCGCTCCCGTCTCTCTGGCGTGTTGGGCATTGACTTGCGGCTTGCAAGCTACTATCTACTGCCCCAGAACGCAAGCGGGCCACGAGCCGGGGTCGAGCGCGTGGTGCAAGAAGCGGTCCGAGAGAAAGGGAGGCGAGTGGCGCAGAATGAGGCGATGGCAGCTCCGGAGGAGGTCTCGTCCCTCGACAGCGCGCTCGCGCGGGTGGGCGATCGCTGGTCGCTTCTCGTGGTCGAAGCGCTGCTCGGCGGCCCCCAGCGCTTCAACGAGCTCAGCGCCGCGGTGCCGGGGATCGCCTCCAACGTCCTGTCCCAGAGGCTGAAGCGACTCGAGGGCGAGGGCGTAATCGTGGCGCGCCCCTACTCACAGCGGCCCCCGCGCCTCGCCTACGAGCTCAGCGCTGCGGGGGCGGACCTCGCCGGCGCACTGCGCCTGCTAACGCAGTGGGGGGCGCGCCAGACCGGTGGTGTCGAAGCTCCCCGGCACGTCGCCTGCGGCACGCCGCTGGAAGCGCGCTGGTACTGCCCCACCTGTGCGCGCCTCGTCGAAGACGGAGAAGAGCCGCAGGTGCGCTACCTCTAGCGCCGGGAACCGGGAGGGCCTAGCCCTGGTCCGCCGCCCATGCGGCGAGCAGGCCGCGATAGTGGGCGACGAATCTCTCGTGCTCGGGGGCGGGAAAGGCCGCCGTCACGGTTCCAACGAGAAGGTCGTCGAACTCCGCCGACGTCACGTACTCGGCCATGGCTTCGTCGACGGCGCCTAGATGCTCGGCGCAGAACTCCGCCCAATGCGCAATGTCGAAATACTCCTCGGCAAGCTCACCGTAGCCCCGCAGCTTGTCCTCATAGCCGACGTCGACACGATCGCCGATCTCAAAATACCGGCGCACGTCCTGGTCCAGCGCCATGCGTCGTCCGGTGACCGCGCAGAATATGGACCACTTCAGCAACGTCTTGATCGCCCAGGGAAAGTAATAGTGAAGGCTGATGATCGAAACGTCCGGACATGCGTTCGCGTAATCGATGGGATGGAGCTCACCCTCCTTGACGATCATCTCGCACGAGTTGAACTCCCAGCGGAAGAACGCGTTGACGAGGCGGCTGATGATCGTGGCCTCGCGGCCGAGCGCCGGCGTGAGGAACTCATGATCGACCTGATAACGATCGTGCAGCGGTTTTGCCGGGTCGTAGTTCACGATCATCGTCTCGGCTCCAATCGTCAGGCTCCTGGCAAATACCTCGAAGTCCTCCACCGAGGCTTGCAGATGCATGAGGCGCTCGCCGGACTCGTCGTAGCGGCGATGCAGCTCGGCGTCTCCGTCGACGCGCGTCACCCCCACCCAGGCCCCGCCGTCGAGCGGTTTCATGTACAGCGGATAACCGACCCGGGCAGCAACGTCCCCTAGCTCGAAGGGCTGGTTGTAGCGCGCCGCAGTGTAGGGAAAGCGAGGGTTCTCCGGAGGGGTCTTGTGCGGCAGCATCCAAGTCTCGGGGATCTTGAGACCGAGGCGCATCATGGCGCAGTAGGCGGCGTGCTTCTCCATCGACTGAAACGTGAACGGGTTGTTGAGCAGATACACGTCGTTCATCAACGCGATCTTCTTGAGCCACTCGCGCGGTACGTAGTACCAGTGCGCAAGGCGGTCGATCACGAGCGTGTAGCGAGGCACTGCACGCAGGTTGAACGGCTCGATGGTGATGCGCTCGGAAGCAAACTCATGCGTTTCTCCCCGATGCTGGATACGCGGGGCGACGCGGCGCAGCAAGCCCTCGAACGCCCCCGGCCAGTCTTCTTCTGCGCCGAGCAGAAGGCCGATCAAGTGGGTGGTCATCAGCAGAACCTCGCCACGTGATGGGCTATCTGCGCGGCCCACGAGGGCCAATCGTGCGGCACATCGAATCCCCACAGGTCCATCTCGTGTTTGATTCCCCTCCGCTCGAGCATCTTCGCGAAGCGCCTGGTGCTATCGAGCGCGCCCGTTGTGTCCTCCCATTGTCCTTGGCCGGCGACGAGCACGAGGTTGACGTGCCTGCGCAGCCACTCGAGGTGGTCACCCGTGAGATTCGGTACGTAGCTCATCGGGTTGTTGAAGTAGAACGCGTCGTGCCGCGGTCCCCATCCCAAAGCCGCCACGTCATAAACACCGCTCATACACAACGCTAGCGGAAAGACGTGCGCGTGCTTGAGGGCGAAATTCGCCGCGTGGTAGGCCCCGAAGCTGCAGCCGGTGGCCATGATCTCGATCAGCCCGGAACAGTCGGCGTGAATCCACGGAACTACCTCGCCCAGGATCCAGTCCTCGTAACCGCCGTGGAGCCGCGCCCGCTCCTCGAGCGGGACATCCTGCCGGTGCCAGCTTGCGGAGTCCAAGCTGTCGACGCAGTAGACCTTGAGCTGTCCCGCGTCGATGAGCGGAGCGAGCGCCTCGATCATGCCCCGGTCCTCGAAGTCCCAGGCTTTGCCCTCCTGCGACGGAAATGCCAGTAGCGGCCGCCCGAGGTGGCCGTAGGCGATGAGGTCACCGCGGCCGCCGAGCGCGGGCGTCGCCAGAACGACGTGCTCGCGCCTCATGTCCACACCCGTGCCAGGAAAGCGGCGAGGTGCGGATCCAGGGTGTCGCGCCACGCGGTCCAGTTGTGCGCGTCCTTGTTGACATGAAGCGAGGCGTCGTAGCCGGACGCGGCAAGCGCCCCGGTTACGGCTCTGTTGTTGGCGAGGTTCTCCTCCATCGAACCGCAGGTCATGCGCAGGGGAACGGGATGCGCCGCCCAGTCCCTGAGCGAAAGGATGGTGCCGACGAAACGAGAGATGCGATCGAAGCGCACGAAGTCAGACTCCAGGCTGTCGAAACGGCGCCGGAAGAAGCTGCCCGACTGCAGGAAGAGTGCGCCGAAGGAAGCCGGATAGCGCCGGTGCACGTGCAGCATGGCAAGCGCCCCCAGGCTCGCGCCCATCCCGGCTCGCTGACCGCGCCCCGCGGTAGGGGCAATTTCGGCGAGAGCGGGGAGCACTTCATGCGCCATGCAGCGCGCATAGGCAGCCGAGGCCGAGTAGACCTGATCCCTGTCGCCCGGCGGCTCGAGCAGGGCGGCGCGCATCGAGGGCAGGGCCCCCGGTTGCAGCCATATAGCCGAGGAACGATGTCAGCGCACAGAACTCGGCGTACTCGGGTCCGTCGTGAACGACGAGCGGCGGCGCGCTGTGGCCAGGCTCGAGCTCGTCACTCGACCACAGCAGAAGCGATGCCTTGGTGCCAAGTGCTCGCGACGCAACCTCCAAACGCTGCAGGTCCTCACCTAAGGGAGGCTCCACGGGCCAGCGCGGAGGCTCGTAGCCCGGCAACTCGAGCACCGACTTGTCCCCGAAGGGCCCGGAAGCCCTCAACCGATTGTCGGGGTCCGTGCACCAGCGCGTCCCGCTCCTCGCGTCCTCGACCTCGAAGGCGTACTCGAGCCGCAGAACGTCGGGCCTCGGTACGGTGACTTCCCAGGCGCCCGCTGCCGCCCTGTAGGCAAGCTGGGGACCAAGTCGCGGGCGCCAGAGCTCCTGGCAGAGACGCACCGCCGCAAGCGTCCGCTCTGGGTCGGGCCACCTAAAGGTAATGGAGTTCGCAGTCACCGTAGGGCCCATCGTGGTCGTAGCGCTCATCCGGCGCAGGCTACCGGAAAGGAGCTGGAACCTTCGGCGGCACAAGAGGCGTCCAAGGCGCGTAACCCAAACGCAAGGAGGAAGCCATGTCGCTCACCCGACGAAGTGTGTACTCGATCCTGGCGCTCGTAGCGCTGTGCGCAGGCTTGGGCGCGATCCTGCAGGCCGCAGGCCATCGCGACGCGTCCGGTCCCGCGTCGAGCGGCTCCGGTGGGGCCTCCTTCGGGGCGGTCTCGGGCGGCGGAGCGGGCAGTGGCTCGAGCGGTAACGCTCAGATCTCCGTCCCGGGGAGTGCACCGGAGCAGAACCGGCAAGCCCTCGGTGAGTCCGCGATCCCAGGTACGGCGATAGGGCCCAAGATCGTCAAGGACGCGAGCCTCGAGGTGAGAATCAAGCACGACGGCTTTCGCACCGCATGGCGCGCCGCGCGCGCCGCTGTGGCGGGGCTCAATGGTTTCGCCACATCCACCAGCATCGACGGCCGCGACGCACGCAGCGGCACACTCGTGCTGAGCATCCCCGAATCCAACTTCGAAAGGGCGGTGTCCAGGCTCGAGGCACTCGGCAAGGTAGCGCATGAAAGCACCTCGGGACGGGACGTGTCCAAGCAGTTCGTCGACATCAAGGCTCGCCTGCGCAACGCCGCGGCCCAAGAGCGCGTCCTTCTCAACCTCATGGACCAGGCGGCGTCCGTGAGTGACACGATCCGCGTGCAGCAACAGCTGCAAGGAGTGCAGCTCAACATCGAAGAGCTCAAGGGGCAGCTTCGCTACTTGTCCGATCAGACTGCCATGGGCACGATTACCCTGCGCCTCTTCGAGGCCGGCACGGCAGGCGCCCCGCCGCCGACGACGATCGAACAAGCATGGGGCCGCGCCGGCGCGACCTTCCTGGGGGTAATCTCGGCAGTCATAGTGGGCGCCGGCTTCGTAGTTCCCGTCGGCATCTTCGCTCTCGCCGGCGTGCTCGTGTTCCGAGTGCTGCGCCCACGTCTGTCGGCCTGAGACGGCCGCTGCCCGCTTGGCTCCTGCGCTCAGGTCCTGCCGGAGCGCAGGATGTCGAGGACGGCGCGCGCATCGTCGTCTTCCACGGGGTGCGCGGTCTCGCCGGCAGCACGGCTCGGACCGAACGCGCGCCGCAGGTTCTCTTCGGCGCGCTCGAGCGCCTCTTCCGCGGTGTGCAGCTTGATGCGCAGCTCGGTCTCGCGTTCGCGCGCGGCATCGAGCTGCTCCTCGAGCTCGTCGGCGCGTCTGCGCTGCGCTGCATTCTCGCCTGCGAACGCCTCAACCTGAGCCGCGCGCAAGGCGTCGTCACGAGACAAAGATAGGAGTCGGTCCACTACCGCGTGGCCCAGGTCGTCGTAATCGACCTTGGCGCTGCGACGGCCGGAGCGGCTGGGGAGCATGGCCTCCGCGTCCTCGAGCCTGATCGTGTCGGTCGAACGAATGGAGATGACAGTGTTTCGGCCGCGCCGGCCGCGCTGCACCACCTCGATCCGGCCGAGCTCCTCAAGGAGTTTCACAGCTTCGGCACTGCGCACCGAGTTGAGGCCGGCTTCGGCCGCCACCTCGCGCAACTTGCCCTCAAAGGTGTCGTCGCGAGAGGCTTCTTTGAGCCCACCGAGCAGTCGGTTTGCCAGATCGTGAAGGTTCGTTCGTGCCATTGACTGTCGCTTTCGCTGGATGATCGTTTCTCGAGTTGATCGAGGGCCTTCGTGCCTGCGGACAGCTCCCATGGGAACACGCCATGCGGTGATCGGCCTCTCGACCTATCGGTCCCTGAATCTTATCTGCGCGCCCCGAATGCGCAAACGATGAGTTCAGACGGGTGGCAGCTCATACGCCGGCCGCAAGCCAGTTTCCCAGCGTAGCGCGCCAGCGCGGCTCAGGCCTCGTCGAGCAGAGTCTTGATCTTCTTACGCAAGCCCGCCGGGCAGCTCCTGTTGTCCTTGAGGCGGGCAATGATCTCGGCGACCTGCTGCTCGAGGTCGTAGCGTTCGTAGCACGGCGTGCACTCCTCGAGATGAGTGCGGATCTGCGTGCGCTCCCGCTCGCCGAGCTGTTCCTTGTCGAGGTAGAGGTAGGCGCGCTCCAGCGTCTCCCTGCAATGTTCCTTCATCCTCTTGTCTGCCCCCGAATCTCCCCCGGCTTCAACCTAGCCTCCAATGATCAGACCTGCCTAGGCCCTGTGACGATTCCCCTGTCCCTGGCTATATCCCACAACCGCTTCTGCAGCGCCTTTCTTCCCCGGTGGAGGCGCGACATCACGGTTCCCATGGGGACATCCATGATGTCCGCCATCTCGGCGTAGGAAAAGCCTTCGATGTCCGACAGCATTACCGCCAGCCGGAACTGCTCGGGCAGATCCTCGATCGCCTGCAGAATGTCCGAATCAACGAGCGAGTCGAGCACGATGCGCTCGGGGGTCTCGTCGAACTGCGAGCCGTGGAGCTTCAGCTCCTGATAGAGGTCGAAGTCCTCGACCTCGTCGGTCGACACCTTTTGCGGCTCGCGCTGACGCTTGCGATAGGTGTTGATGTAGGCGTTTGTCATGATTCGATAGAGCCACGCCTTGAGGTTCGTTCCCTCCTCGAAGCGCTCGAACGCCCTGTAAGCGCGCAACATCGTTTCCTGAACGAGGTCCTCGGCATCGGCGGGGTTGCGCGTCATGCGCAACGCCCCTGCGTAGAGAGAGTCCAGCAGCGGAAGGGCGTCGTCCTGGAAACGCTTCTTGTCACGTTCGCTCATGTCGACGCGTTGAGCCTCAGCCATGCGCCGCCCCCTTGGCGCCCCCCTGCCGGGCCAGCATTGCCGACTCGAAAGAGAACAAGAGGTCCGATTTGATGCGGTGTGTAGTAAGTGCGACGTCGATCAGCCGTCCGAGCAGATCGGCAAAGGTCACGCCGGCCGGCTCCCACATGTAAAACGAAAATGATCCCGGGATCGTGTTGATCTCCATGACCCAGGTCTCGCCGGTGTCCTCCTTGACGAACGAATCGACGCGCGCAACGCCGCTGGCGCCGATTGCCCGGAACGCGCCGAGGGCGTTGGCTTGCACCCGGGAAGTCAGCTCGTCCGAGATGGGGGCCGGGAGCCTGCGTTCGGACGCGGCCATGCCCCCGGGAGCGCCCCCGTCCCCGGCATCCCGGCTCCCTGCGGCCATGCTTCCGGCGCCCTGACCCTTAGCACCCGGGCGCTTGCCTCCGCCTCGCAGGTACTTGTCCTCGAAAGACAGGAACTCTTCCCACGCAACCGGCTGCTCGCAGAGAGACGGGATCGGCTCGTGGCCGGGCCCGCCGAGGACCGAGCAGTTGATCTCTATGCAGCTCTCCATGGATCGCTCGACCAGCAGCCTGCGGTCATAGCGGCGTGCGACGTCGATGGCCCGAGCGAGCCCGTCCCGGTCCCTGCCCTTGCCTATGCCGACGCTCGAGCCGAGGCGGGCGGGTTTGATAAACGCCGGGTAGCCGATCGCCCGCTCGATCTCGGACAGGACACCGCCGGGGTCCGCGTCGTAGCGCTCGATCTCGAGGAGCACGTGCTCGACAACCGGGAGAGAGGCGGCCTCGAAAGCTGCCTTCATGGCGACCTTGTCCATGCCCACGGCCGAGCCGACGACTCCCGAGCAGGTGTAGGGGATATCCGCCATCTCGAGCAGGCCCTGAAGGGTGCCGTCCTCGCCGAAGGTGCCGTGGATTGCCGGCACTACCACGTCGAGGGCGATTTTCCGAGTCGCCCGCAGCCGGCCGCCGGGGATCACGAGACCGGCCCCGGCGACCGGGGATATGTAGGCCTCCTCAGCAGCGTCTGCCACTCTGCCCGACTTGAAGACCTCGAGGTCGTGCAGCCCGGGGGCCGAGTACCACCGCCCCTCCCTCGTGATGTAGATGGGCACCACGTCGTGGCGCCCGGCGAGGACGTCCATCACCTGATGTGCCGTGACGATCGACACGTCGTGCTCGACCGAACGACCTCCGAAGACGACTCCCACCGAAAGCTTTGCCATAGAGGGGCAGTGTACGCGAGTCGCCCGCGGTCACCCTTGCCCTTGCGCCCCGGCTGGGGGCACGACATGGTCTCGTGCCGAGTGGGTGGCAGCGTGCACATTTGCCCGTTTGCCACTCAGTGGGCCGGAGCCCGGTGCCGAGTGGGTGGTAGCGCGTACATTTGCCCGGCTATCACCCAGTCGGCGATGGGGCGATGGGCGATGGGCCTTGGGGCCCGAGATGGGCGATCAGTTTTCGTATTGGTCGGGCAGGTCGTTCTCGAACAACACCACGTCACCGGGGCGCAGCAGCGAACGAAGGCGGGCAGTCGCCTCGGCGAGGGAATCGACGGGCACGATCTCGGCCGAACCGCTGCGTCCGCCTCTAACGAGGGCGTCACGATTGAGCCGGCCCACTACGATCAGCGTGTCGGCAATCCGGCCCGCGTGCTCGCCAAAGGCCCTGTTCGCCTCTTCCTGGAGGTCCCCGAGCTCGACCATCCCGGGGGTGACGACTACCTTGCGCGCCCCGGGCATCGCTCCCAGTACGTCGAGGGCCGCTGCTGCGCCTGAAGGATTCGAGTTATAGGCATCGTCGATGACGGTGACTCCCGACTCCCCGGCGATGAGCTGAAGCCTGTGCTCGACCGGCTCGAGCGACTCGATCGGTGCCTTCAGATCTACGAGCGGGCGCCCGAGGCTGCGGGCCACCGCGACGCCCCCCAAGACGTGCCCTATGGCGTGGCGTCCGAGAAGGACGGTGTCGACCTGCAGGGTCTCACCGCCGCTGTGCACAATGAAGGACGTGCCGCTCGACGTCACCTCGAGCCCGGACGCCGTCACATCGGGGCGCCCCGAGCCATCGATCCCGTAGCGCACGACTTGCACATCCGAGGTTTGCTCGGCAAGTGCCCGCACCTCTTGGTCGTCGACGTTCATCACCGCGACTCCGCCTTCGGGAAGCGACATCACGATCTCGTACTTCGCCCTGCGGATTGCCTCCATGGACCCAAAGCGCTCGAGGTGGGCAGGCCCTATCGCCGTGAGCACACCCACACGCGGATGGGTGAGCTCGCACAGCTCGGCGATCTCGCCACGCCCGTAGGCGCCCATCTCCACCACGAAGTACCGGTGCCGGGCCTCGAGCTTCTCGTTGATGGTGCGACACACGCCGAGCGGAGTGTTGAACGACCCCGGCGTGGCGAGAACGTCGCCCTCGGGGGCCGCGAGGCGCTCGATGGCGAACTTGGTAGAGGTCTTGCCGAACGATCCGGTCACACCGATCACCATTGGATCGACCACAGCCAGCTTGGCCTGCGCCGCCCGCAGAAAGCCGGCGTTTATCGACTGCTGCACGGGTCCGAGCAAGACATCCGCGAGCACGAGCAGATGGGGCGTGAGGACTCCCACCACGGCGCCGAGCAGCAGCAGCGCAACTCCTCCGGCTCCCGGCCCAATTGCCAGCCATGCCGCGGCCGGCACCAGAATCAGTGCGAGGACTGCGAGCGCAGCCGCAGCCCCCAGAAGCCGCGCCGCCCGCCCCGTCATCACCAAGGGTTTCTTGACTTTGGACCGGGTCACGAACAGAGCGCGGCGGGGATTGGCGCGGCACCACGCAAGAAAGCGAGCACGCTTGTAGCCCTCGAGCTGAAAGACGTGGAGCGCAACGCGCAACCGGTAGGCCTCCACACCCACCAGGAGCGCGCCGATCACCAGCAAGAGGGCGAGGGTCACCGGATCACTCGAGGGGCGCGCTGAAAAAGTGGCGCGCTATGCGGCAGAAGCGCTCCGGTTGGTCGAGGTACGCAAAGTGTCCGGCCCCCTCGAACACGACAAGGCCGGCATCGGGAATGAGCTTCTCCATGATGCGGCCATGTGCCACCGGGACCGCATCATCCTCGCTGCCCCACACGATGAGCGTCGCCGAGCGCACCGCCGGAAGAAGGCCTCTGAAGTCCTCGGCCACCACTCTGGCGAGAACCTGGCGCATCGGCCCCGCCTCCTTGTAGTCACTCGAGCCGATGCGCGCGTAGAGCGCGTCGCGCGCGGTGCGACCTGCAGGTCCCAGCCGGGCCGCGGCTTTTCCGGCTTTCGATAGGACGCGTTTGGCGCGCACCTTGGGGGACGGCGAGGAACGCAGCCCCGATGGGTCGATCACCACTAGTTTGTCCACGACCCCGTAGTCGGTGGCGGCCAGGCAAAGGGACGTCTTCCCCCCGTAAGAATGCCCGACGAAGTGGGCGCGCTCTATGCCCTGAGCCGCGAGGAGGTCCCGCACGTAAGCTGCGTAATCGTGCGTTCCCCACGCTCCCCGAGGTGGAGGCGACTCGCCGAAGCCGGGCAGGTCCAGCGCGGTCACCCGAAAGCGAGCCGCGAGGCAGTCGACGGCGGGCGTCATCGACTCGATGCGCCCGCCCCACCCGTGCAGCACCACGACGGGGGGCCCGTTCCCCTTCTGAAGCAGGCGTGTGGGCTGCCCGCCGACCTCGACCGTCCGCATCGTGTGCCTCATGAGGCACCGAGTATCCCCGCTGAGGGCGGGAGACCAAGTCAACACCGGCACCGAGCATCCGTCGAGGACGTGGCGCCAGGTCATCGACGACACCCGCCGCGCACCGCGTGTGTGCCAAGAAGGAGCAGAAACGGCTTAGTTGTCTCGCATGGCGAGCAGAAAAAAACGAAGGAAGGGAGGCAGTATGCACTAGCCTCGCCGGCGCTTGGGCGTTTCCGCGGTTGAGTGGGCCAGCCACCCGCCTTGCTAGCGGCTCGAGCGCGTAAAGGGGGTTGGCGGCCGATCGGTGTATGACGCCGACAGTCGATCCGACCTCTGTTGAAGACCGAGCGCCTGGGCGCGCGACTCCCCTCGGTTGATGTCCACGCCATCCGCCTTTGGCGCTGTCTCAGAGCGACGGCATCATTCGGAGCCAACGTTGATCGAGCAAGGTTCACATAGCCCGTTCGTTGTGTGCTACGCAGGGCGCGGTTTTCCGGGCCAGAACGGCCACTCTTCGAAAGCTGAGCACCGGCCATCCTCAGCGAATCTCATCAGCCAGAGATCACGGTACTCACGAGGCGCCAACTCTCCGTACGACACATCGACCCGAACTGCGGCCGTGTCGTCCTCGACCGCCACGGTGCGAGTTGTCATGGTGAACAACTCGTCGGGTCCTTGGCGCTCTCCCTCCCACAGCTCGGCAATCGCCGGGAGCCCTGTTACCGGCTCTTCGTACGGAGACATCTGATAGGTCGCCTCCTCGGTGAAGAGATCGTTCAGCGAACCGGTGCCGGCCGCCCGCCAAGCCTTCTCATAGTTCGCTATCCACGTCCCCACCTGCTCGCGAGTCAACTACGCTCTCCATTCTCTGGACTCGACTACGCACAGATCACAACAGATCACACTCGACTACGCACAGATCACAATTGTAGGCGCTCACGGAAATTCCCCAGTGTTGCTCACCGAGAATGCCACCCTCGGATCCCTCGGTGACGCTCTCCGAGCTTAGCGCCTCTTCGAATCGGCCCCCCCTTGCGGAGCTCGGCCACTCGCCCGCGTTGAGCGCGCATCCGGTAGCTCTGACCGGCCTCGCTCTGCGCCGATGCCCTCACCCTGCGACCCCGACTCGCGACGCTGTCATACCTCAGGTCATCCCGCACAAGGTGAAGAAACGGTGAAAGGATCTTTCCAGTGCGGCGGTCTGCGGCTCGAACCTGGAACAGGACTTACAGTGCAAACCCATTAACGATGAACATGTGGATGCGAGTGAAAGCCGCTGGTTTCTGCGCGCGCTCTGCTTCGAGCACGGCCTCGCGTGACGGCCGCCGCCGATTCTTGGTCGCGGTCTCGAGCATAGCGGCGTAGATGAGGGCGGCTCGAGGCAAGCGGTTCTCGGCCAGGAGAGAGCGGCCGAATCTCTAATTGAGCCTCGTACCATCCGAAAAGCTGCTTCCGTCAGCCCTCCTGCATCGGCGTGGTTATCCAACATTCGAGTGTTGTGCAAGGAGTCTGAGACGTAACAGCAGGTTCAGAAACGGATTTGCCTCACGCTTCGATGTTGGACATCACGTGCTTGGGTGCAGAGAAACGCTGTGCCTACCAGGGAAAACGCAGGTCAGGAGGGAGCAGAACCGGCTCAGTTGTCGCGCATAGCACGCAGGGAAAAAGGGAAGGAGAGCAGCATGACACTAGCGATCCTCGTCCTGTGGCTTGTCGCCAGCGCGGCCTTCGCATGGGTCTGGTAACCGATCACGTCGCCACTTCTAGCGGTTGACGCGCCCGCGCCGCATGGCGGGGACAGGAAATCAGAGAAGAGAGATCAAGTTCCCCCCCCTGGGAACTTGAACGTGCGTTGCGATACCCGTGCCATGATCGAGGCCATGACCGACTACCAGCGCGGCTATCTCGACGGCTACCGGGAAGAGGCTCGACCCGGCGAAGTCGCCGGCAATCAGACTGCGGCGCAAGAGGCCGAGAGGATTGCTCTTGCCGAGGCACTCGACGAGCCCGCGAGCGACGATGATCTCGGGAGCTATTGGGTGGGGCTTTACCACGGCCGGTTCCATCGCCGGACGGGGACGCCGGCGCAAGGCGCTCACGACGTTCCCGCGGGCCTCTGACGTAAGGCGAACATTCGGCAACGATTGACGAATGTGCTCAGAGCCTGAGGAAACGGCAACCGTTGCCGCTTATCGCCGGGGAAATGGGAGTAAACAAGATAGTGCAACAGCTGCACTAATAACGGACACAGTGTCCGTTATTGCTCGGGAACCAGTGACACTGTGTCACAGGTTGCACGTTCAAGTTCCACCCCCCCGGAACTTGAACGTGCACCAATCAAGTTGACACCCCTGTCAACATGATCGTTCGTGAAGAGAGATAAAGGTACCGCCCCCGGAACCTTTAACGTCCGTGAAGGCACCCGCTCAAATTCGTGCGCCGGCGCACTAATTCCGCCAGGGTGACGGATTTGTTCGGCGCCGAACAATTTCCGACTCGAGAACGTTCAGAGAAAGTCAAACCGGTTTGTGTTTTCCGGGGCTCAAGTGGCTAACGCGTTAGCCACTTTCGGATACGTCTCAACTCGCAACGCCTAATGAGGATCGTGGACCCTAAGAAGTCTGCCCTAGCAAATGCTGGCTTTAGCCAGCATTTGCCTCCCTCCTGGCGAACGCCCCCCACTACGTCCCGAGTTTGGCCGCGAATACCCTGGTCAGTAGGTTCAGTAAAATTATCTTCACCTCGTCTACCTTGCCCGGTTGCCCGAGGACGTTCAGAGCCGAGCTAAATGATCACTATAGTGATCATTGCCCTAGCAAATGCTGTGTATACACAGCATTTGCCCCCATCCTGGCGAACGCTCGTCTACCTTGCCCGGTTGCCCGAGGACGTTCAGAAAAACTCAAACCGGTTTGAGTTTTCCGGGGCTCAAGTGGGAAGCACTATGCGGCCGGCGAGGCGCGCTTAGCGGTGCGCTTGAGGCCCCGGCGCTCATGCGGTGCCAGGCCGCCGAACATGCCGAACTTGATCTTGGCAGTGAGTGCGAGATCGAGGCATTGGGCCTCGACGGGACAGCTCTTGCAGATCGCACGAGCGCGCGCCACGGACTGGCCGCGGGCCGGAAAGAACAGCGAGTCCACCTCGGCTTGTGTCATGCCAAGGCGCTCGGGTGTGCACGCGGCGTCGCGTGTCCACGAGGGGACACGAACGGGATCGAGTGGCGCCTCGGGTTGTCCCCACGGCAACGTGAACGGAATGGACACAGGGGAAACGCTAACGGCGAGCTGCGTCGAGATCGCGTATTTGCGAGCGCCGGGAGAGCGCCTAGGAGGCGTTAGAAACTAGCGCGTGGTGCCGGGTGCCACGACGAAGGCCTATTAGTCGAGATCGGAGTCGTCGGCTTCTCGCTCGGGCGTGTTCAGTCGAGATCGTGACGCCGGGCTCAGCCCCAGCTCTTTGGCGAGCGTGATACAGAGCGTCGACGCGTCCCGATAAATCTGCCAGGCGGGGTTCTTGCGCGCCACGCCCCGGTGGCCGGCCACGACCTCGCCCTCGGTGTCAAGCCGGCGGCCGAGAGCGACGTACTTGCTCCAACTGGAGCAGTAAGCAGTCAAGATCGCTCTGTCAAGATGGCTCAATATGCCCATCCGCTCGAGCTCGGGGGTGATCCGGCGCCACTCACTCAGCGCCTCGCCCTTGAGATAGCTCGGCGGGCTGGGTGCAGAGGCGACAGCCCGCGGGGCGCGGCGTACCCGGTCCGAGCGGGCCATGCCGCGCTTTAGCTGAACGACATTTGATTTAGGAAGCGGTCCTCGTTTTCCCACTTCAGACTCCTTGGCTGTGGTGAATAAAAACGGCTAAAACCTGACTCCGTGTGCTTGCCAAATAGCGGCGATTAGGGTTTTCGTAGGCTGTAGAGATTTTCGAGGGCCATGGGGGGGTGTGAGCATGGAGGGCGTGGCGCTCCGGTAAGAAGATTCCCCAAGAGGAAAGAACCCGTTGCACCACCGCCCTGCCACCGCCTGCTCCCAATACGTTCGTGACGCTGGGTGCCGACGTTGCTCTGTGGATCGACTGCCGTCGAAAGGAGAGAGCCGGCAGCCTGCCCACGTTGCGTGGGTGGCACGGACAAGAGCCGCTTGAACCGTGCCACCCCCACACCACCTTACGAACCCTTGGCCCTGCGCTTGTTCTCGCTCGGCAACGGCTTGCGCTTCGCCTTTGCTTGTGCGACACGCTCGATGATCGAGGCCGTGACGAGCGCCTGCATATCGGCGTCGTCGTTCGCCTCGAACGTCTGGCCTGCTTGATAGAGCTTGCCGGCGTTGCTGACTTGGTAGGGCGAGAGCACTCGGTAGCGAGCCATTAGAGACCCGTTACCTTGCAGAGTGCAGCCGGCCTCGGTGTCGCAAGTGCAAGGC
>JBBSGD010000011.1:0-49430 GCA_038254435.1 Actinomycetota bacterium
ACCCGCGCCGGCGTCGCGCACGCGCCGATAGCTCCCGGTGAGCGATGCTTCCTCTTGGTTCCGTGGGACGCGGACAAACCGGCAAAGTTATGGCGCTTCATGCTGCCCGCAAAGCCCTTGCCCTTCGTGACTCCCACGACGTCCACGATGTCGCCGGGGACGAAGACATCCGCCCTCAGCTCGCTGCCCTGGGTGTACTCCGCCACGTCCTCTTCGGGCATCCGCAATTCGACCAGATGCCGGGCGGGCTCTACGTCGTGCTTTGCGAAGTGTCCGGCCGACGGCTTGGTCGGCTTACGTGCAGCGCCGAAAGACAGCTGCACGGCCGTGTATCCGTCGGTCGCCGGCAGCTTCACCTGCACGACGTGGCAAGGCCCGGCTTCGACGACGGTCACGGGCACTGCACGCCCGTTTTCGTCGAAGACCTGGGTCATCCCGATCTTGCGACCGAGGATGCCTTTAACCTCTGCCATTGGCTGTCCGTACCTTCCTTGTAGTCGTGGCGGCTAGAGCTTGAGCTCGATGTCGACGCCGGCCGGGAGGTCGAGCCTCTGCAGGGAGTCGACCGTCTTGGGCGTCGGGTTCACGATGTCGAGCAGCCTCTTGTGCGTGCGCATCTCGAAATGCTCGCGCGAGTCCTTGTCCTTGTGCGGCGAACGGATCACTGTGTAAACGGACCTTTCGGTGGGAAGCGGAATCGGACCGTTGACCGCGGCGCCGGTGCGCGTGACCGTCTCGACGATCTTCTTCGCCGATTGGTCGATTACCTCGTGGTCATAGGCCTTCAGCCGGATTCGGATCTTCATCCCCTGCATCGAGCTACTCCATGATCTTCGTGACGCGACCCGCGCCGACGGTGCGTCCACCCTCACGGATGGCAAACCGCAGACCTTCGTCCATGGCGATCGGCTGAATGAGCTGGACTTCCATCTCGGTGTTGTCACCAGGCATGACCATCTCGGTGCCGTCGGGCAGGTTGATGGACCCGGTTACATCGGTGGTCCGGAAGTAGAACTGTGGCCGGTAGTTGTTGAAGAATGGGGTGTGGCGCCCGCCTTCGTCCTTGCTCAGGACGTACACCTGGGCAGTGAACTTCGTGTGCGGAGTGATCGTGCCCGGCTTGCACAGCACCTGGCCACGCTGCACGTCGTCCTTCTTCGTGCCGCGCAAGAGGATGCCGGCGTTGTCTCCGGCGCGGGCTTCGTCGAGCACCTTGCGGAACATCTCGACGCCCGTGACCACGGTCTTGGAGGTCTGAGGCTGGATGCCGACGATCTCGATCTCCTCGCCCTGCTTGAGGATTCCCTGCTCCACCCGGCCGGTCACCACGGTACCGCGGCCGGTGATCGTGAAGACGTCCTCGATCGGCATGAGGAACGGCTTGCTGACATCGCGCTCCGGCTCGGGGATGTACTCGTCGGCCGCCTTCATCAGCTCGATGATGCCGTTGGCGGCTTCCTCGTCCCCCTCGAGTGCCTTGAGGGCAGAGACGCGCACGACCGGCACATCGTCGCCGGGAAACTCGTACTCATTGAGTAGGTCGCGCACCTCGAGCTCGACGAGGTCGAGAAGCTCGGGGTCGTCGACCATGTCCACCTTGTTAAGCGCCACGACGATGTAGGGGACGTTCACCTGACGAGCCAGCAGCACGTGCTCTCGCGTCTGGGGCATGGGCCCATCGGCGGCGGACACGACCAGAATCGCTCCGTCGACCTGGGCCGCACCGGTGATCATGTTCTTGATGTAGTCGGCGTGCCCGGGCATGTCGACGTGGGCGTAGTGCCGGTTATCCGTCTCGTATTCGATGTGGGAGATCGCGATCGTGATGCCGCGCTCCTTCTCTTCGGGAGCGTTGTCGATCTCCTCGAACGACATCGTCGTCACGTTCGGGTTCTTTTCGTGAAGGACCTTGGTGATGGCCGCGGTCAACGTCGTCTTGCCATGGTCGATGTGCCCCATAGTCCCGATATTGACATGAGGCTTACTGCGCTCGAACTTCTGCTTGGCCATGTCCTCTCCTTCTCTAGCGCGCCGCCGGTTCGCCACGTACCGTGGCGACGACTTCTTCCGCGATCGACTGTGGGACTTGTTGGTACGAGTTGAACTGCATGGTGTAGGTAGCGCGGCCCTGAGTGCGGCTGCGGAGCTCGGTCGCATAACCGAACATCTCCGCCAGGGGCACCTGTGCCTTGATTATGCGGTCCGAGCCACGCTGGTCCATATGCTCGATGCGGCCGCGCCGTCCCGAGAGGTCGCCGATGACGTCGCCCATGTACTCCTCGGGCGTAACGACCTCGACGTCGAAGATCGGCTCCAGCAACACCGGTTTGGCTCGCTTGGCCGCTTCCTTGAAGGCCATGGACCCTGCGATCTTGAAGGCCATCTCGGACGAATCGACATCGTGATAGCTGCCGTCGGTGAGCGTTACGCGCAGGTCCACCACGGGGTAGCCGGCAAGCACGCCCGAGGACGTCGCTTCCTGCACGCCCTGGTCGACCGATGGAATGTACTCGGTGGGGATGCGGCCTCCCGAGATCTTGTTGATGAACTCATAGCCGCCACCGGGACCGGTGGGCTCGAGACTCAGCACGACGTGGGCGTATTGTCCCTTGCCGCCCGTCTGCTTGACGTAGCGCACCTCGACCTTCTGAACGGGGTTGGCCACCGTCTCGCGGTAGGCGACCTGCGGCCGGCCGACGTTGGCATCGACCTTGAACTCCCGCAGCAGCCGGTCCACCAGGACCTCTAGGTGAAGCTCGCCCATGCCGGAGATGATCGTCTGGCCCGTCTCGTCGTCCGTGTGCACCCGGAAGGTCGGGTCCTCCTCGGACAAACGCTGCAAGCCGTTGCCGAGCTTGTCAGAGTCGACCTTGGACTTGGGTTCGATCGCGACGTCGATGACGGGCTGAGGGAAGGTCATCTCTTCGAGCAGCACAGGGGCGTTCGGATCCGACAACGTATCGCCGGTGAGCGTTTGCTTGAGCCCCACCACCGCCACGATGTCGCCGGCAAAGACTCCTTCCTTCTCCTCACGATGATTCGCATGCATCTGCAGCAGCCGGCCGATGCGCTCTTTGCGGGCGCGGGTGACATTGAGAATCGAGTCGCCGGCCTTGAGGGTGCCCGAGTAGATGCGCACGTAGGTGAGACGTCCGACATACGGGTCGCTCATGATCTTGAACGCGAGGGCAGCAAAGGGCTCCTCATCCTGCGGCCTGCGCAGAATCACCTCGTCGCTGCCCGGTGCAGTGCCTTCATAGGGAGGAACGTCCACCGGGCTCGGCAGGTACCAGCACACTGCGTCCAAGAGAGGTTGCACCGCCTTGTTCTTGAATGCCGTGCCGCACATGATCGGAGTCACCGCGTTGGCGATGGTCGCGTGGCGGATCGCTCTCCGGATCGCCTCGATGTCGGGCTCCTCCTCGGCTACGTACAACTCCATGAGGTGCTCGTCGTGGTCGGCGAGCTTCTCGATCATGTCGTGGCGGTACTGCCCCGCCTGGTCCTCGAGCTCGGGAGGGATCAGCCGATCCTCCCACTCCTCGCCCATGCCCTCCGAGGGCCAGTAGTGGGCAACCATTGTCACGAGGTCGACGACGCCGTGGAAGCCTGCCTCCTTGCCGATGGGCAGCTGAATGGGCAGGGGGGTCGTGTTGAGCCGGTCTTCGATCATCTCCACGGTGCGGAAGAAGTCGGCGCCGATGCGGTCCATCTTGTTGATGAAACACATGCGGGGCACGCGATAGCCGTCGGCCTGGCGCCACACCGTCTCCGATTGGGGCTCCACACCCGCCACTGCGTCGAAGACGGCCACCGCTCCGTCGAGCACGCGCAGGCTGCGCTCGACCTCGACCGTGAAGTCGACGTGACCCGGTGTGTCGATGATGTTGATCCAGTAGCCTTTCCAGTTGCAGGTCGTTGCGGCAGAGGTGATCGTGATGCCACGCTCCTGCTCCTGAACCATCCAGTCCATCACAGCGCCGCCCTCGTGCACCTCGCCAATCTTGTAAGTGCGCCCGGTGTAGTAAAGGATCCGCTCGGTTGTGGTCGTTTTTCCCGCGTCGATGTGCGCCATGATTCCGATGTTGCGCGTACGCGACAGCGGGTACTCACGCGTCAACGGCGCCCCACTCTTGACTACCCCGAGCTGCGGGCGATTCTGTTGTCTCTGTTGCTCGGCTGCTTCTGCCATAAGAATCCCTTACCAGCGGTAGTGAGCAAAGGCCTTATTGGCCTCTGCCATCTTGTGCATTTCCTCGCGTCGTTTCGCCGCCGCGCCTGCGCCCCCGGACGCGTCGAGGATCTCACCGGCGAAGCGGTCGGCCATGCTGCGCTCCCTGCGTCTGCGAGAGAAGGTGACGAGCCAGCGGATCGCCAGGGTTGTCCCCCGCCGCGACTGGACCTCGACCGGAACCTGGTACGTGGCGCCGCCGACGCGGCGCGGGCGCACCTCAAGCAGTGGCTTCACGTTGTCCACGGCCTTCTTGAGTATCTGCAGCGGGTCCTTGCCGGTCTTGTCCCCCACCTTGACCAGTGCGTCGTAGACGATCTTCTCCGCGAGGCTCCGCTTGCCGCGCATCAGCAGACGGTTCTGAATCTGCGTCACGAGCAGCGAGTTGTAGATGGGGTCGGGCAGAAGCTCCCGGCGAGCCGCAGGACCTTTACGAGGCATCAGGAACCACCCCTCTTGGCACCGTACTTGGAGCGCGACTGCACTCTGTCTCGCACCCCCGCTGTGTCGAGGGCCGCACGAATGACCTTGTAGCGCACGCCCGGGAGGTCCTTCACGCGGCCCCCGCGCACGAGCACGATCGAGTGCTCCTGAAGGTTGTGCCCGATGCCTGGGATATAGGCGGTTATCTCGATACCAGAGGTGAGGCGCACGCGGGCTACCTTGCGAAGTGCCGAATTCGGCTTCTTGGGCGTAGCCGTGTAGACGCGCGTGCACACACCGCGACGCTGGGGCGAGCCTCTCAGCGCGGGAGACTTCGACTTCTCCTTGCGCGTCTGCCGTCCTTGGCGAACCAGTTGCTGGATGGTCGGCAACCTTTTCTCCTCGCTAGCTCACAGGCGACGGCACATCCGCCGTCTGTAACGTTTCGTTGCGTCCCGGCCCTCGGCCGGGAGCCTCACCTCTATGTGCCTCTCGTCAAGACGCAACAAGCGGCTTCGTTTTCTCGTCGGACCGGGAGATAAGAACCCCCGCCGGCGACGCCGTTTTCGGCTCGTCCGGCCTCGGAGATGTCCTCCCGGCGACAACTCACCTTCCCTCGCGCCAGGCACACGCCTCGAAGGTGAGAGTGTCCGGCGATGTAACCCACCTCGGTGGTTCCCGGGGCGACCGGGCCTGCCCAAGCTCACCAGACCAAAGGGTGTTTCCGTTGCTGGTCGGTCCCTCGGCGGCTGCCCCTTCATCTGCCGGGACCCGCCGTGGGGCTGCGCGCCGTTGCCGACGTGCAACACGTCCAACAAAGGGGACGCGGCCGATAAGGATAACCACGCCGTGTTACCTGGTCAAATAGGCGTCCCGCCCGGCCCCTCGGGGTGACTAGATGCGGCGCCGGTAGCGCGCGATCGCCAGGGGGGCGAAGATTGCGGTGATCACAGTCACCCAGATCAGCGACTTGATTATTGGCTCGGTCACCGGTCCGCCGAGCATGAGGCCCCGCACCGCGTCGACCACTACGGTGATCGGGTTCACCTTGACAAAAGCCTGCAGCCATCCCGGCATCGTCGACACCGGCGCGAACACGGAGCTCGCAAAGGTCAAAGGGAGTATCAAGAGGAAGCTGCCGGTGTTCACCGACTCCGGACTGCGGGCCATCAGGCCGATGAAAGCCATGGGCCAGCACATGGTGATCCCGAACAGCACGGTGAGCAGCAGTCCGCCGGCGGCGGCGGTCACGCCTCCCTCGAAGTGGAATCCAAGCAGCACGCCGAAGCCGGCGACTATGGCAACGCCCCACACGACGCGCACCGCGTCCGCGAGAATGCGCCCTCCGACCACAGCCGAACGAGCCATCGGCAGCGAGCGAAACCTGTCGATAAGGCCTCTTTGGAAGTCGGTGTTCAGCCCGAGCGCCGTTTGAAAGCTCGTGAACGCGATTCCCTGTACCAGGATCCCGGGCAGAGCGAACTGCAGGTATTGGGTGCTGGAGCCGGCGATTGCGCCCCCGAACACGTAGACGAACAGCATGAGGAACATCAGCGGCTGCACCGTCATCCCGACCAGCTGCTCGGGGTCGGATTTGATGTGCAACAGGTTGCGCCGGGCGATCAGGAGCGCGTGCCGGATCGCCGATCCGGGCTGCGTCTCAACAGCAGTTGTGGTCACGCGAGGCTCCTCTCTTTGGCGGCCTTCGACTTGTCTGTCACGTGGGTCCCGTCGCGATGCTCGGGCTCGGCCGGGTGGCCGGTGAGCGCCAGGAAGACGTCGTCGAGACTCGGCTCTCTGATCTCTGCGTGGGACACCACGATTCCGGCCTCATCGAGGCGCCGCAGGGCGGCAGCCGAAAAGGCGGGGTCGTTGACGGGGACGGTCACCACCTGGGCATCCGACTCCACAGATCCGACGGCGCCGGGTATCGCTTCGAGAACCGACCTCGTTCTGCCGACATCGGCCGGGCTGCCCGGGCGGATCTCGACGACCTGGCCGCCGACCTTGCGCTTGAGCTCCTCGGGCGAGCCGGCCACCACTACCTTTCCGTGGTCAATCACGACTATGCCGTCGGCGAGCTGATCCGCCTCTTCGAGGTACTGCGTGGTCAGCAAGACCGTGGTGCCGTCCGCCACGAGAGCTCGGATCAGGTCCCACAGGCCCCGGCGGCCACGGGGGTCAAGCCCGGTAGTTGGCTCATCGAGGTAGAGAAACGGCGGTCGTCCCACCAGGCTTGCGGCGAGATCGAGACGCCGGCGCATCCCGCCCGAGTAGGTCTTGACGGTTGCTCTGCCCGACTCCGACAGCTCGAATGAATCGAGGAGCTCGGTGGCGCGCCGTTTGGCCTCGGCCGAGCCCAGGCCGATGAGGCGCCCGATCATGGACAGGTTCTCGCGACCCGAGAGAAGCTCGTCGACCGCGGCGTACTGCCCCGTCAGCCCGATTAGCCTGCGGACCTTGGCCGGGTGGGCCGCGACGTCGTGCCCGCCCACCACTGCACGTCCCGAGTCGGGCTTGAGAAGAGTGGACAGGATTCTTATCGCCGTCGTCTTTCCCGCGCCGTTGGGCCCAAGGAGCCCGTACACTGCGCCCTCCGGCGCGGTGAAGTCGATCCCATCGAGGGCCGTGACCTCCCCGAACCTCTTGACGAGGTTCTCGGCAACGATGGCCGGCTGGTTCATACGACCTCCTCGGGCGCACTGCCCACTTGACTTGTGCCCCCACCGCGCACTCGTATACGGCCCGGCACCAGGGGTTGTTGCCGGCGAGAGCGGCAACCGATAGTATCTCTTGAGTCCAGAGCAACTTAACTATTAAGAGGCTTACTTGTCAAGCGACCGGAGGGAAGCGCTCATTGCCGAGGTTGTCCTCGCCGTGCGCGCGCACCAGAGCGCCGTCGACGAGGTGGACGAGGCGGCCGCGAACTTCCTCGGAGTCAATCGCACCGACCTGCGCTGCCTCGACATCCTCGATCGCGGGGGTCGCCTGTCGGCGGGCGAGCTCGCGTCCGGCAGCGGATTGACCTCGGGGGCGATCACGTCGGTCATCGACAGGCTCGAGCGGGCAGGCTACGTCCGCCGCCTGCCGCACGACTCCGATCGCCGCAGGGTGCTGGTGGAGCTCACCGACGAGGCGCAGCGCAGATCAGGTCTCATCTACGGTCCGATCGCGCAGTCCGCGCAGCCCCTGCTCGAGCACTGCAGCGACGACGAGCTCGCCTTCATACGGGACTTCATGCAGCGGGGCCGCGACATCCTGCTGCAGAATGCCGCCACGGCGCGTGCCCTGAGCGACCCGGCCCATGTGCCGGAACCCACCGCGAGCGAAGGACACCCAGCGGTTTCACCTCATTAGCCGAGCGACCAAGCCTGTGGCGCCCGGTTGGCGAGCAGATTCAAGGGGGTGGGTCGGTAATGCAACAACTCCTCGCACCCAGTCTCGCCGGAACCACACGGGCATCCTTGTGAGTGGGACCCCCCATGAGGGCCCCACTCACTCACTGCCGGTGCTCGTTTACGGCTATTCGGCTGCCCTTACCGACTCCTCGGTCTCTTCGTGCGAGGCCTCGGGATCGGGAACCGCCGTGAGGCCGACACCGCCGAGCAGCTCTCGGGCCGCGTCGACGTCGTCCTCGCTCGGTTTGGGTGGCAAACCGAACAGCTCGCGCGCCTCCTCGTCCGACATGGCACCTTCTCCGGTCGTCTGAACCCTGATCGAGCGGTACCTCGACATGCCGGTGCCGGCGGGGATCAGCTTTCCGATGATGACGTTCTCCTTCATGCCCAGCAGCGGGTCGGACTTGCCGTTGATCGCAGCTTCGGTCAGGACTCTGGTGGTCTCCTGGAAGGAGGCCGCCGAGAGCCACGACTCGGTGGCCAGCGACGCCTTCGTGATCCCCATGAGGATCGGGCGTGCCGTAGCCGCCTCGCCTCCACTCGTCACAATCGTCTCGTTCGACGCGGCAAACATCCTGGCGTCGACGAGCTGTCCGGGAAGGAACTCGGTGTCGTTGGGCTCGATAACGTTCACCTTGCGCAGCATCTGACGCACGATGAGCTCGAGGTGCTTGTCGTGGATGGGCACGCCCTGGCTCCGGTAGACGCTCTGCGCCTCGCCGACGAGATAGAGCTGCACCGCCCGCATGCCGAGGATCTCGAGGACCTCGTCGGGATCGAGAGAGCCCTCGGTCAGAGGGTCGCCGGCCTTGACCTCGACCCCGTCGTCGATGCCTCTCACGAGCCGGGCACGACGCGAGATCTTGTAAGGGATGGGGTCGCTTCCGTCGTCGGGCGTGAGCTCGATGACGCGGGTGCGCTCGTCCTCTTTTATGTTGATTCGGCCGGACGCCTTTGCGATCTCTGCCTTGCCCTTCGGCGTACGGGCTTCGAACAGCTCGACCACGCGAGGCAGACCGTGAGTGATGTCCTCTCCCGCCACGCCTCCTGTGTGGAAGGTGCGCATGGTCAGCTGCGTGCCGGGCTCGCCGATCGACTGCGCGGCGATGATTCCCACCGCCTCACCGAGCTCGACGAGGTTGCCGGTAGCGAGCGACATGCCGTAGCACTTCTGACACACGCCGTGCTTGGCGTCGCAGGTGAGCACGGAACGCAAAAGCACTTCCTTCACGTCGGACTGCTCGATCGCCTTCACGACGTCGGGGTCGGCAAGCTCGCCGGCCTTGGCCACCGTCTCCTTGCCGGCCACCGCATCCTCGACCAGCACGCGCCCGAGCAGCTTTTGCTTGAGATGGCTGCGCTCCACTTCAATGTCGAGGCGGATGCCCCTGTCGGTGCCGCAGTCCTCGGAGCGAACCATGACCTCCTGGGCGACGTCGACGAGCCGGCGTGTCAGATAGCCCGAGTCCGCCGTGCGCAGCGCCGTGTCGGCGAGTCCCTTGCGGGCTCCGTGGGTCGAGATGAAGTACTCGAGGACCGTGAGGCCCTCGCGGAAGTTCGCACGGATCGGACGGGCGATGATCTCGCCGCGCGGGTTGGCGACGAGACCGCGCATACCGGCGATCTGACGGATCTGCTGGATCGAGCCTCGCGCTCCGGAGTCTGCCATCATCCAAATCGGGTTCAGTTGGTTCGCCTTGAAGCCATTGAGCATCTCTTCCCGCACCCGATCGCTGGCGTCGGTCCAGATGTCGATCAGCTCCTGAAGGCGCTCATCCTTGGTGATGATTCCGCGCCGGGCCTGGGTCTCCACCTTCTCGGCTCGCTTCTCGTGCTCGGCCAGGATCTTGGGCTTTGCGGCCGGAGTGATGACGTCCTCGAGGCCGATCGTCACGCCCGAGCGCGTCGCGTAGTGGAAGCCGACCTCCTTGACTGCGTCGAGAACCTCGGCCAGCTCCTTCTTGTCGTAGCGGCGAGCGCACTGGTCGATGAGAGTCGCCAGGTCCTTTTTCTTGACCAGCTCGTTCTGGAAGGGGAAATCGTCGGGGAACGCCTCGTTGAAGATCACGCGCCCCGCCGTCGTTTCCCTGAGGCGGCTGGGGTTGGCTTCGTAGTCCTCGGGGCTCTCGTCCTCGAAGCGCTTCAGCCCCCTGACCTTGATCATGGCATGCAAGTCCACGACCTTGGCGTCGTGAGCCTGCAGCACCTCGGTGGCCGAGCTGAAGGCGCGGTCCTCGCCGACCCGGCCTGCGTGCGACACGGTCAGGTAGTAAGCGCCGATGACGATGTCGTGCGTCGGGGTGACGTGCGGGTCGCCGCTGGCGGGGCTGAGCACGTTGTGAGCCGAGAGCATCAGAAGGCGCGCCTCGGCCTGTGCCTCGCTCGACAGCGGCACGTGCACGGCCATTTGGTCGCCGTCGAAGTCGGCGTTGAACGCGAAGCACACCAGGGGGTGCACCTGGATCGCCTTGCCCTCGACGAGTAGTGGCTCGAAAGCCTGGATGCCGAGGCGGTGGAGCGTCGGCGCGCGGTTGAGCAGCACGGGATGCTCGTGAATGATCTCCTCGAGCACGTCCCACACGTGCGGGCGACTGCGCTCGACCATGCGTTTGGCGCTCTTGATGTTCTGTGCGTGGCCGAGGTCCACGAGCCGCTTCATGACGAACGGCTTGAAGAGCTCCAGCGCCATCTGCTTGGGCAGACCGCACTGGTGCAGCTTGAGCTTCGGACCGGACACGATGACCGACCGGCCCGAGTAATCGACGCGCTTTCCGAGGAGGTTCTGACGGAAGCGGCCCTGCTTGCCCTTGAGCATGTCCGACAGCGACTTGAGCGGACGGTTACCGGGTCCGGTAACCGGCCTGCCGCGCCGTCCGTTGTCGAACAGAGCGTCGACGGCCTCCTGGAGCATCCTCTTCTCGTTGTTCACGATGATCTCGGGAGCGCCGAGATCGAGGAGGCGCTTGAGGCGGTTGTTGCGGTTGATAACTCGCCGGTAGAGGTCGTTGAGGTCGCTCGTCGCGAACCGTCCCCCGTCGAGTTGAACCATCGGACGAAGGTCCGGAGGAATAACCGGCACGGCGTCGAGCACCATGCCGAGCGGCGAGTTCTTGCGGCCCTTGTCGCTGAACGGAGCGACGACCTTGAGGCGCTTGATGGCGCGTTGGCGCTTCTGTCCCTTGGCGTTCTTGATTTGGTCGCGTAGCTCCGCTTCCTCAGCTTGAAGATCCAAGCCGGTGAGGAGGTCCTTGATGGCTTCGGCTCCCATGCCTCCCTTGAAGTAATCACCGTAGTAGTCGCGCATGTCGCGCCAGATCTCTTCGCGCTCTTCGATGTACTTGGGTCCGATCTCCTTGAAGGTCTCGAAGACCTCGCGCAGAGTGTTGATGTCGCGCTCGGCGCGCTCACGAACCTCGCGCTGCTGGCGCTCGGACTGGTTGCGAGCCGCGGTCTTCTCGGAAGAGCGTGCCTTGCGGGCCTCCATCTCCTCGAGGCGCGTCTCGGTCTCCTTGAGGATCTCCTCGAGGCGTTCGTCACGGCGGCTCTCTATGCGAGCAACCTCGTGCTCGAGGTCCTCCTCGAGCTTGGGCAGGTCCTTGTGACGCTTGGGCTCGTCGACCGAGGTAACAATCGAAGCTGCGAAGTAGATGACCTTCTCGAGCTCTTTGGGAGCGAGGTCGAGAAGGTAGCCGAGCCGGCTGGGCACCCCCTTGAAGTACCAGATGTGGGTCACCGGCGCGGCGAGCTCGATGTGCCCCATGCGCTCGCGCCGCACCTTGGAGCGCGTCACCTCGACGCCGCAACGCTCGCAGATGATTCCCTTGAATCGGACGCGCTTGTACTTGCCGCAGTAGCACTCCCAGTCCTTGGTCGGACCGAAGATCTTCTCGCAGAAGAGTCCGTCCTTCTCGGGTTTCAGCGTCCGGTAATTGATGGTCTCGGGCTTCTTGACCTCGCCGTTCGACCACGCACGAATCTGGTCACCGGTCGCAAGACCGATCCGCAGCTCATCGAAATAGTTGACGTCTAGCAACTAAACCTCCTCGACCGAAGATGGCTCGCGACGGGACAGATCGATTCCCAGTTCCTCCGCCGTGCGGAAGATGTCTTCGTCGATCTCTTTCATCTCTATTTCCTCGCCCTCGGCCGAGAGAACCTCGACGTTGAGGCAGAGGGACTGCATCTCTTTGATCAGCACCTTGAAGGACTCGGGAATGCCGGGCGTGGGAATGTTCTCGCCTTTGACAACCGCCTCGTAGACCTTCACTCGTCCGAGGACGTCGTCGGACTTGATGGTGAGCAGCTCCTGCAGGCAGTAGGCCGAGCCGTACGCCTCGAGCGCCCACACCTCCATCTCTCCAAAACGCTGGCCGCCGAACTGCGCCTTACCACCGAGCGGCTGCTGCGTGATCATCGAGTAGGGACCGGTAGAACGTGCGTGGATCTTGTCGTCGACCATGTGGCTGAGCTTCAGCACGTACATGTAGCCGACCGTGATGTCGTTGTCGTAGGGCTCGCCGGAACGGCCGTCGAAGAGCCGCGCCTTGCCCACCGAGTTGACCAGCGGGTACTCGGTCTTGCGGTTGCCGACGTGCTCGAGAGCCGAGAGGATCTCGTCCTCCTTGGCGCCGTCGAAGACGGGCGTTGCAACCCACTGCGGCTCCTGGTCCCTCCAGCGCCCGGGCTGGTGTGCATCGCCCGTCCCGTCGCCGTCGTCCTCCCAGCGCTGCTTGGCCGCCCACCCGAGATGGGTCTCGAGCACCTGCCCGAGATTCATGCGGCTGGGCACGCCGAGTGGGTTGAGGATGACGTCGACCGGCGTTCCGTCGGCGAGGAACGGCATGTCTTGCTCGGGAAGGATCTTGGAGATGACTCCCTTGTTGCCGTGGCGCCCAGCGAGCTTGTCGCCCTCACTGATCTTGCGCTTCTGCGCCACGAACACGCGCACGAGCTCGTTGACCCCCGGCGATAGCTCGTCGCCGGCGTCGCGCGAGAACTCGCGCACACCGATGACCTTGCCCTCCTCACCGTGGGGCATCTTGAGCGAGGTGTCGCGCACCTCGCGCGCCTTCTCCCCGAAGATCGCGCGCAACAGGCGCTCCTCGGGAGTGAGCTCGGTCTCTCCCTTGGGGGTCACCTTGCCAACGAGCACGTCACCGGCACCTACGTCGGCGCCGATGCGAATGATGCCGCGCTCGTCTAGGTCGGCGAGAACCTCTTCGGACACGTTGGGGATATCGCGGGTGATCTCCTCGGCCCCCAGCTTTGTGTCGCGGGCGTCTACCTCGTACTCCTCGATGTGGATCGAGGTGAGCATGTCCTGCTTGACGAGTCGCTCCGACACGATGATGGCGTCCTCGAAGTTGTAGCCCTCCCAGCTCATGAAGGCAACGAGGCAGTTGGCCCCGAGCGCAAGCTCACCCTGATCCGTCGACGGGCCATCGGCCAGGATGTCCCCCTTGCGAACCTTCTGTCCCGCCTTGACGAGGGGGCGCTGGTTGATGCAGGTCGATTGGTTAGAACGGCGGAACTTGTCGAGCCGGTAGGACTTGCGCTCGTTCCCATCGGCGACCACGATCTGGTCGCCGGTAGTCTCCTCGACTGTGCCGGCGGACTCGGCGACTATCACGTCACCCGCGTCGATCGCCGCCCTGTACTCGAGCCCGGTACCCACGAGCGGTGCCTGAGGCCTAAGAAGCGGCACAGCCTGGCGCTGCATGTTGGCGCCCATGAGCGCGCGGTTGGCGTCGTCATGCTCGAGGAAGGGGATGCACGCCGCCGACACCGACACGATCTGCTTCGGCGAGACGTCCATGTAGTCGACTTCCTCGGGAAGGACGTACTCGACCTCGTTATGGAGTCCGCGCACGAGGACGCGCGGCTCGATGAAGTTGCCCTTATCGTCGAGCTCGGCGTTGGCCTGCGCAATGATCCCCCGGGCCTCTTCATCGGCGGTCAAGTAGACGATCTTCTCGGTTACCTTTCCGTTCCCCACCTTGCGGTATGGAGTTTCGATGAAGCCGTAACGGTTGAGGCGGGCGTAGGTGGCCAGCGATCCCATGAGGCCGATGTTGGGTCCCTCCGGCGTCTCGATCGGGCACATCCGTCCGTAGTGGCTCGAGTGCACGTCCCGAACCTCGAAGCCGGCGCGCTCGCGCGACAGACCACCGGGACCAAGGGCGGAAAGGCGGCGCTTGTGCGTCAAGCCTGCAAGCGGGTTTGTCTGGTCCATGAACTGGCTGAGCTGGCTCGAACCGAAAAACTCCTTGATCGAGGCGACCACTGGCCGGATGTTGATCAGCGTCTGAGGCGTGATGGCCTCGACGTCCTGAGTCGTCATGCGCTCGCGCACGACACGCTCCATTCGGGACAGCCCCACGCGAATCTGGTTCTGGATGAGCTCGCCCACAGGGCGGATGCGGCGGTTGGCGAAGTTGTCGATGTCGTCCTTCTCGCACTCGGGGTCACCGGCGTGCAGGCGCACGAGGTACTGGATAGTGGTGAGAATGTCCTCGTGGCGCAGCACCGAGCCCATCTCGTCGATGGACTTCTCCGAGTTCGGGAAACCGAGCTTCTTGTTGACTTTGTAGCGGCCGACCCGCGCGAGGTCATAGCGCTTGGAGTTGAAGAAGAGGTTCTCGAGCAGCGAGCGCGCGCTCTCGACCGTGGGCGGCTCACCCGGGCGAAGCTTGCGGTAGATGTCGATCAGAGCGTCTTCCTGGGTTTCGATCGCATCACGCTCGAGCGTTGCCGCGATCGACTCCGCGCCGTCGAAGAGGTCGAGAATCTCCTTGTCGCCGCCGAACCCCAGCGCCTTGAGCAGGACCGTCACGTTCTGACGGCGCTTGCGATCAACTCGCACACCCACCGTGTCGCGCTTGTCGGTCTCGAACTCGAGCCACGCCCCGCGCGCCGGGATGATCTTGCAGGTGTAGATGTCTTTGTCGGACGTCTTGTCGATCGACTCGTCGAAGTAGACCCCCGGAGAGCGCACGAGCTGCGACACGACCACGCGCTCTGTCCCGTTGATGATGAACGTGCCCTTCTCGGTCATCATCGGGAAGTCCCCCATGAAGACCGTCTGCTCCTTGATCTCGCCGGTCTCCTTGTTGATGAACGCGGCGGTGACGAACAGCGGGCGCGAGAAGGTCATGTCCTTCTCTTTGCACTCGTCCTCGTCGAACTTGGGGGGCTCGAAGCGGTGGTTGATGAACTGCAACGCGAGGTTGCCCGTGAAGTCTTCGATCGGCGAGATCTCGCTGAGCGTGTCGTTGAGACCCGTGGCCACAAACCAGTCGAAGGACTCCTTCTGGACCGAGATCAAATTGGGCGGGGGAAGGACTTCAGCGAGCTTCGCGAACGTGCGGCGCTCTCTAAGAGGGTTGAACGGCAAGCGGGCCTCCTGTTGGATAAAGCTAGACGGCGGCGTGGTCCGTGAAACTGTTCTCGGCCATGAGCCCAAAATCAGGGCCCTTGGCCTGCGGCCGGGGCGGTGCCGAGACACTTGCCCCCCGGTCCCTGCCGGCGGGGTGAGCCTCTGACCCCCGGCGGCCGAGCTTCTCTTCTTGTCCCGTGCCGTGACCTCGCCGGCAATGCCGGAGGCCCCGCTGCGGGCAATGCACGCTCCTCTTGTCAGAGGGGCGAGTCCCATTCGATGCAGCCTGGGCGGTTCTTAGCCGCGCGACAGGTAGCTTGGAGCGAACGGGACTTGGGCACGGCGAAAGTCCAGTGTAGGCGAAACCCCACACCGGCGTCAAGCACATGCTTGATGCGCTACGTAACGAATTACGTGACTGTATGCGTGCTCCTCTTGGATCGAGCTAGTGAAACCTTAGACCGTCGGGCACATGTGCGTCAACACTTTTCGCGGGCTTCTCATTCCCGTTCCCGCCTGGCAGGCTCCCGGTGGCCTACTTAAGCTCCACCGAGGCGCCTGCGCCCTCGAGTTTCGCCTTGGCCTCCTCCGCCTGCTCCTTGTTGACGGCTTCGAGCACCGGCTTGGGGGCGGAGTCGACCAGGTCCTTGGCCTCCTTGAGCCCCAGGCTCGTGAGAGACCGCACCTCCTTGATGACCTGGATCTTCTTGTCGCCGGGGCCGGTGAGCACCACATCGAACTCGTCCTTCTCCTCGGCTGCGGCGCCGTCGCCGGCTCCGGCTGCCCCCGGCGCGGCCACGGCAATCGGGGCGGCGGCGGTGACGCCGAACTTGTCCTCGAATGCCTTGACGAACTCCGACAGCTCGAGCACGGTCCAGCCTGCGATCGCCTCGAGCACATCTTCCTGTGACAGGGTTTTGGTTGCCATCTACTGCTCCTCCTCGTTCTCTTGCCCACCGGGGGGGGCTTGATCGGTCTGCTCGTTCTCTTGTGAACCGGGGCCTGCGGGCTCGCTCTCCTTCTGGGTAACGACCTGGGCCAGCATCGAGCCGAGATCCCGGAGCATGGCCGACAGCACGTTCACGGTCTGCTGCGCGGGCTGATTCATCATCATGGCGATCTTGCTCAGCTGGACGTCGCGCGGCTCGAGCGACGCAAGCTCCTTGGCCTGCCCGGCATCGATGATCTTGCCGGCGACGACTCCGCCCTTGACGATCAAGACCGGGTACTTCTTGGCCGCGTCGTCCAACGCCTTCGCTGCCGCCGCGGCATCGTCCTCGATGAAGGCGATCGCCGTAGGGCCCTCGAGCAGACCGACGAGGTCCTCGAGGCCCACCTCCCGCACTGCGATGCGTGCGAGCGTGTTCTTGAGCACCTTGTAGTCGGCGCCCGCGTCACGCAGGGCGTTTCTGACCTCGGCGATCTCCCCTACCTTGAGCCCCCGGTACTCGGTAAGCAGGGCAGCGGAGGCGGCGTTGAAGCGGCCGGTTATCTCCTCGACCGCATCTGTCTTCTCGGGTCTCGCCATCGCACCTCCTCTCACTCCTTACTCCCGCGATCCTCGCCAGGATCGCACGCTGGTATTCCGCACAAAAAAAGCGGCCGCCCAGACCGGCGACCGCGCACGAATGCTCGATACTCGGCCTGCGCCGGTCCTAGTGAGGCTTGGGGAGCGAGCTCCGCCGGCGGTCTGGGGCTTGAGCACAACTCTACCATCCAGCGCTGCGCCGCCCACAGCGTCCTCGAGTGACAGTCGGGAAACAGTGAGCATGTGGTGGATGTTCTGTGCCGGCACGACGCCGACCGCGGTCGGATTGGGTGCGTCCGCACCTGTTCGGTCCCCGCGATCCCAGCACATCAGGAGGTGGCCGGGGTGCGCTGGACGGCCAGCCGCAGGGCCTCCCCTCCAACCCCTCAGGCCGAAATCCGAGACCATGACGGTTGGAGGGCCCGGCCCGGCCCGGCCCTCTCCATCAGGAACAGAGAGTCGTGATCGAGTGCGACAGCTCCCGGGGGCATCGACAGCCTGATGGTCTCGCTTCGTGTGTGGCCAGCCGAAACGGGGGAGGTGTCGCGGGATCACCTGGGGCGGAGGGCTGATTTCCTAATCCCGGAACCTGTCCAGGCTCGAATGGCAGCCGTCCGGCCTACGATCTTCTACTTGGCGGACGGGTCACCGGTGTGCCGTTCTGGGAGAGCTGGTACAGATGGCGCCAGCGATCACACGCCTCTGCTTTGTGTCGTTGCTGGATCAGAAACAATCCTCCGGCGCTCAGCACGACGATCGCCAGAACGGCGATTACAGCGGCACTCAAACGACGACCGCGAGGAAAGCGCACCCAAATTCATACGTCACCGAAATGATGTCGCGAACACGAACTCACCGGTCCGCGCGTCGATGAAGACAACAAGCTCACTGTTGATGTCCCGTCAGGCACGGGACCGTGAGTGGGCAGGTTCAAGCCGCCAATCTGGAGCAGTCGGGCTTGGCGAGAAGTCCAATCAGGCGCCCGGCGCCGGTGGGATCGGGATGCGGCGACAAGCCTGTGGTCCGCGGCTCAGTTCTGAGCCGCCTCGAGCTCGTCGTCGAGGTCCTTCACCTTGAGCGGGTCGATGCGGATGCCCGGCCCCATCGACGAGGACACGGTGATGCTCTTGAGGTAGCGGCCCTTGGCCGCCGCCGGCTTCGCGCGCACGACTTCGTCGAGCACTGCCGCGTAGTTGACGGCGAGATCGCCCTCGTCAAAGGACTTCTTGCCGATGATGAGATGCAGATTGCCGTGACGATCGGTGCGGTACTCGACGAGACCGCCCTTGAGGTCCGTCACTGCCTTGGCGACGTCGTCGGTAACCGTCCCCGACTTCGGGTTGGGCATGAGTCCTCGAGGACCGAGCACGCGTCCGAGCTTCCCGACCACCGGCATCATCTCGGGCGTCGCGACACAGGCGTCGAAGTCGAGCCATCCGCCTTGAATACGCTCGGACAAGTCGTCGGTCCCCACGACGTCTGCCCCGGCACTCTCCGCGGCGCGCGCCTGCTCCCCCTTGGCGAACGCCGCGACGCGCACGGTCTTGCCCGTGCCCTTGGGAAGGGACACCGCGCCGCGCACCATCTGGTCTGCCTTGCGGGGATCGACGCCGAGTCTGACCGCCAGCTCGATGGTCTCGTCGAACTTGCCTGCCGGCATCTGCTTGAGGAGCTTGATCGCCGTGCGCGGCGAATAGAGCCGCTCACGGTCGACGTTTTGCAGGGCCTGTGCGTATCGCTTGCCGCGCTTTGCCATGTGACTCGACCTCCTCGTGGTCGACGGCGGGTCAACCTCCCGCCTCCCACTGCGTTAGGACCGCTAGTGCCTGACGGTGATCCCCATGCTGCGAGCGGTGCCCTCAATGATCTTCATGGCCGCCTCGACGTCGTTGGCGTTGAGATCGGGCATCTTTACCTGGGCTATCTCGCGCACCTGGTCGCTCGTGACGGAGGCGACTTTGGTGCGATTGGGCTCACTCGAGCCCTTGTCCACTCCTGCCCGCTGGCGCAGAAGAACTGCTGCGGGGGGAGTCTTGGTAACGAACGTGAACGAGCGATCCTCGAACACCGTGATCTCGACCGGGACGATGGTCCCGGTCTGCTGCTGAGTCGCCGCGTTGTACTGCTTGCAGAACTCCATGATGTTGATGCCCGCCTGCCCGAGCGCAGGGCCCACCGGGGGTGCCGGTGTGGCCTGACCCGCGGGGATCTGCAGCTTCAGCTGCTGGAGCACCTTCTTGCGACGCTGCGACATAAGTGCCTTTCCTTTTCGAGTCTTAGAGCTTGGCGACCTGGTCGAAGCTCAGCTCGACCGGAGTCTCCCGGCCGAAGATGTTGACGAGCACCTTGAGCTTGGACTGGTCGACGTTGATCTCCGAGATGGAACCCGTAAAGTTCGCAAACGGTCCCGATACCACCCTGACGCTCTCGGTCTCTTCAAACTCGAGGCGGGGCTTGAGCTTCTTCTGGTCGGGCTTGACCTGCAGGATCTTGTTGATCTCCTTGGCCGACAGCGGCGTCGGCTTGGCGCCTCCCCCGACGAAGCCGGTGACGCCCGGAGTGTTGCGCACCACGTACCAGGAGTCGTCGTCGAGGTACATGCGGGTCAGGAGGTAGCCGGGAAAGACCTTCTTCTGCACTACCTGCTTCTTGCCCTGCTTGATCTCCATGACGTCTTCCATCGGGATGACGACCTCGAAGATCTTCTCCTCGACATTCATCGACGAGATTCGGGTCAGGAGGTTTGCCCGCACCTTGTTCTCGTATCCGGCATAGGTGTGGATCACGTACCAGTCGCCCGGGCGCTCCGTCGGGGGAATCCTGCCCTCGTAGAGATCCTCGCTCTCTGCCTCGGGTTCCGGCTCCGCGGCCGCCTTGCCCTTTGCGGGCTTGGCGGGGGCGGCTTTCGGCGAGGGAGCCGGCTCGCCAGCAGGAGCCTGCGTGGCCGCGGCGTGCGCCTCAACCGGCTGGGTCTCGGTCGCGGCTTCGGCGGTTTCCGCCTCGACGGCCTCGGGTTGGGCCGTGTCGGTCACGACCGCTTGCGATTCTGGCTGCACCGGTTCGGCAGCGTCACCCTCCGTGCGGCTCTCCTCGGCCTCGTCCTGCACTGCGCGCGCTGCGTCTTCGGCGACGGCATCGTCGAGGCGCTCGGCGGCATCGATGTTGGCGGGTCCCTGGCTCATGTCTGCACTCCAAACAACGCGAGAACGGCCTTAGTGAACACGAAGTCCATGGCGTAGATGAGGGTTGCGATCGCCGTCACTGCAATGAGGACCACCCACGAGTAGGCGATGACCTCCTGACGGGACGGCCATGCCACCTTGCGCAGCTCGGCGATGACTTCCTTGACGAACTGTCGTGGCTTCGTGCGCTGCCGGCGAGCCGGCGAGCCGGGGGGCCGGGGCTGCGGTCTCGGCGAACGCCGCTCGCGGCCCTCTTGCCTCTTCATCATCCGCTTGTACTGGCGGTTCACCCTGGAAATCTCCTCTGCCGGTGCCCGCCGTCCCGGCAGGGACGGCTCCCCTTCTGGTCCGCTGATTCCCGTGGCCCCGGACGCGCCTCGTAAGGGTCGAGTCCTGCGGGGAGGAATGGCGGAGCCACCAGATTAGCACGCCCACCCGGCCACCCAGCCGGTGAGCGGGTGCGAGCCCGGCCTTGTGCCAGCGAGCACCGAACGCGTCAGGGATTTGCAGGGCGGGAGGGATTCGAACCCCCGACCACTGGTTTTGGAGACCAGCGCTCTGCCAGACTGAGCTACCGCCCTAGGGGTGGCTCAGTCTAGCCTTCTAGGCCGCAGCGAGGCGCCGCGTCCTGCCCCTGAGGAGCGCCGCTCCGGTGATGCCCGCAGCCGCGACGGCGAGGCCTCCGGCGTAGGCCAAGCGATTCCGTACCACGTGCCCGCGTACCCCTCGAAAATTGTTCTCGGCGGGGATCGCTACCAGCGCCGGCAAGAGTCCGGTGGGAGGCTCGAGGGGCGCCGCGGCGAGGTCACGCAACCCCGTCGCGAGCATCTCGTAGCGCTCGAGCTGGGTCCGGCACGCGTGACATCCGGTCAGGTGGCGGCGCATCGATGGCGCATGCTCCTGTGCCTCGTACGCGGGGAGCGCGGCGCGGACCTCTGCACATCTCATGTCCCGTTCCCTGCCCGTGGCCGTCACCGGCTCGTTGTTCAACCCGCCTCTGTCTCGTCCCGCCACAGCATCTCCTTTAGCTTCTTGCGGGCACGGTGAACCCTCACCTTGGCCGCCGTCTCGGAGACCTTGAGCTCGCTCGCGATCTCCTCGATGGACAACCCGTACACGTCTCGCAGCACCACCACCGCCCGGTAGTGCTCCGGCAGCAGCTTCAGCGCCTCTTCGAGCGCCCCCACCTCCACCCGTGCTCCCGCCGCAGCTTCGACGGACCCGCGGGCAGGGATGCGCCCGATGGCGTCCTCCTCCATCCCCAGCTCGTTCTCCCAGCGGCGCTTGCGCGATCGATGTTTGCTGATCGCCGCGTTGGTGGCGATTCGGTAGAGCCACGTGCTGAGCTGGGCGTCCCCTCGAAACCCCTTGAGGCCCCGCCACGCCTTGAGATAGGCGTCCTGAGTGGCCTCTCTGGCGTCGTCGGGATCACCGAGAATCCGCACGCACAGCGAGAAAACGTCCCGGTAGGTGGCCGCAACGAGCTCCTCCCACGCCCTTTCGTCTCCATCTTTGCAGCGTTCGATGAGCTCGAGCGAGACGGAGTCCCGCGCGTCCTCGTGCCGGGACTTGCTTGGACGCCTCACGAGGACCGAGGTTACAAGCCGGGTGCAGCGACTCTTGCGCCCGGACTCACTCGACGCGCGCTTCTGCCCTCTCGCCCGCCCCCGAGGGAGCCGCGTCCGGCGGCGCTTGCTTTTCCCCGGGCCTGCGCGACAACCTCGGCGAGGCCCGAGTCTCTCCGGCCGGCTGGGGCTCCCGTCCGTAGGGAGTCACCTGCTCGCCCAGGACCCTCGTCGTCCACAGATGGGACAACAAGAGCTTGGCGGTTGCAACCGTCGGTACCGCAAGGAGCATGCCCCAGAAGCCGGCCAGCGTGCCCGCCGCGAGGAGCGACAACATGACGGAGACGGGGTGAAGCTGCACCGCGCGCTTCATGACGTTGGGGCTGATGATGTGGTTGTCGATCTGCTGAACCACCAGCTCGACGATCGCAGCCTTGACCCCCAGCTCGAAGCCTCCGCTGATCGATCCGACGAGAAAGCCGACCGCCCCTCCTATGAACGGGCCGATGAGCGGGATGAGGTTGAAGAACCCTGCAATTGCCCCGATGATCAGCCAGAACGGCAAGTGGATGAGAAAGAAGCCGATGGCCGACAGCAAACCCACGATGAGGGCGACGACGAGCTGCCCGCGAAAGTAGCTGCCGAGAGTGTCCCCGATCTTCGAGCCCAGATCGGCGGCTTCGAGGCGCATGTGGCGCGGGAAGAGATTTAGCGCGTCACGCTGAAGCTGGGGCAAGTCGATCAGAAGGTACAAGGCGATTATCGGCGCCACGATGAAAAGAAGCAGCGCGCTCAGCACGGTGATCCCGATGGACATGATGCGCCCGACCCCGCTGCCAATCCTTTGGCGCAGCTCGTTCGTGAAATTGTCACACTGAAGGGCGGAAGACTTGCCGCTTCCTCCTGAGGCCCTGTTGCCGAGCAGGCAGTCAACCGGCGCGGTGTTGATGGACACGTTGAGACGGCGCTCGATCGCCGAGGACGCGCCGTCTACGGTCTTGACGATCTCGGTGCGAAAGCCGGGCACCTGGCGGCCGAACTGAGCAACCTGGCGCGACACGAAGGGAATCAAGAGGATGACTACCGCGGAGAGCACCGCCAAGACGGCCAGGTAGCAGCCGATCGCACCGACCCCCCGAGGGACGCCCCGCGCGTGAAGCTTAGTCACCGCTGGGTTGAGCAGATAGATGATGACGAGAGCGAGCACTACCGGCGGAAAGACAATGCTGATCTTCATGAGCAACCACATCAAGGCCGCCGCCAGTATGAGGACGCCGATGATCGCCCACGCCGAGATGCCCAGCCTGCGCAGCCGGTCGCCAGGTGGAATGCGGGAGTGAAGGGGTGTGCCCACGGATGGAGTATGCCCGCTCAGCTCGCTTGTCACCACGCCATCCCGCGTTCCGAGAATGCTGCCAGTCCGTGCGGCGAAGCACGACCCATAGGATGCGTCCGTGAGCGAGTCCGTCGAAGACATCGAGGTAGTGCTCGTTTCCAACCGCGGCCCGATCTCCTTTGTCGAGGACGACGGATCGTTCGCCACGAAACGGGGTGCGGGGGGCCTTGCGGGCGCCCTCGATCCGGTGGCGCGACGCCTTGGTGACCGCGCAACCTGGGTGGCTGCCGCTACCTCGGATGACGACCGAGCTGCGATAGCCGAGGGAGCGGCCGACGCGCTCGACGAGCAGCTCGGCTACCAGATGTGCATGATCGACATCGATCCGGATGTTTATGCCCGCTATTACAACGACGTCTCCAACCGCATGCTGTGGTTCGCCGTCCACTGCCTGTGGGACGAGCTCGATGTGAGGGACTTCGGAGCGGCGGAGCTCGGCGCGTGGCAAGACGCATATGAGCCCGTCAACCGCCGCTTTGCCGAGGTCGCAGCGGCAAATGCAGGCCCCGGCGCATTCGTGCTGCTGCAGGACTATCACCTCACGACGGCCCCGAGGCACCTTAGGCAGATGCGGCCGGATCAGATCATCTTCCACTTCACCCACTCGGCCTTCTGCGGTCCGCGGGGCCTTCGTCCACTGCCCGGTCCGATCCCCCGCTCGGTCGTGGAGGGAATGCTCGGCGCGGACCTCGTCGGTTTCCACGTGTCGCCGTGGGCGAAAGGGTTTCTCGACGCCTGCGAGGACATGGGGGCCGAGGTAGACCGCGACGCCTGGCTCGTCAGGCACGAGGGCCGGCGCTCGTGGGTGCGCTCCTATCCCATACCGATCGACGCCTCCGAGCTGCAAGAGCGGGCTGCCGGTTACAAGGCACGCTCGTGGGCCGAGCGCTTTACGCAGGAGATCGCCGGGCCGCTCGTCGTGCGAGCGGACCGAGCCGAGCCCTCCAAGAACATCGTGCGCGGCTTCGAGGCCTGGGGGGTGGTGCTCGACCGACGACCCGATCTTCGGTCCAGCGCCCGCTTCCTCGCATGCCTCTATCCATCGCGCCAAGCGCTGCCCGAGTACCGGCGTCACATCCAGCACATCCGCGAGTCGGTGATGAAAGTGAACCACCGTCACCCGGGCTCGATCTCTCTCATCATGCAGGACGACTACGACCGCACACTGGGGGCCCTTCTCGTCTACGACGTCCTGCTCGTGAACTCGATAATGGACGGCATGAACCTCGTGTCCAAGGAGGGTGCCGCGGTCAACGAGAGGGACGGAGCTCTCGTTCTGTCGCGCACTGCAGGGTCTTTCGAGGAGCTGGGCGAGCACTCGATCGCCATAGAGGATCCGCTCAGCGTCGAGGAGACGGCCGGCGCACTCGAGCGTGCGCTCGACATGCCGCAGCAGGACAGAGCTCGGCGAGCGCAGTCCCTGCGCCGTGCTTCCTCCACCAGCAAGCCCGATCACTGGATCGACGCTCAGCTCGCCGACCTGGTCGCGGTCAAGTCGGGTCGCGAGCCGCGCACACCTCCGGGCAAGCCGGTGCCGGCTGCCTAGAGGTCGGGCGGCTGCAACAAGCTCCCGGGCCTACCGAAGGCGCCTGAGGAGCTCGATCACCTCGGCGGGCCCGCCGAGCACCACATCGGCCCTCGCGAGGAGCTCGGGCGGCGCCTCGTCCGAGTCGACCGCCACCCTCAGGGTGTGCACCCCTTCGCCGGCAAGGACGTCGAGGCCGTCCCAGGCAGGCAGGTCGACCCTGTCGTCGCCGACGAACATCGCCGCGGCGAGGTGCTCCTCGCGCGTCCGGCGCAGCACCACAGCCCGCTTGGTGAACTCCGCAGGCGGCCGCAGCTCGAAGGCGAGGCGCCCCCCAGCCCGCGTCAAGCCGTGGCGGGCGGCGAGCTCATCCGCAAGCGCGTCGAGCGCAGCACGAGCGCCGGGATCCTTGGCTCCGCGGAAGTGCAGGCCGATCATGACGCCTTTGTCCTCGAGCACGACGCCCTCGAGAGCGAGCGCGTCGAGCTCCGCCGCCGCCTCGGTCTTCACCTGCCCCATGAGCCCGGCGTAGGGCAACGCCTCCTCGGTCAAGCGCACCTCGCCGTCAACGGCGCTCTCGGAGCCGTGGACGCCCCAGATCTCAATGTTCGGCCCAAGCCATTCAAGGAGCTGATGAGCCGACCTGCCCGATACCACCGCGACGAGGCCGAAGCGTTGCGACAGCTCCGCGAGGAGCTCGCGTGCCCCCGTGACGGGCCGAGCCTCATGCGGCACGTGCGCGATGTCGGACAGTGTCCCATCGAAGTCCAGGAACAGCCCCGCCCGTGAGGGATGCTCGAGAAAGGGGTTGAGCCCATCTGCCGTCATGTGGTGCGAGGCTAATCGGCGCGGATGAGGACGGCGCGCGCTAAGCCCACCGACGGCGATCAGATCTCGTCGGCGCCTATGACCACGTGGATCGAGACGGCATCGGACAGGTTGGCGGGCTTGGGGCCGGACCTCCAGCCGAACTTCGCAGCCAGCGCCTCGGCCGCCTTGCGGTACGGTCCCGTGGCCCAGTAGACGGTGGTGCGCGGGTAATGGCCGAGCGCAGGCTGCACGGAGATGACGTCGTAGCCGAGCTGCGCGAGGCGGTCGGCCATCGCCTGGGAGGCGGTGGCGCTCGACGTCGGATTCAGGACCTGGACGGTTATCCCGCTCGTGATCAGCTTCACCGGCGTGGGCTTCGGCGAGGGCTTGGGCTTTACCGGCTTCTTGGGGCTGGGCGAGGGACTCGGGGTTGACGAGGCCGTAGGGGCAGATTTCTTCGGGCTGGGCGTGAGCGCTACCCCCCCGCCGCCGGGACGCGACGAGTCGTGGCCGGTGGACGAGGTCGCGCCTGGGCCCCCTGCAAAGGACTTGATGATGAGCCACAGCGCGAACAGGATTATCGCGGCCACTACCACCCACGGCAGGAACCAGATGACCACCGATCTATAGAACGGCCCTTGCTCGGCCGAGGAATGCTGCCCCATGGGGCGGGGCTACCGTCTGCCGGTGCTGGGCTCGTACTCATTGCCCAGCAGGCGAGCAACTCGCCGGCGCTGGCGATGCATGCGCAGCCTTTGGAGCCGCTTCACAAGGATCGGATCGTGGCTCTCGGCCTCGGGCTTGGCGAGCAGCTCGTTGAGGAGCTGGTAGTAGCGAGTCGCAGACATATCGAAACGGTCTCGTATCGCCTGTTCCTTGACGCCTGCATGCTTCCACCAGGAGCGTTCGAAGTCGAGGATCTTGAGGTCTCTGTCGGTAAGCGTGTCCATGTCCGCCAGCGTAAGCGCACCCTCCCTTTCAGGCGCGGATTTCACGGTTCGGTCATTTCACGGTTCGGTCAAGGGAATAGTCCACGCGTCATGTGGGCCTCGGCCACCCTGCCGACTCCGATCCAGTGGGCGGCCTGCCTCATGGTCAGGTTCTTCTCGGTGGCGAGCTCGTGGACTTCGTAGAAGGCGCGTTCCATGATGAACCGGAGCTTGTCGTTGACCTCCTCCTCGGACCAGAAGTAGGCCTGAATGTCCTGCACCCACTCGAAGTAGGAGACGGTAACGCCGCCCGCGTTGGCGAGGACGTCGGGCACGATTGTGATGCCGCGCTCGCCGAGGACCTTGTCGGCGTCGAAGGTCGTGGGACCGTTCGCCGCCTCGCACACGACGCGCGCCTTGATAGCGTCCGCGTTCTTCACTGAGATGACCCCGTCGATCGCGGCCGGCACGAGCACGTCACAGTCGACCTCGAGCAGCTCCTCGTTGGAGATCGCGTCCGCCCCCGGAAACCCGACGACGGAGCCGGCCTCCTGCTTGTGCCGATTGATCGCCTCCGGATCGAGGCCGCGCTCGCGGTAGAGCCCACCCTCGACATCCGACACCGCGACGACCCGGCAGCCTGCGTCGTGCATCAACTGGGCGGCGAATCCGCCCACCTTCCCGTATCCCTGGATCGCAACCGATACCTCATCTATGCCCAGCCCCAGCGTCTTGAGGGTCGCAAAGATCATGTACATCACGCCGCGTGAGGTCGCCCCGGAACGCCCGCGCGACCCGCCGATTGACACCGGCTTGCCGGTCACAACACCCGGCACCGAGTAACCCTCGTTGATCGAGTAGGTGTCCATGATCCAGGACATGATCTCTTCGTTGGTGTTCAGGTCGGGGGCAGGGATGTCGCGTTCGGGGCCGATGAACGGGAGTATCTCGGAGGCGTAGCGGCGGGTCATCCGCTCGAGCTCGGAGCGGGACAGCTCCCTTGTGTCGACCGCGACACCTCCCTTCGCGCCGCCAAAAGGGATGGCCGTAATCGCGCACTTCCACGTCATCCACATGGCCAGCGCCTTCACCTCTTCGAGGTGGACTCCCGGGTGATAGCGAATGCCGCCCTTGGCCGGGCCGCGCGTGACGTTGTGGTGCACCCGGTAGCCCTCGTAGACGCGCGTGGTTCCATCGTCCATCCTGAAGGGAACCGCCACGATCAGCGCTCTCTTCGGCGCGCGCAGCATCTCGTGCACGCCCGAAGCCAGTCCCATTAGCTCGGCGGTCTCATCGAGCTGAGCGAGTGCCGTTCCCCATGCCGAGTCGCGCTCGACGTCGCGTCGGATCCCCTGTGACGCAGGAGCCACAATCTCTTCGTCTAGCTTCACGTCGTCTCCATTGACGTCGAATTCTGTGGGCAACGCAGCCGTCTTAGGCGACGGCGCCAGAGCTGGAGACAGGATTCGAACCTGCGACCGGCCGCTTACAAGGCGGCTGCTCTACCAGGCTGAGCTACTCCAGCACGAATCTGTGACAGGGTACCTTCTCGCCTTCGCCCTACCCTCAAACAGTTCCCTCGCTCATGACCCGGCTGATCCTCCAGCTTGCCCTAGGTGGAGAGAGTCAACACCCCGGTTTCGAGCCGGGAGCGCAATCGCCCAACCGTTCCGAGCGCCTCCGCGCTACTTCGAACATTGCGATCGCGCCGGCAACGGCGACGTTCAGCGAGTCGATGGCCCCGGAGAGCGGTATCGAGGCGAGCGCGTCGCAATGAGCCCGCGCTCCCGGGGACAGGCCGCGGCCCTCGGCGCCGAGGACTATGCCCACCGGCGGCTCGAGGAGGTTCGAGGACCACAAGTTGCCGCTGCCTTGCGAGTCGAGTCCGAGTATCCACAGCCCCCGCCTGCGCGCCTCGTCGAGAGAGCGAGACAGATTGGTCACCCGTGCGACGGGGACCACCTCCGAAGCACCGGCGGAGGCGCGTCGTACCGCCGCCGTTACGGAGCCCGACCGCCGCGCCGGCAGCACCATCCCGTTGAAACCGGCTCCATCTGCGGACCGCAGCAGCGAACCGATGTTGTGCGGATCGGTGACGCCGTCGAGCCACAGCAGGGCCGGAGCCTCGGGCGCAAGCAGGTCCTCGAGCGGCGCATAACGGTAGCGGGCGGTGACGGCGACCACGCCTTGATGGTTGAGACCACCGGCAACGCGCTCGACCTCGCTTCTCGGGACGGTTCGCACGCTTACCCCCGCCTGTTCCGCCCGGGCAAGGATCTCGGTTACGACGGAGGAGCGCGCCAGGCCATCTGCGACGAGGACGCGCTGAGTCGAGCGCCCCGCGCGCAGCAGCTCGAGAACCGGACGGCGGCCGGCGACAAGCGAGTCATCGCCGGGAGCAGCATGCCCGGATCGCTTAGGAGACGCTGCCACGGGTCACGCGCCACCTGGCCCCGGACGGGGTGTCCTCGATGGCGACGCCGAGATCGGTGAGACGGCTGCGGATGGCGTCGGCGCGCTCGAACTCCTTGCCCCGGCGCGACTGCTCACGCAGCTCGAGCAGGTATTCGACGAGGCCTGCCACGAGCTCGGAGGAGCTTTCGCCGGCCGGAAACTGAAAACCGAGAACGGCGCTCATCTCGGCGAACGCGCCCGCCAGCTCTGTCAGGCGTTCGCCCTCCTTGTCGTCGCCGTCTCGCTCAGCAGCCTCGAGGCTCTTGTTCCCGGCACGCACGAGCTCGTGCACCACCGCCAGCGCACTCGCCGTGTTGAAGTCGTCGTCCAGGGCCGCGATAAAGCGTCCCAGGTAGTGGCCGGCTTCGTCGCCGGCGGGATTGTCGGCCGGCGGACGCGCAGGGTTCAGGGGGATGTCCGGCCTCTGCGCGCCGAGCGCGTGGCCGCAGGAAACCCAGAAGGTCTTGAGCCGCTCGTAGGCCTGCGCAGCGTCTTCCAGCGCCCGGTCCGAGAAGGTGACCTGCGTGCGATATGAGCCCGTCAGGGCCCAGTAACGCGCAGCTTCCGGAGCGTAGCGCTCGATGACGTCTTGCACGAGCACGACGTTGCCGAGCGACTTGGACATCTTCTCGGATTCCATCTGCACTAGGCCCGCGTGCAGCCACTGCTTCACGAACTGCTTGTCGTCGTGCAGGGCCTCGGCTTGCGCTATCTCGTTCTCGTGGTGCGGAAAGATCAGGTCCTCCGCCCCGCCGTGCACATCGAATCCCATCCCGAGGTACTTGGTGGACATGACCGAGCACTCGATATGCCACCCGGGCCGTCCCTTCCCCCACGGCGAGGGCCACGACGGCTCTCCTTCCTTGGCCGCCTTCCACAGCGCAAAGTCAAGCGGGCTGCGCTTGCCGGCGCTGGCCTCGACTCTCTCTCCCGACCGCATGTCTTCGAGCGAGCGCCCAGACAGCTTGCCGTAACCGGCGAAGGAGTCGACGGCAAAGAAGACGTCTCCTCCGGCCTCGTAGGCGGCCCCCTTCTCGATGAGGCTCTCGATGGCTTTGACCATCTCCTCGATGTGATCGGTGGCGCGGCAGACGAGGTCGGGCCGGTGCACGCCCAGGGCGGCGACGTCATCCTCGAAGGCGCGCGCGTACTTGCGGGCGATCTCCTGGGGGGAGATCTTCTCGATGGCCGCTCGCTCGATGATCCTGTCGTCGACGTCCGTGTAATTCAAGACGTAGGTCACCTCGTAGCCGCGGTAGGTCAGATATCGCCTGATGAAGTCAAACCACACGAATGTGCGCACGTTGCCTATGTGGGGGTTGTTGTAAACCGTTGGACCGCAGGTGTACATGAAGACGCGACCCGGCTCACGTGTCTTCAGCGGATGGACGCTGCGCGTGAGAGAGTCGTGGATCTGAACCGGCATTGCCTCAGCCTATCCGGGCGCGCCTTGCACGAGCGCTATCGCAAACGCCGCGATCCCGTCGCCGCGGCCGGCAAAGCCGAGCCCGTCGGTGCTCGTGGCCTTCACCGACAACGCGCCGGGATCGAGGCCGAGCGCGCCGGACACAGCTTTGACCATCGCGCTGCGGTGCGGGGCGATGCGGGGCTCTTGCGCGACTACCGTCGCGTCGATGTTGACGATGCGGAGCCCGGCTTCTGCAAGGAGGCGGACCGTTTCGGCGAGAATGTCGAGGCTCGACGCGCCCTGCCACTCGTCGTCGGCGGGGAAGCACGCGCCGAGGTCACCGAGCCCCGCCGCGCCGAGCAAGGCGTCGGCAATGGCATGACTGAGCACGTCGGCGTCGGAGTGACCGGCGAGGCCCGGGTGATCGGGAATCGTGACCCCGCCTATGACCAGCGGACGCCCTGCGTCGAAGGCATGCGCGTCGAAGCCCTGGCCCACTCTCATGGGCGTGTCTTCAGGAGCGCTTCGGCCAGGCTCCAGTCCTCGGGATAGGTGACCTTGATGTTCGTGCGAGCCCCGTCCACCACGATTACCCGGCCCCCGGAGCGCTCGATCAGCTCTGCGTCGTCGGTTGCAGGCTGGTAACCCGGCTCCGCCCGCCCGTGCGCCGCACGCAGCGCCTCTGTGCGAAAAGCTTGGGGAGTCTGCGCTCGCCACAGCGAAGCGCGGTTTACGGTCCCCACCACCGTGCGCTCTTCGACCCGCTTGAGCGTATCGTCCAGGGGGACTGCTGCGATGGCTCCCTCGGCGTGCTGAAGAGCGTCGAGGACGGAGCGCACCAGTGTGGCCGGGGCAAGCGGGCGGGCCCCATCGTGTACCACCACGGCCGGGGTCTTTACGAGTGCGAGTCCCCGCGCCACCGACTCCCGGCGCGAGCGGCCCCCGGCGACCGTCACCACCTCACCCCGTCCGCCGAACAGGGCCTTGGCCCGCTCCAGGCTGTCCCCGGGCACTACCACGATAATCGGAGCGCAGCCGGCGGCGAGGAGTAGCTCTAGGGACCAGTCGATCAGGGGTCGTCCGGCCAGGTCACGAAACTGCTTGAGTCGCTCGGCAGCGTGCTTCCCGGCGCGCTCGGAGCTGCCCGCGGCCGCCAGGACGGCGGCGCTGCGAAGCGCTATCCGAGGACCTCGTCCAACATCTCCTCGGCCTTCTCCTCGTTGCAGCTCTTGGAGAAGGTCAGCTCGGAGACGAGGATCTGGCGGGCCTTGGTGAGCATGCGCTTCTCGCCCGCGGACAGTCCCTTCTCCTTGTCCCGCTGGTGAAGGGTGCGCACGACGTCGGCGACTTGATAGATATCCCCCGAGCGGAGCTTCTCGACATTCGCCTTGAAGCGCCGGGACCAGTTGGTGGTGTTGGTCATCGGCTCGTGCTTCTTGAGGAGCTTGAATACCTTGGGCATCTCCTTGGCCGGAGTGACCTCGCGGATGCCTACCTCCTCTGTGGCGTCGGTGGGGACCATGAGCGTCAGCTCCCCGTAGGCCAGCTTGAGGATGAAGTACTCGCGCTCTTCGCCGAGGAGCTCTTTCTGCTCGACGCTCTCGATGACGGCTGCGCCATGATGTGGGTAAACCACCTTGTCCCCGACACGAAAAGCCACTCGGTTCCCTCCCGGATCATCCTGCCGCGCGTGAGATGCGCTCTCTTGAAAGAGATGGAGGCTCTAAAGAGCCTGTGGACCCCAATGGTAGCACGGGGCAGCAAAGCAACCACCACGACGCGACGGTCATCAGAGCGTCCCCACCTGCACCATTGCGCCTCTAGGCACCTGCGCCGACGCGCCGGTTGGCCCTACCATCGCGGCAGCGTCGATGGCGTCCCGCACGCCGTCGACGACTACCACCTCGAGCCCGGCCGGCGCGCGCTCTACCCCCCGCGGGCACAGGGCCACAGTGAAGCCGAGTCGCGCCGCTTCGGCGAGGCGCCGCGGGAGTCCTGGAACCCGGCGAACCTCTCCGGCGAGGCCGACTTCGCCCACCGCGACGACGCAGGGGGGAATGGTCACTCCCACATGAGCGGAGGCGAGCGCGAGGGCGATGGCCAGGTCGGCGGCGGGCTCCCGCACCGCCAAACCCCCGGCGGCGGCGGCAAAGACATCTTGCTTGGCGAGCTCGATGGATGCGCGCGCGTGCAGTACGGCGAGCAGAAGCGAGAGGCGGCGCGCGTCGAGGCCGATCGCCACGCGGCGCGGCTGCGGGAGGGAGCTGTCATCGACCAGCGCCTGGATCTCGGTAAGGACGGGGCGCGTTCCTTCGAGGCCGGGAAAGACGATGGAGCCCGCCTCTCCTGTGCGGCGGTCGGCGAGCAGCATCGCCGATGGGTCCCCGACTGCCCTGAGACCATGGTCGGTCATCGTGAACACGCCGGTTTCCTCACACGACCCGTAGCGGTTCTTTCCGGCGCGCAGCAACCGCAACGCGCCGGTGCGCTCGCCCTCGAGCGTCAGCACGGCGTCGACCATATGCTCGAGGGTCTTTGGCCCCGCTACCGTGCCCTCTTTGGTCACGTGGCCGACGAGGATGACTATCATTCCCGTCGCCTTGGCGTGACGCGCAAGCGCTGCGGCGCACTCCCTCACCTGCACCACCGAGCCCGCCGGCTGCTCGAGGGCACTGCCCTCGAGCGTCTGGACGGAGTCGATCACGAGAACCTCGGGCTGCTCGAGGGCAGCCGCAGCGAGTACCTCGTCCAGGGAAGCCGTGGCCGCCACCCGGAAACTGTCGAGCGCCGCGCCCAGCCTGCGGGCCCGCAGCGCGACCTGGCTCACCGATTCCTCGCCGGTCACGAGCAGGGTGGCGCGCCCGCCGGCAAGCAAGCTGTCAATCAGCTGCAGGACGAGGGTCGACTTGCCGATTCCGGGCTCACCCGCAAGGAGCAGCACGGCGCCCGCCACGAGTCCTCCCCCGAGCACGCGGTCGACTTCGGCGATGTCGGTAGGCAAGCGGGCCTGGTCCTCGCCGGGCACGGCGAGCGACAAGATCTGGGCGGAGGCCGAATCGGCGGGCTGCTGCTGCGACGCGCTGCTCCACGCACCACAGTCCGGGCAGCGCCCGAACCAGCGGGGAGAGGCGTGCCCGCAACCTGCGCACCGGAAAGCTGCAACTGAGGGGTTTCGCTGAGTCATGACCGGGACGTTACAGACAAGGTGCGACGACTCCCCAAGAGCACGCCCCCCGCGCGCAACTTTTCTCACATCCGTGCGCTTTTTGCGGGCTTGCTGAGAGAAGTTGCGGACTGTGGCCGTGCCGCTCGGTTGCAAAGCAAGCCCGGACGTCCCCAGTCCCCCTGAGCTCGCTCTGCCAGGATCTGGGACTTTAGCCTCTCGGAAACGGCTATGCTCTTGCGGTCGGAGAAGGCACTTACCCAAAGGGGGATGCGAATGCGCACGAAAAAAAGATGGGCACTTCTACTCGGGGTGGCGCTTCTCGGGGCACTGGCCATACCGGTGTTGCCGGCGGGCGCCCAGGACGACACCCTGGTAACGAACGGCAGCCCACCGAGCCCGTTCTCACAAAACAAGCAGAATGAGCCCGCGGTGGCAGTCAACGCACACAACCCAAGCGTGGTCGCGGCCGGCTCGAACGACAACATCGACCTCGAGGCGTGCAACGCGGGCGAAGACAACGACTGCCCGTTCACGCCGGGAGTGGGAGTCTCGGGCGTCTACCTCTCGTTCAACGGCGGACAGAGCTACACGCAGCCGACCTACACCGGCTACTCGGCGCGCGGCTGCCAGGGAGTCGTCGGGTCCGACCCCGGCTGCACGCCCAACCCGAACGGACGGATCGGCACACTCCCTAACTACTACGAGAACGGTCTCGTCTCGAATGGAGACCCTGCGGTTGCCTTTGGGCCCCGCCAAGGAGCCAACGGCAACTTCTCGTGGAGCAACGGCGCTCGTCTCTACTACGCCAACCTGGCCTCCAACTTCGACCCGAGTAACCCAACCTTCAGGGGCGCCGAGGCCGTTTACGCGTCGTACACGGACCGTCCCAGGGCGGCCGCAGCCGGTAACGAGGGAGCGTGGTCCAACCCGGTCCTAGTCAGCCGGCAGAGCTCCGCCCTGTTCTCCGACAAGGAGCAGATCTGGGCGGACAACGCGGCGTCGAGCAAGCACTTCGGCAACGTCTACATCTGCAACGTTGGCTTCCGCAGCAACGGCAACGGCGGAGCACCCGAGCCCGTTCTGGTCGCCCGCTCGACCGACGGCGGCAAGTCATGGACGCAGCGTCAAATCTCGGCTGCGACCAACAACAACCAAACCGGCGGACGTCAAGGCTGCACGGTGCGCACCGACAGCACCGGCACCGTGTACGTGTTCTTTGTCGGCACCGACATCAAGACGCGCGGCACGGTCATGTTCGAGAGCCGCTCGTTCAACGGCGGCAGGACCTTCGACCGCCCGCGCATCGCAGCACGCGCCACCGATGTCGGGCTGTTCGACCCGAATACAGGCCGCTTCAGCTTCGACGGCGTGGGTGGCGCACGCACGTCCACGTTCCCGACGATCGACATCGCCAACGGCGCTCCGACGGGAGCGAACGCCACCGACGAGATCCTTCTGGCCTACCCGAACGGTCCGACACCGTCGGACACCGATCCCGGACCAAATGAGAAGGCGTTCGTTAAGTACTCGCTCGATGGAGGGAATACCTTCTCCAGCGCGGTCAACTCGGCGCCGGCCAGCGACAGGCCGGACTTCCCGGCCATCGCCATCTCGCCGGACGGCAAGGACGCGTACGTCACGTACGACAACTTCCTTCAGCCGTGGCAGTCGACAACCGCAAGCCCACGTCTGATGCAGGGAGTCGTGAGGCACGCCAACGTGCGCGCAAACGGCTCGCTGGGTCCCTTCTCGGACGTGCACCGAGCGGTGACCGGTGATGCTCGCGGGTCGAGCCAGAACGGCCTGACCGCCGAGTTCCTCGGTGACTACAACTACATAGTGGCGACCGTCAACGCCGGCATCGCGGTATGGAACGACACCCGTGCCGCCACCGACTGTCCCGCCATCGACGCCTACCGGCAGTCGATAGCCGACGGAAGCCCGACCACCGCTCCGGCGCCGCAGCAAGATTGCCCTGCGACGTTTGGCAACTCGAGCATATTCGGCGGCAGCTACGCCGACCCGAGCGCTCCATAAGCGGTACACGGCAAGTTGAAAAAAAAGGGCGCCCCTTCGGGGGCGCCCTTTTTCACGGCACGACCGGCACGCGGTGAGCCGCGCCAAGCCCTCGTCACTACCCGGTCGGTGCCTCGCGCCTGGTTAAGAGAGCTTCGCGATCGAGGTCGTCGGCCTCAGACGGGCCCCCGCGCACGCCGAAGAGCCGCTTGACCCACACGAGCCATCCAAGGATCGCCAAGTTGACAATGAACGCGCCGAGGCGCAGCACGGTGATCCGATCGAGCAGCTCGTGGATCTCGAACGGCAACAGACCCGCCGTAGCGAGCGCCGTTAGGTACTCGGCCCACCGTTTCTCCAGCCACAGTCCCACCGCCTCGACGCCCTCGACTATGCAGTACGCGAGGGCGGTCAGACCCAGCACCAAGAGGGCGTGCTTTTGTAGGTGCAAGACGCTGCGCAGGGTGCCGCTCAGAAAGCCTTGCGCAGCCTGCGCTTGAACCTGACCCTCGCCTGCCTCGAGAAGTCGCAGCACGCCCTGAACCTGGGCCCGCACGAAATCGAGGTTGACGTCGAGGAACAGGAGCGCAGCAGCTATCAATGCAAACACCAGCGAGTGGAGCGCGCGGTCGACTGCTATGAGGCGCAGAACGATGACGTCCCTGAGCGCCCTGCCCCGTCTGGGGACCTCGATCTCGATGAGCGGGGGCAGCACGTCTCGGGCCGCCGCCCGAGGGCATGGCATCCTGATCCAGGCATCGCAGCGCACGCACCGCACCAGGCGTTCGCCGCTCTGAAGCTCCATGCCGAGCCCTTCGTCCTCGGGGCGCAGGCGCGCCACCTCGGCGGCCGGGACGGTGTGACCCTTGAACGAGCACGCGAAGGTCTCGAGATCGGGGTGCAGGAACTTCGGGACGAGCCTCATCGTCGGTCAGCCTACGCAACGCCGGGCCCAACGACGAGAGCAACAGCGCGAAAAGACCCGGCGCCATGCCGGGCCCTTTTGCCTTGAGTGCCTCTTCTCGTCTCTTGTTTACGAGTCGGGGTTGTTCTCCGCGTCTCCTTCGGCCACGCCTGCCATCTCTACCGGTGGAATGTCGGGGGATCGGTCTGCTTTCTTGAACTCGATCTCCTCCTCCTCGGAGTCCTCGGCCTTCTTGACGTCCACGAGGATCGTGTCGCCGGCCTCGTACTCCTTCCACAGGATCTTCTCGGACAAAGGGTCCTCGACAAGGCGCTGAATCGCCCTGCGCAGGGGGCGGGCGCCGAGTGCGGGGTCGTATCCCTGCCGGGCCAGAAGGTCCTTGGCTCTCTCGGTCAGCTCGATGTCCACGTCCTGGCTCTTGAGCTGCTCTTCGACCCTGCGAATCATGAGGTCGACTATCGAGGTGACCTCGTTGCGAGACAGCTCGTGGAACACGATGACCTCGTCGATACGGTTGAGGAACTCGGGCCGGAAGTTGCGCTTGAGCTCCTCCTGCACCCGCTCCTTCATCTTGTCGTAGGTGAGCTCGGCCGAGGCTTGGCCGAAACCGAGGGCAGGCTTGCGCAGATTGTGCGTGCCGAGGTTGCTCGTCATGATGATCACCGTGTTCTTGAAGTCCACTGCGCGGCCCTGTGCGTCGGTGAGCCTGCCGTCCTCGAGTATCTGCAGCAGTGTGTTGAACACGTCCGGGTGGGCCTTCTCGATCTCGTCGAGCAAAACCACTGCGTAAGGACGGCGCCTCACTGCCTCGGTGAGCTGGCCGCCCTCCTCGTAGCCGACGTAGCCCGGAGGCGAGCCCACGAGGCGGCTCACGGTGTGCTTTTCCATGTACTCGGACATATCGAGCTGGATGAGGGCATCCTCGTCACCGAACATGAACTCGGCGAGCGCCTTGGCGGTCTCGGTCTTTCCGACCCCCGAGGGGCCCAGGAAGATGAACGACCCGGCCGGGCGCTTGGGGTCCTTGAGGCCGGCACGCGTCCTGCGAATCGAGCGGGACACCGCAGAGATGGCGTCGTGCTGACCGACGATCCGCGTGTGCAGCTCGTCTTCCATGCGCAGCAGCTTTGCAGTCTCTTCCTCGGTGAGCGAGGTGACGGGAATCCCAGTCCACGACGACAGGACCTCGGCGATTTGCTCCTCGTCGACCTCGGCAAATGTCTCGCCCTGCTCGGTCCGCCACTCGGACTCTTTGACGGTGCGCTCTTCCATGAGGTGCTTTTCCTCGTCGCGAAAGCCCGCGGCGCGCTCGAAGTCCTGCTGCTCGATCGCCTCTTCCTTCTTACGGCGGACCTCGGCGATCCTGTCTTCGAGTGCGCGGTAGTCGGGCGGCGCGGCCATGCGGCGAATGCGCAGCCGGCTGCCCGCCTCGTCGATCAGGTCTATTGCCTTGTCGGGCAGGAAGCGGTCCGAGATGTACCGGTCGGCGAGGTTGGCCGCCGCCACGAGCCCCTGATCGGTGATGTGTACTCGGTGGTGGGCCTCATAGCGATCGCGCAAGCCCTTGAGGATGTCGATCGTGTGGGCCACAGAGGGCTCTGGCACCTTGATCGGCTGGAAGCGTCGCTCGAGAGCAGCGTCCTTTTCGAGGTGCTTGCGATACTCGTCGAGAGTCGTCGCCCCTATGGTCTGGAGCTCGCCCCGCGCCAGCATCGGCTTGAGGATGCTCGCCGCGTCGATGGCGCCTTCGGCGGCTCCGGCTCCCACTAGCGTGTGCAGCTCGTCGATGAACAGGATTATGTCGCCGCGCGTCTTGATCTCTTTGAGCACCTTCTTGAGACGCTCCTCGAAGTCACCGCGATAACGAGACCCGGCGACGAGCGCGCCGAGATCGAGCGTGTAGAGCTGTTTGCCCGTGATCGTCTCGGGCACCTCGCCGCGCGTGATCTTCTGGGCGAGGCCCTCGACGATGGCGGTCTTGCCGACACCCGGTTCACCGATCAGTACGGGATTGTTCTTTGTGCGACGTGACAGGACCTGCATGACGCGTTCGATCTCTGCGCCGCGTCCGATAACGGGGTCGAGCTTGTTCTCGCGTGCGTGTTGAGTAAGGTTGCGCCCGAACTGGTCGAGGACGAGTGAACCCTGGGGCGTTTCGGCCGAACCGCCTGCGCCCGCCGTCTCCCTGCCGCCCGAGTAGCCGGACAGGAGCTGGATCACCTGCTGGCGCACCTTGTTGAGGTCCGCGCCGAGCTTGACCAGCACCTGGGCCGCGACGCCCTCGCCTTCGCGGATGAGCCCGAGCAGGATGTGCTCCGTTCCGATGTAGTTGTGGCCGAGCTGCAGCGCCTCTCTGAGCGACAGCTCGAGCACCTTCTTGGCGCGCGGCGTGAAGGGAATGTGCCCAGAAGGCGGCGACTGCCCGGCGCCGATGATCTCCTCGACCTGCTGGCGCACCTTCTCGAGCGAGATCCCCAATGACTCGAGGGCCTTGGCGGCGACGCCTTCGCCCTCGTGAATCAACCCGAGCAGGATGTGCTCGGTTCCGATGTAGTTGTGGTTCAGCAGCCTTGCCTCTTCCTGCGCAAGGACGACCACCCTGCGGGCCCTGTCGGTGAATCTTTCAAACACTGGGCCACGCCTCCTTTGCCTAGAGTCCGGTTCCGGGGCCCTTGCCGCTGTGGGCCAGCCCCCGGCCGGGACATGATGTCTCACGTTCGAGTATACGAAGGCGATCGTTGCTTCGCCCCTTATTGGCGTCTCTTTGCCTCTTTCTGCCTCTAGTACGTTCCGCGCTCCGCTCGAGGATCGCGGGCTGCCTCTATTAGAACCTCTGCGTACGACCAAACGTTCCGTCCCTCACGGAACTCATCGGACGTTCCCGTGCGCTTGTGAAGCACAATCTCCTCGCGCTCTGTCAGTGAACCGGATCTGCAGCGGACGTCACGACCCCATAGAGCTCGCTTCGGTAGGAGGGTCTGCGCCCCGGCACGCTCGACTGCGGAAAGAGCCACCGGGCGTCGGCAAGGGGAATCCGGGTCCGGCGGCCTCGGGCGAAGCCGCGCGCCAGGGGCACCCAGGGAAACGATGCCGGCAGCAGGCCGCGCTCGGGCACCCTGATCCCGTCGCGCGGGACTACCCACAGCCCTATCGTGTCCGGGTCGGGCGCAACGTGATCGCCGGGGCCGAAAGTGATCTCGGTGCCGCCCACCCGGCGGCCCTTCACTCCCTCGAGGATCTGTGCGAGGTCGTCCGATCCCGTCGCGTGTTGCTGCGCCCAGCCGATAAGCCGAGCGGCCTCGAAGGAGCGGAGCTGCCAGCCGTAGGACGCGGCCCCCCACCACTGGCGATAGGCGCGCCGGTACGACTCGAAGCTCGGCAGCGGCAGGTAGAAACCCCCCCGGTCGTACGAATCCGAGGCGATCGTGCCGGGCACGGGATTGGTCGTCAGCGGGCCGGCCGCCGGCGCCAAGGCAAGGATCTGAGGGTGCCACCATCCCGAGCGGAGCCGCCTACGCGCGACACGGGGGCGGGCGCCGGCGATGCGGGCCTCCGTCGTCGTGCGGTACAGCGCGCCCATGTTGCGGAGCGTTGCCTGGGCCGCGCTCAGCGCCGCCGGCCCCCCCTCCACGATGACCGTCTCGACGTGGTGCCTGCGCAGCCGGTCAAGGGGCGTGCTGAGATCGGTTTGCCCGGCGTCGTACCGTGCCTTGGTCAGCGGGAGGCCGTAGATCGCGTTGGCTTCCTGCACTGCGGTCGCCGCCTGAGTCCCGTCCGTGCTCTTGTCGACCAGCATCCCGGCGTTCAGATAGCCGCGGTCGCCGGACGCGTAAGCCAGAAGCCGCTTTGCCTGCAACCTGTAGGTGGGTGAGGTCTGGAAGATGTGCGCGTGGCGAGAGCTCGAATAATCGCCGAACGAGGCGACCGCCGGGATGCCCGCTCGGGCAAGCACGCTTTCGGATGCGTCGAGCGCGCTCGACGGGCCTGCGTAGACGAGCCCGATGGTTTGATCAGAGGACGCGACACGCTCGATCAGCTCCCGGGCGCGCGCCGGATCTCCCTTGTCGTCGAGCGTCACGAGCTCGAAGGTGGGAGTGCCGGTGTCTTCGCCGGCCTCCTTGTTGAGCGTATGGACGCCAAAGTCGGCGCCCTCGTAGGCGTCCTGGCCCATCCAGGAGCCCGGCCCGCTCATCGTTCCGACGAGCCCGACCACGAGCGTGTCGCTGCCGGTCGGCGTCGGAACGGGCACGCGCAATTGGAGGTTGCCGCGCGAGCCGGAGTCGCACGCAACCGTAAGAAGCGAGATGGCGAGGATCAAGCCCGCCGCCCTGACAAGGCCGGTCATGACGCGGAATCATCGCACTACTTCACAGAAAAACGAAGGCCGAGATTGTCGTGAGCTGCGAGTAAGCGGGCGTCAGGGCCCCGGGCGAAGAATGGGAAAGGTCACGGTCTCGCGGATCGAGTCCGACCCGGTTAGAAAGACCAGCAGGCGGTCGATACCAACGCCGAACCCACCGGCGGGAGGCATGCCGTACGCGAGTGCCTCGAGAAAGTCGCGATCGGCCAGGGTCGCCTCCGCGTCCCCCTGGGCGCGCGCAGCGGCCTGCTGCGCAAAGCGGCGCTCCTGCTCTGCGGAATCGTTCAGCTCCGAGTAGATCGGCGCCAGCTCGACTCCCCCGAGCACCAGGTCGGCCTGCTCGGTAAAGCCCTCGATGGTGCGGTGGTCCTTGGCAAGCGGGGAGACGTCCTTTGGAAAACCGGTGACGAAGGTGGGCTCGACGATGTTCTTTTCTCCGATTGCCTCGTAGATCTCGGCCACGATCTTGCCTCGTCCCCACGCCGCGTCGAGCGCCACGCCGATGTCGCGCGCGTACGCCCGCAGGCCGTCCCCGTCTCCCCCGTCCCACAAGCCCGAAAGGTCGCGCCCGCCTCCAGCCTCGATCGCTTCGAACATCGTCATACGCTCGAAGCGGGGGCCGAGGTCTACGACGCGCCCCTCGAGCATGACCGAGAGGTGGCCGTTCACCGCCTGCGCGATGGCGCGCACGAGATCCTCGACGAGGCTCATCGTGTCGTTGTAGTCGGCATAGGCTTCGTAGCCCTCGAGCATGGTGAACTCAAAAAGATGAGTGCTCGACAATCCCTCGTTGCGAAAGCAACGGTTGAGCTCGTAGACGCGCTCGAAACCGCCGATGAGGAGCCTCTTCAGGTAAAGCTCGGGGGCGATCCGCAGGTAGAGATCAACGTCCATGGGATCGTGATGGGTCACGAAAGGACGGGCGATGGCACCGCCGGCCTGAGGTTGGAGCAACGGAGTCTCGACCTCGAGGAAGGCGCGCTCATCGAGCCAGCTGCGCGCCACCCGGTTGGCGGTCGCCCGGGCTTCGATCATGCGGCGAGCGCTCGCGTTGGCGAGGAAGTCGAGATAGCGCTGGCGGTAACGGGCCTCGGTGTCCGTGATTCCGTGCCACTTCTCGGGCATCGGGCGAGTGCACTCGGCAAGCAGGGTCACCGACGAGACCCTGAGCGAGAGCTCGCCGCGACGGGTGCGGATCACCTCGCCTTCGGCCCCCACGATGTCGCCCACCCCGAGCGCCGTGAAAGCCTCCATGGCGTTCTCGCCGAGCTCGTCCTGCTGGGCAAAAAGCTGAATCGCCCCCGAGGAGTCGCGCAGGTCGGCAAAGGCAAGCTTCCCGTGACCTCGAAGCGATGCGATACGCCCGGCGACGCTCGCCTCGAATCCGCTGCCGCCGCCCGGCTCGAGGTCCCCGAACCGCTCCCCGAGCACCTCCGCCGTCGCGCTGCGCTCGTAGCGATACGGATAGCCTCCTTCGACAGTCACGACTACCCCCCGACCTCGGAGCGCTGGTTGCGCTCGAAGATCAGCCGCAGGCCCGTAAGTGTGAGGATCGGCTCCATGTGCTCGAGCAGACGGGTGTGCTCGAGGACTATCGACGCGAGGCCCCCGGTGGCTATGAGCTCGGCGGCTCCCCCGAGCTCCTCGACCACTCGCTCAACGAGCCCGTCCACGAGCGCGGCCGTACCGTAGACGATGCCCGACTGCACGCTCGTGACCGTCGTCTTGCCGATGGCCGCACCGGGTGCGACCAGCTCCACGCGCCGGATCTGCGCCGTCCCCGCGAACAGGGCAGTCGCCGCGATCTCCGGCCCTGCCGCGATCGCGCAGCCGAGCAGCTCTCCTGTGGGCGACACCGCATCGATAGTGATGGCGGTGCCGAAATCCGCCACCACGACCGCCTTACCCGGAAACATGTCGTGTGCGGCGACGGCGTTGGCTATGCGGTCCGCGCCCACCTCCCGAGGAGTGTCGGTGAGAATGGCCACTCCGGTGTTGAGGCCCGGCTCGACTACCGTGGCAGGGCGACGCAAGTAGCGCACCGACATTTGCCTAAGCTCTTGGGTGATGCGGGGTACTACCGAGCAGATGGCGAATCCGTCCAGGATGTCGCTGGTGAAGGGCAAGTCGATAAGGGACATGAACTGACCGAGCATCAACGCAAGCTCGTCGGCGGTCCTTGTCGGGTCGGTCGAGGACCGCCATTCGTGCACCAGCCCGTCGCCCTCGAAGAGGCCGATGTGCATCTGGGTGTTGCCGACGTCGACTGCTAGCAGCACGTCGCTGTCATTCCCTTCTCATCGTCGCGGTGACCCCCTGGTGCGCTTGGGTCGGGCGCATCATAAGTGCCGCGGCTGCGCCGAGAACCTTCGGAGGGCCCGATTCATCCTGTAAGGTGCGAGACGCTCTTCTAGCCGAAAGGAACCGCTCTCGTGCGTTCGTTGCTCCGCGTGCTCATTGCCTCGCTCCTCGTGACGACCGTGAGCGCGCCGGCCGTGTGGGCAGATCCCGGGCCCGCACGGCACGCGGGGGTCGCGCTGCGCGGCACCGGCTCGCACGCCGCAGCCCAGCGGGCCCTGCAGCGCGCCGAACGGGCCATCGAGCCGGCCCCGAATGAGCTCCGAAGGGGCGTCCAGCAGCGCACGCGGTCCGACGCGACTGCGGTGCTGCGAGAGCTCGCTCTGCGACTGGGAGCGCTCGGCCCCAAGGATCGCCGCCGGGCGCGCGCCATCCTCGCCCGCCCTAGCGATCACAGGGACCCCTACGGGTTCAGCTACTCGAGGGACTCGAGGCCGGTCATGAAGAGCTGCACGCCACGCCTCTGCATCCATTGGGTCAAGAGGGGAAACGACGCTCCGCCTCAGGGCGACTCCAACCATGACGGGCGGCGTGACTGGGTGCAGGTATCCCAGAAGGTGGTTACCCACGTCTACAAGACCGAGGTCGGCCGGCTCGGCTACAGGGCTCCCAAGGGTGACACGAGCTCGCGCGACTACGGGACGCGTGGCAATCCCAATCCCAAGCTGGACGTCTACCTCGCAAACACCGGAAACCGGGGCATCTACGGCTACTGCGCCACCGACGACCCACACATCACGAGAGCGTCCTCGAACTACCGGTACGGCGATGCGTCTTCCTATTGCGTACTCGACAACGACTACGCGGAGTTCCCTGCGAACAAGCCCGCCGACAACCTGCGTGTCACAGCGGCGCACGAGCTCTTTCATGCGGTGCAGTTCGCCTACGACTTCGGCGAGGACCTGTGGCTGATGGAGGGAACGGCAGTGTGGATGGAAGACAAGGTCTACGACTCGATCAACGACAACTACCAGTTCCTCAGTCGCAGCGCGCTAACGAGGCCGCAGCACCCCACCGACCTCGGATGGAACGGTTACGAGTACGGGTCGTGGTTGCTGTGGCGCTACCTGACCGAGCATGCAGCGAGGCACGGCATCCGGCCCGGCTCGACCCTGATCAAAGCCGAATGGAAACGCGCCGACGCGGCCCCCTCGGGCCCGAACGACTACTCGCTGCAGGCTCTGCGCCGGATTCTGAAGCGGCACGGCACCTCGGTAGCCAAGCAGTTTGCCCACTACAGCGCGGCGAACGCGGCACCAGACGGCTACTACTCGGAGGGCGCCGGCTACCGGAAGGCGGTCGGGCGACCCCCCGCCGCGCGGACCTACACGCTGGCGGGCGGCGAACGGCGAGCCGCCTCCGTGGTGCTCGATCACCTGGCGAGCAAGTACGTCAAGCTCTCGCCCGGCAAGCATCTCAGCCCGTCGGCGCGCCTCAGAGTCAAGGTCGATCTGCCGGCTCGATACAAGGGCTCGGCGGCAACCCTCGTCATGCGATTCAAGTCCGGGGCGACGCGGCTCAGGCCCTTCGATCTCAACGGCAGGGGCAACGGCAGCAAGTGGGCGAGCTTCGACCGCCACAGTTTGGCGAGCGCCGTGCTGTCGCTTGCGAACGGCAGCGCACGCATCCCGGAGGGCTCTTGCGGCAAGGGTTACAGACCCGTGTCGTGCTACGGACGGCCGTCGGATGACGGGCTCTACTTTCGCTTTGCCGCCAAGGTCTTTCAGTAGCTGCTAACCGGCCTCCTCCGAGCCGGGAGGGTCGGGCCACGGCTCGAGCAAGCGTGCGTCGCCCTCGGCTTCGTCGACGAAGCTCGCGTAGGGTGTTCCCCACGGGTCGGTGGCGCCGGGGTCGATGGCGAGCAGCGGAATCAACGCAAAGCGTCTCTGGTTGAGGCGCGGGTGCGGAATCAGAAGGTCGGGCTCGCCCACCTTCTCCTTGCCGTAGGTGAGAATGTCGAGGTCGACCACGCGCGGCCCCCAGTGGATGTCACTCGGCTGACGCCCAAAGCGGCGTTCGATCCCCTTCAGCAAGTCGAGTAGGGCGCGCGGCTGAAGATCCGTTGTGGTCCGCGCGACCATGTTGATGAAGGATCGCTGCGGTGGGCCTCCTACGGGCGAGGTCTCGTACAGGCCCGACACGCCCTTGACTGCGATGCCCGGCGTGTCTTGTAGCTCGGCCACAGCTCGGCGGCAGAACCCCTGCCTGTCCCCCACGTTGGAACCGATTCCGATGAAAGAGTCTTGGATCTGTCCCACGACTTCCTATTGCTCCTTGCCGGGCCGGTCGACGATTACCGTCACGGCCCCGACCTCTTCGGGGATCGGCGGCACTTCCTTGCCCACCGCCACCGTAACGCGCTCGACCCCCCGGCGCTCGCACACGAGCTCGGCGACCTCGCCGGCGAGCCGTTCGAGCAGCGCGGCCTCACTAGCCGCAACGAGGGCGGCAACGTCGTGCACGAGCGCGCCGTAATCGATCGTGTCGTCCAGATCGTCGCTGCGTGAGGGAATGGATGCGTCGTAAACCGCATCGATGTCGATCAGCACTTGCTGTGGCCGGCCGCGCTCCTCCGCCGTTGCGCCGATCCGGGTCACGACGCGCAGACCGCGCACGACGATGTGGTCGCTCACCCTCCGGGGGCCGACGAGATCGCGTCGATCATCTCGACTACTTGAGTCATGGGAGCCACGTCGTGTACGCGCACGATGCGCGCCCCCTTGACGAGCGACCACGCGACGGTGGCGGCGGTCCCGAACACCCTCCTGTCGACGTCCACGTCGAGGACCGCTCCAATGAAGGACTTGCGCGAGGTCCCCGAAAGGACCGGGTAGCCGAGCGACACAATCTCGTCGAGGCGCCGCAACAGCTGAAGATTGTGCCCCGGTGTCTTGGCAAACCCAAAGCCGGGGTCGAGAACTATCGAGTCACGCGCGACCCCCCGCCCCTGCAGGTCCTCTGCTCGAGCCTGCAGGAAAGCCGTGACCTCTGCGACCACGTCGTCGTAGCGAGCGAGGCCGCGCATCTCCGCGGGAGTGCCCCGGTTGTGCATGACGACAAGGGCGGCGCCTGTCGCCGCGACGAGCTCGTCCATGGCGTCTTCGTGTGCCTCACCGAGCTCGTCGTTGACGATGCGTGCTCCCGCCTCGACTGCGCGCCTCGCCACCTCGGGCTTGCGGGTATCGATCGAGACCGGCACGGTCAGCTCGTTTGCCAGCTCGCCCACGACGGGAATCACGCGCCGCAGCTCTTCGGCTTCGTCCACGGACTCGGCGCCGGGACGCGTGGATTCGCCGCCGACGTCCACGATGCCCGCGCCCTCCTTCACCATGGCGGCCCCGTGGGCGATGGCGACGGCAGGATCCAGCCACAGCCCGCCGTCCGAGAACGAGTCGGGAGTCACGTTGAGCACGCCCATTACCACCGGCTTGTCGAGGGAGATGAGCAGGTCCCTGCAGCGCAGCTTCACCGTCACCCTCGAAAGATGAGACGCATGGCTTCGGCCCTAGTGGCTTCGTTGTCCCGAAAACCGCCGTGCACGGCGGAGGTGACGGTCTGGGTACCCGGTTGGCGCACACCGCGCATGCTCATGCAGAGATGCTCCGCCTCCATTACGACAAGCACGCCGCGCGGCTGGAGGGCTTCTTGCATCGCATCGGCGACCTGAGTCGTCAGTCGTTCCTGCACTTGCGGACGGCGGGCGAGGACGTCGACGAGCCGCACGATCTTGGACAGTCCGGTGATCTGACCGGACACGTTCGGGATGTATGCGACGTGCGCCTTGCCGATGAACGGGATGAGATGATGCTCGCACATCGAGTAGAGCGGGATGTCGCGCACCATGATCATCTCGTCGTGACCGGCTTCGAAGACGACGTCGAGAACCGTAGTCGCATCGACACCCATCCCCGAAAAAAGCTCCGCGTACATCGAGGCGACACGCTGCGGTGTTCGCTTTATGCCGTCGCGCTCAGGGTCCTCACCGATGGCGACGAGTATGTCGCGCGCGCTTGCGGCGATCGCACGGATGTCGACCTGTGGAGCGTGGAGCTCGTCGCGCACGCGTGCGAAGGCTAGACCCCGCCGAGGCGCGGCTTTGGGGGTGCCGGGAACGGCAACCGGCGGCGCGGTGGCGCAGACGACTGCTCGCCGTCGTCGTCCTCACGATGCTTGCGCCGCAGCCGGGAACGCTCGATGGGATTCGCCGGCGACTGCTTGGCGACCTCGGCAAAGATCTCGACGACCTCCTCCTTCTCGACCACTTCTTTGTCAAGGAGACGCTCGACCATGAGATCCAGCTTGTCGCGATACTTCGTGAGGATCTCTCTGGCTTCGTCGTAAGCCTCTTCGACAAAGCGCCTGATCTCCGCATCGATCTTGGCCGCCACAACGTCCGAGTAGTCCTTGACGTGGCCGAAGTCGCGACCGAGGAAGGGCTGCGAGTCGCTCTCGCCGAGCGCGAGCGGGCCGAGGTCGCTCATCCCGAACTGGGTCACCATCTGCTTGGCGATGCGCGTCGCCCGCTGGATGTCGTCCTGGGCCCCCGTCGTAGGCTCGTCGAAGACGAGCTCCTCCGAGGCCCGGCCCCCGAACAGCATCGCAAGCTGGTCGATCATCTCGGACCTCGTGACGAGGAAGCGGTCCTCGGTGGGCAGGTTGAGGGTGTAGCCGAGCGCCCGGCCGCGCGACACGATCGACACCTTGTGGACGGGGTCCGCGTTGGGCAGTGCATGGCTGACGAGGGCGTGACCGGCCTCGTGATACGCGATCACCTTCTTTTCCTTGTCGTTGATAACCCGGCTGCGGCGCTCGGGGCCGGCAAGGACACGGTCGATCGCTTCCTCGAGCTCGTTCATCCCGATCTCCTTGCGGGAGAAACGGGCCGCAAGGAGAGCCGCTTCGTTCACCACGTTGGCGAGATCAGCACCGGTGAAGCCGGGTGTACGGCGCGCCAGCACCTCGATGTCCACCTCGGTGGAGATCGGCTTGCCGCGCGTGTGCACCTTGAGGATGCCGGTGCGTCCGCCGAGGTCGGGGCGGTCCACGACGATCTGGCGGTCGAAGCGGCCGGGGCGAAGAAGAGCGGGATCGAGGATGTCGGGCCGGTTGGTCGCCGCGACGAGGATCACGCCGGACTTCATGTCGAAGCCGTCCATCTCGACCAGGAGCTGGTTGAGCGTCTGCTCGCGCTCGTCGTGGCCGCCGCCGAGCCCTGCGCCGCGATGGCGCCCGACCGCATCGATCTCGTCCATAAAGACTATCGATGGGGAGTTCGCCTTGGCCTGCTCGAAGAGATCACGCACCCGGCTGGCCCCGACGCCTACGAACATCTCGACGAAGTCGGATCCCGAGATCGAGAAGAAGGGCACACCGGCCTCACCCGCCACGGCCCGAGCGAGAAGGGTCTTGCCCGTCCCCGGGGGCCCGTAGAGGAGGACGCCCTTGGGAATCTTGGCTCCCATGGCCTGGAACTTGTGCGGCGCCTCGAGGAACTCCTTGATCTCTTGCAGCTCCTCGCACGCCTCGTCGAGCCCCGCCACGTCCGAGAATGTGATCTTGGGCTGGTCCTTGCTGACGAGCTTGGCCCGGGACTTGCCGAAGGACATCACACGGTTGCCTCCCCCCTGCATCTGCTGCATGAGGAAGAAGAAGAGAGCCACGATTATCAGGATCGGTGCGAACTGGAACAGGACGGTCAGAAGGAGCGAGCCCTGCTGCGGATCGGCGGTGACCGGGATGTGGTTCTGGCGCGCCAGAAGGGCGAAGTTGTCGACGGTACCGGCGGGGAGGTTGAGCTCGTACTGCGTGCCGTCGCTGAGGGTGCCGACTACCTTCTCGTCCTTGTTGAGGAACTGGGCGGTCCGGACCTGGTCGCCGCGGACGTCCGCGACCCACTTGTTGAGCGAGGAGATCTCCTGCGGCTTCTCGGACGACGCCCGATAGATCTGGTAGACCCAGACGACCGCGATTATGAGCACGAGATAGAAGACTGCAGAGCGGAATATGCGGTTCATCGTGCGCCCAAGGGTAGCAGGGCAATCCGGCTAATCAACCCCCGATCAGGGTGCCATCACGCAGGAACAAGGAGCTCAGCTCGGAGGCGGCTCGCCGCCGTAGGCGGACGGCCTCAAGACCCCTATGTAGGGCAGATTGCGGTACTTCTCGGCAAAATCCAGCCCGTAACCCACGATGAACACAGGCGGGATCTCGAAACCGGGGTACTTGACATCGAGCGGCACTGCCTGCTCGCCCCTCTTGTAGAACAACGAGCAGATCTCGAGCGACGCCGGGCTGCGGGCCTCGAGGTAGCGCAAAAGATAGGAGATCGTCAGGCCCGAGTCGATGATGTCCTCGACGAGAAGCACGTGGCGGCCGGTGATC
>JBBSGD010000012.1:0-45098 GCA_038254435.1 Actinomycetota bacterium
AAAGGCGCTACTTCAGCATCGAGTCCATGAAGCACATCGACGAGCTCGAGGGAGGTGAACCGACCAGAGAACTGCTCGCAGCTATCGGTTAGTCAGATGAGAGGGCGATGGATAAAGTCCACCACTTGACGGGACACGGCCCGATCAAAGCGCTGATGATTGCCCAAGGACAGGACGAGTTCCCCTATACGCATAACCTCGACGAACTCCTCAGGCTAGTTGAGCAAGCGGGGGCCGAAGTGCCCGACTCGGTGGAGCGTGCGACGGATTTGACTAGGTACGCGGTGTTCACTCGCTACCCCCCTTCGCCCCCTATTGGTGAGGACGAGTACGAAGCGGCTGTTGCCACGGCCCGGGCGGTGGTCGAGTGGGTCGAGGGTCAGGTCGGCTCCGATGCCTGAGCCGTCCGAGCTGAGTGTCGTTCAGCGGCCGCTGATCGATTACGCGACTCAGGTCGGTTGGAAATACGTCAAGCCCTCCGAAGCCCTGCGACTGCGGCGCGGCGAGACCGGCATCCTCCTTCACGACCTCTTCTGCGACCAGCTCGTCAAGCTCAATCCCGGGATCGTCGACCAGGATCGGGCCGAGCGTGTGGTACGAGAGCTCACGACGGTGCGACCCAACATCGAGGGCAACCTCGATGCGTGGGAGTTCCTCAGGGGACTCAAGACCGTCTTCGTGGAGGAGGAGAAGCGGGAGCGCAACCTGCGCCTGCTCGATCCCGAACCCGCCGCCAACGTCTTCCACGTCACCGAGGAACTCCGCTTCACGAGTGGCACCCGCACGGTGCGGGCCGACGTGGTGTTCTTCGTTAACGGCATTCCTGTGATCGTCCTCGAGGCCAAGGCTGCCACGCGCACCGGCGGCATCCCCGATGCTCTCGACCAGCTACGCCGTTACCACCTCGAAGCGCCCGAGCTGCTCGCGGTCGTGCAGCTGCAGGCCCTCACCCAACTCGTGCACTTCTACTACGGGGCGACGTGGAACTCGTCGGCCAAGTCGCTGCTCAACTGGAAGGACGAGAGCGGGAGCGGCTTCGAGAACCTTGTCAAGAGCTTCGTCTCTCCGAACCGTGTGCTGCGAGTCATCGCGGACTTCATCCTGTTCACCCGCGCCGACGGCGAGCTCAACAAAGTCCTGCTGCGCCCCCATCAGATGAGGGCGGTCGACCGGGTCCTGGCAAGGGCCCGCGATGGCTCCAAGCGACGGGGCCTCGTGTGGCACACGCAAGGCTCCGGCAAGACCTACTCGATGATCACGGCAGCCAAGAAGATCATGGCCGACGAGACGCTCGCCAATCCGACCGTGCTGATGCTGGTGGACCGCAACGAGCTCGAGGCCCAGCTGTTCGTCAACCTCGAGGCGGTGGGAATCGACAATGTCGTCGTGGCGGACAGCAAGCGTCATCTCCGCGACTTGCTGGCTACCGACCGGCGCGGCCTGCTCGTGTCCATGATCCACAAGTTCGACGGGATTCCGGCGGACATCAATACCCGGAACAACTTGTTCGTGCTCGTCGACGAGGCGCACCGCACGACCGGTGGCGACCTCGGCAACTACCTCATGGGGGCACTCCCGAACGCTACCTATGTCGGCTTCACCGGGACACCTATCGACCGCAGCGCCCATGGCAAGGGGACGTTCAAGGTCTTCGGTGCCGACGACCCCGACAGGCAGTACCTCGACAAGTACTCGATCCGTGAGTCGATCGCCGACGGCGCCACCGTGCCGCTCCACTACGCCCTCGCCCCGAACGAGCTGAGAATCGACCGGGACGTGCTCGATGAGGAGTTCCTCGACCTCAAGGAGAGCGAGGGGGTGAGCGACTTCGAGGAGCTCAACCGCGTGCTCGAGAAAGCCGTGACGCTTAAGAACATGCTCAAGAACGAGGCGCGCGTGAGCCGCGTTGCTCGCTTCGTCGCCCGTCACTTCAAGGAGGCAGTCGAGCCTCTCGGCTATAAGGCTTTTCTGGTCGCCGTGGACCGTGAGGCCTGTGTTCTCTACAAGGAGGCGCTCGACCACCATCTCGCGGCCCACGAGTCCGCGGTCGTCATGAGCGCCGGTCACAATGATTCCCCCGAGCTCGTCCGTCACCACCTGAGCGACGAGCGCGAGCGCCAGGTCCGCAAGGACTTTCGGGATTCGGTCAAGGATCCGAAGATCCTGATCGTCACCGAGAAGCTATTGACCGGCTTCGACGCTCCCGTGCTCTACGCCATGTACCTCGACAAGCCCATGCGTGATCACGTGCTGCTGCAGGCGATCGCACGCGTCAACCGCCCCTACGAGGACGAGGGCCGGCGCAAGCCTGCAGGTTTCGTGCTCGATTTCGTCGGCATCTTCGAGAAGCTCGAGAAGGCGCTCGCCTTCGACTCGGCGGATGTCGAGGGCGTCATCCTCGACCTCGAGGTCCTCAAGAAGCACTTCGTGGAGCTCATGACGAAGGCACGCGAGCATCTCGAGGTCGGCACCGGACTGCCGGACGACAAGCGCACCGACGCGCTCCTCGAACGATACGGTGACCAGGGAGAGCGCGACCGTTTCTATACCTTCTTCCGAGAGCTCGAGGAAACCTACGAGGTCCTCTCCCCCGACCCCTTCCTGCGCCCTTACCTCGAGGACTACATGCGCCTAGCGTGGAATTACTGGGCGCTGCGGGCGGCGGAGGCTCCGGGCCCCGGCAGCCGGGACTTCTACCGCAAGACCGAAAGGCTCGTGCAGGACCACGCCCGCAGCGGTGTCATCTCCGAGCCCGAGGAGATCTACGAGCTCGGCGAGGGAGCGCTCGAGCGAATCGCCTCGTCCAATGCGCCCGACCGGGTCAAGGTCTTCAATCTCCTCAAGCTCATCGACGGAAAGGTTCGGGCAGAGGCCGATCACTCGCCCCATCTCGTGCCAATCGGCGAACGGGCGCAGGCCATCGTGGAGGCCTTCCAACAGCGCCAAACAACGACTCAGGAAGCACTCGAGCAGCTGAAGCTCGCGCTCGAAGAGCTGGAGGAGGTCGAGCGCGAGGGTCGCGACGCGGGGCTCAGCAGGGAAGCCCTCGCCGGTTTCTATCTACTGCAGGAAGACGGCGCCGACCGCGCCCTGGAGATAGCCACCGCTATGGGCGAGGCCATGGATGCCTATCCCTACTGGCGAGAGAGCGAGGACCAAGAAAGACACCTGCGCCGGTCTCTTTACCTAACGCTCTCGGGGGCGGCTCCAGATCACATGCCTATCGTGGACCGCATGCTCGACCTGCTCAAGAGAGGCGCGAAGTGAGCCCCGACAGTGCCGCGCGGGAAGCCTTCAGGCGTGGGGTTCTCGAGTGGGCGGACCGGATCGGAGTCGCGCCGCTCCAGATTCACATCCGGCCCATGAAGCACAAGTGGGGTAGCTGCTCGACGTCAGGACGAGTCACGTTCAACTCAGAGCTTCTCGAGGAGCCGGCGGAGGTGCGGGCCGAGGTCATCGTTCACGAGCTGCTGCATCTCAAGGTGCCCAACCACGGACCGCTCTTTCGCAGCCTCGAACGGGCTTATCTGCAGAGGGTGGAACCGATGAGCTCGGAGGGAGAAGTTAGTGCCCACAGGCGTGGTGTACGAGGGAGCTGAAATCCCTCGCTAAGGAAGACCACCGCTTCATCCTCAGAAAGTCAGGACAGACGAACTGAGGAGGAAGACGATGGTCGATGCCACGATGAACCTTCAGGAGCTCGTTGGCAAGCAATTGCAGGAAGCCGAGCCCGATACGGTGCGATCCTGAGCTCCACGATCCAGTCGCTGATGAGCGCCGATGGCGACGCCTCGTGCAATGCCTTGTTCGGGGAGCGCAGCCCAGAGCGGACCAACTCCCGCAATGGCTACCGCCCCGCCGCTTCGACACACGCGTCGGCACGATCGATCTGGCGCTCCCCAAGCTGCGGGCCGGCAGCTACTTCCCCGAGTGTCTCTTGGAGCCGCACCGAGGGTAATGCCCACCAGTACATGATGCACCGCATCGACATCGCACGAGGGGGGCAGGCCGCCTCGGAGCCAGCCTAGCCGTCGACGGCCGTGGCGCTGCCCCGAGACTTCATCACTCGGCCGGCTTCCCTGTGGGAGGGACGATGGCCGCGACTTGCGACAAGCCTCGAAGATCCTCGTAGTCGGTGGCCCAAGCCGATCCACCGACCGCCGGGCCAGCCGCTCGGCCTCCGAGACGTCACCGAAACGAGACATAACCCCGGCTCGCACGGTATCCCACCGAACTCCGGCGTCAACATCGTCCGCGCCAAGAACCGCAAGCAAAGGCGGGAGGACGGATCGGTCGGCCGACATAAGGAGGCTCCATGTCGATTGGTTGGCTGAAGCCTCCATCTCTAGGCACTGGGAATGAGAGGGGGATGAGAGAAGCCGCGGCATTCGCGCCGAAGAGGCGCACGGCGAGAAGGTTCTCGAGATGTTGTCGGAGCGATACCGTGGGGCGCCTGCCGGACGAGTTGGTGGATCGACAGCAATTCGGTCTCTACAAGGAGGATTCTGAGTGGCGCTTGAAGCAGCAGTTGCCGCACTGGCCAGAGGCAAGAACTTTGCAGTCTTGACGACACTCCTGGGAGATGGGACCCCTATGACCCACGTCATGTGGGTCGACTGCGACGACGAGAACATACTCGTCAATACGGAGACGCATCGGATCAAGTTCCGCAATGTCGAGCGGGATCCCCGTGCGACCGTCACCATCTGGGACGCTGGCTCCCCTTACAAGTATGCGGAGGTTCGAGGCAGGGTCGCCGAAACGGTCGCCGGTGCTGAGGCTCTCGAGCACATTCATGCGCTGGCTCGCAAGTACACGGGCGGCAACTACCACGAAGGCAGCATCCATTCGGAGAGAGTGATACTCAAGATCGCCCCCGATCGGCAGAACGTCCGCTCCTGACCGTTCCAATCCGGCTCCCGCGGCCTCGGGCCGCCAACGAGTGTTCGCCGAAGGATGTGCCGCCATGTGCCGCCCGATGACCTCGTTGCGCTATGCACAAAGAGAGGCTCACTCTGCAGGGGGAGGAGCACGGCCTGGGGGCTCAGAAAGTTCTCGATGGAGGCATAACGGACGCATGTACGAGGCCCATTGCTGGCCGCCGCTACCGAGCGTAGCGTGAGTCGCCGGGAGGGCAACCGGTGAGGAGGCAACGATGGATGAGCACGATGCCGGCAAGCTGGCACAGAGGTATTGGGATGCCTTGGGGGCCGGCGACTGGGATGCCGCGGGGAGCCTGGTGCACGACGATTACGTTCAGGAATGGCCCCAGTCGGGCGAGCGCATCGTCGGACGCGACAACGCCATCGCCATCAACCGGGACTTCCCCGGCGGGCTGCCTCAGATGAAGATTCGCCGTACGGTGGGCGACGGCGAGCTCGGGGTGCTCGAAGTCGAGCTCACCTATGCCGACGGCAGCCATTATCTAGGCGTAAGCGTGCTCGAGTTTCGTGGCGGAAGGATCGCCAGGGAAACCGACTACTTCGCACAGGCCTTCCCCGCCCCCGAGTGGCGAGCTCAGTGGGTCGAGCGGATGTGAGCCAAGGTTGACCGCATCTACTCCGACCGCGGCCCCCTCCTCGCTTAGCCCGGTCCGCAAACGATGGACGTTGATCGCCGTCGTCCTCGGATCGGGAATCGTCTTTCTCGACACCTCGGTCGTCAACCTCGCACTGCCGCGGATCGGTCAGGAGCTCCACTCGGACTTTTTCGGCACGCTTGAAGCGCAGTCCTACATTTCCAACGGCTACTTCCTTACCCTCAGCGCGCTCCTCATTCTGGCGGGCGCGCTGAGCGACTACTTCGGGCGCAAGCGGATGTTCGCGATCGGGCTCGCCGGGTTCGCAGCGACATCCCTTCTCTGCGGCATCGCCCCCACGATGGAATTTCTGATTGTTTGCCGGATCCTTCAAGGTGCAGCCGGGGCGATGCTGGTCCCCGGCTCCCTAGCGATCATCACGGCCGCCTTCCAAGGAGAAGAGCAGGGGCGGGCCTTCGGGGTGTGGGCCGGGGCGTCGGCAGCGACTACCATCCTCGGGCCGTTTGTCGGCGGCTTGCTCGTGAACACGATCTCGTGGCGGGCGGCTTTCATCGTGAACCTGCCTTTTCTGCTCGTCGCGTATTTCGCAACGGTTCGCCATGTGCCCGAGTCACGCGACGAGGAAGCAAGCCGGCACTTTGACTGGCTCGGTTCCCTCGTGGTCGCGATTGCGGTGGGAGGCCTCTCGTTTGGCACCATCCGGGGTCAACAGCACGGATGGGGCGAAGTGGACGCGATCGTCAGCCTCGCCGTCGGTGCGCTCGCTGCGGTCATCTTTCCCGTTCTCATGACCCGCCGGCGGAACCCACTCGTCCCGCCGAAGCTCTTTCGGTCGCGCAACTTCACGGTGACCAACGTGTCGACCTTTGTGATCTATGGGGCCTTGTACGTAACGCTTACGTTCTTTGGCATCTTCCTCATCGGCACGCTCGGCTACAACGAGCAGGCCGCGGGCATTGCCGGAATACCGAGCTCGCTCTTCCTCGTGGTGTTCTCCTCTCGCTTCGGGAAACTCGCGGCACGGTTCGGCCCCCGTCTGTTCATGACACTCGGTCCGGCGATCATGACGCTGGGACTGCTGTGGCTCGCCCGAGTCCCGGCGGACAGCGCCGCGTGGGTGTTGGGTGGGGGATCTTCTTCCTCGATATTGCCCCCGGGCGATTACTTCAAGGATCTACTGCCCGGTCTGGTCGTTTTTGGGATCGGTCTTTGCATCATGGTTGCCCCCCTCACCACGGCTCTCATGACCTCGGTGCCGGCTCGCAACTCGGGCGTAGCCTCCGCGATCAACAACGCCATCTCCCGAGTGGGATCACCACTCGTCAATGCCCTGATCTTCGTGGCCGTGGCGTCGAGCTTCTATGCCTCGATCCATCAGAGCGTGCCGCAGACCAACGTCGACTCTCGCCAGTTCCGCAACTCCGTGGCGCCGCTCAATCAACCTTCGAAAAGCGTGGCGCCCGGCGTCCGCGCGGCGGCCAAGGATGCCTCGACCGAAGCATTTCATCTCGCCATGTTGGTTGCCGCCGGCCTCATGGCGGCCGGAGCGGCGGTCAACGGTTTGGGGATACGCAATCCCGCCCCCGCCTCCCGTCATCACGGCCCGGGAGCGGAGCAACCGCCGCCGGAACACGGCTCCGGAGCCCCGAGCCTGCCCGTGCGGGGGGCGTCCCAGGAGTTCGGAAGAGAGCAGGCGCCGCACCCCGAGGGCACGGGCCCTGCCCGGCCGCGCTGATTCGCTCCGACACTCGTAGCCTCTCTTGATGGCTCGCCTCTCCGTCGCGCTGTGGCCGCCGGCTGAGGTGATGTCGATCCTCGAAGCGTTCGCCCGCCCACAGCATCCGGTTGCGGGGCTCGAGGAACTAGCAACGGTCGTCTTCGAAGCGACCGAGGGGCTCGTTCCGGTTACTCACCCGCAGCCGTTGCAAGCCAATCTCATCCTTGCGCGTGGGCGCGTCCCCAGGGAGTTTGCCGGGGGATCGATAGCAGCGGCATGGACGGCCCGCTCGCTGAGTCTGGTCGCGGATCGCTCCTCTCCGGGGAGACCTCGCAATGAGGACCTGGCCGTGTTCCCACTCGGCAGACACTGATAAGAGACCGGCTGCCCCCTGAGGGAGCATCAGTCGCCGGCCGGGGCTCATGGCAAGCTAGAGAAGATGAGGAAGGTAACCGTGGGAGCGGCGGTGCTGGGGGCCGGGTGGGCCTACAAGGCGCTTGTGAGCGGGGCGCTCACTCTCGATACGGGCCGAGGACGAAGCGTTAGAAAGCTTGGACCCATGCAGTTCGAGTACCAAGCGACCCGGGAGGTCGTTTTCGACCTTATCTCCGCTCCTTACTCGGCTCGGCCTCCCCGAGCGTTGGCCGACAAGGTCAAAGTCCTCGAGCGCGGGAGCGACATGGTTCTGGCCGCCCACCGCACGCCCGTTCGTTTCGGGCTCGAGGCGGTCACGGTCGAGACGGTGAGATTCCAAAGGCCGGCGCGGATCGACTTCCGCCTCGTGCGTGGGCCCGTCCCTCACGTGATGGAGAGCTTCAGCCTGAACGAGAGGGACGGTCGCACGACCCTCTTCTACGAGGGCGAGCTGGGCGCGGATGGTTGGGCCCTGGGCCGCTGGTGGGGCGATGTGGTGGCAGCGAAATGGGAAGCCGCGGTCTCCGCTTCGTTGGAATCAGTCGCTCGAGAGGCGGATCGCCGCAGCCGCTGACTTCGAAGTCCGTTGCGAGAGCCTTAGCAGTCCCGAGGCTCGTTGGTAACTCCTCCGCGGAGGAAACTAGCGAGCGGGGGCGAGCACGTTCACGATCGTGCCACCCGGGTCTTCGACGAAGAAGCGGCGGACGCCCCACTCCTCGCTGGTCAGCGGATAAACGACGTTGAGCCCTCGTCGCACAGCCTCAGAGTGGGCCGCATCGACCGCAGCGGGATCGCCGACATCGATACCGAAGTGGGGGCGCGGGTTCTCCATTCCGGGCGGGGGGATGATGACTTGAGCCGTGGGGTTGTCCGGTGACCTGAGGCCAAGGACTGGATCGTCCATCGCGACCTCGAGCCCGAGGAATTCGACGTAGAAGTCTCGCGACGCGGCCAGGTCGCTTCCGCCTGCGTACGGGATGACCCTGGTGACTGCCACAGCAGTGAGGTTACCAGTCCCAACCTGGGGGCCACCGAGATGACGCCGCGTAACAACGATCGTGGTTACCGCTGTTACGGACGACCCGGTGGCGCGCGCTCGCAGCCCGGGGGCGCGAGTTGATTGCTCGCTTCCGTTCGCCGGAGGGGTTCGCCGGCTCGCGACTCACAATCCCAGCCGCGCCGGCAGGTCTGTCAGCCTGGCCAGCGTGTACTGCGGGGCCGTGAAGTAAGGCGGATATTCGACGCCGTCGCGATTGATCCACGCCGTCGACATCCCGGCCCGGGCGGCGCCGTCTATGTCCCACGGGTGGACGGCGACGAGCAGCATGTCGCCCAGTTCTGCGTCACACGTTCGAGCCGCGTACCCATACGAGCGGCGGGCGGGCTTCCAGATACCCGCATCCTCGACCGATAGCAGCCGCTCGAAGAGGTCACCTATTCCGGCGCCGGCAAACAGTTCCTCGGCAACCTTGCTGGAACCGTTGGTGAGGGTCACAAGGCGGAGGCCTGCCGCATGCAGCTTCTCGACGCCCTCGCGGACGTCGGGATGAAGTGGCAAGCTCATGAAGCCCGCCATGACGTGTTCGGCGGCGGAGTCCATGTCACGATCCAGAGACACGCCGGCGAGGAACGAGCGCAGTACGGTTTCACCCAGCACGGAGAACTCCTCCTGGGTCCCCGTCGCCGCCAGCGCGAAGCCGTCTCGCAGAAGCGTGGCGAACCACAGCTTCGCCAGATGCTCGGGTGCTCCAACGTCGGCGAACCGCGCTGCCATGGGCGACATGTCAGACAGAGTCTCGTTGACATCGAATACGATTACCTGCGGCTGACTCATGACCTCTCCATTGTTCGTGTGCCGGGTTGGGCCTCGCGCACACAACCTTATCGATCAACGACTCTCGACCCGCGCCCGGCACCACCTAAAATCCCCGAGAGACTTCCGGTTCCCCTACGGTGACTACAGAACATTGGGCCAGATCAGTCACCAGAGCTAGTCGGCCGGCGCAAATATCTCTCGGCGTCGGTCTAGCACCCGCCAAGTACATCTTCTCGATCGAGGGAACAACCGTGCCGTTGTCAGGATGGACGGATGTCTTCATGCCCATCCGGCGCGTGACTTGGAGAGCGTGGCCACCTCATCGATCCCGAGATGCGCAGCGGTGTGGCGAAGATAGCCGAAGGTCAGCGGTATTTCCGCTCTTTGGGGAATCCTCTCATCGGATTCTGTCACGGCGTAAAGGACGCGCGCGGCACCGGCTGATACATGTCCTGCACATCACCCTGCGCCCCAACGAGAGAAGTCCAAGGTCGTCGTCCAACAAGGGCATGGGCTTCATCCGTGGAGATCAACAAGAGAGCTTCACTCTCGGCCTTAGCTACGAACGGCGGCTCATCGAGGAAGGGCCCGCAACCGAAGAAGATCATCAGCGAGTGAACGGACACGCTGAGAAACGGACTCGGGGGAACCCGTGGCGAACGGAGGCTGGGGGTCATACTCGATTACAAGCTGTAGCGCCTGGGCGATCTCGTCACCGCCTTCTCTCTGCGCCAGGCGAAGAGCCATATCGATTCCCGCTGAAACGCCCGCCGCCGTAATGACCTTGCCCTCCTCTACAACCCGCGCGCGTGTTGGCTCTGCTTCGTACGCTGTCAAGTCCTTCAGTGCCCTCCAATGGGTTGTCGCGCGCAAACCCTTGAGGACACCGGCCGCGCCGAGCAGTAGGGCACCCGTGCACACCGATGTCGTCCACCGCGAGCTTTCGTGTGCCATTCGGATCCACCCGGTGATCTCTTCGTCATGCACCATTTGCCGTATGCCAGGACCGCCGGGGATGACGACGATGTCGGGCTTGGGAACGTCCGCGAGCGCCTGACCGGCCACCAACTCCAGCGAGCCTCCGTCGGCGCGCTGAGGGCCAGGCTTGACGGCAACAAAGCGAACCTCCGCGTCCGGCAATCGGCTCAGCACCTCGTATGGACCGACCGCATCCAAAGCTGTGACGCCATCGAACAGCAAGAACGCGATTTGCATGCATCCCTCCAGGGATTCAATCGTGCGACGTCATCGAGGATCCTCTCGCTCGATTATCGTCGACGTTAGATCTCGACCGGATCGGACCGGCCAATCACCTTACGCTCCCGTCGCTCATCCCTCTCGATGTCTACCTCGTACGTCTCGGGCGCAAAGTAGGTGGCGATAAGCGAGACCATGCAGGCCGCCACCACGTATCCGGCCACGAGCCCCGCCCTGCCCCCGTTCGCAGCGAGCAAGGCAGTAGCGATAAGAGGAGCAAGGCCGCCGGCGAAAACAGCCGCAACTTGGTAGACGATCGAGACGCCGCTGCATCGCACGCGAGTACTGAACAGCTCTGCGAAATAAGCCGCCTGGGGCCCATACATGAGATTGTGACCGACGTTTATGCCCAGCACGATGGCCAGCCAGATAAGAACCGGCGAGCCACTCTCAACGAGCCAAAAGTATGGGAAGGCAAACAACAGCGAGAACGCTGCGCCTGCCATGTACACGGGCCGTCGTCCCAAGTGATCCGAGACGATGGCCCACAAGGGAATGCTGAAGAGGCCTATGACCGATGAGATGATCACGCCGCTGAGCAGCGTGCCCTGGTCGATGCCGAGGCCCGCTCCGAAGCTGAGAACAAACACTGTGTAGACCGGGAAGAGCACACTTTCGGCGAAGCGCATACCCATCCCGATGACGATGCGCCGCGGGTAGGCCTTCACCACATCAGCCAGCGGTCTCGGCGCTTCGGTTTCCGTCTCCTTGACCTTCTCAAACGCCGGAGTTTCCAGTATTCGCAGCCTGATGACCAGCCCGACGACAACAAGAAGGCTGCTGAGCAGAAATGGCACGCGCCAGCCCCAGGACAGAAAGTCGGCGTCAGAGGTCCACGACTGAGTGAGGGCAAGCACCACGGTCGAAAGGAGAAGCCCCGCCGGCACTCCCATCTGCGGCCAGCTTCCGAACAAGCCGCGGTTTCGCCTAGAAGAGTTCTCTACCGCTAAGAGGACCGCCCCGCCCCACTCACCTCCGATGCCGATCCCCTGCAGTATGCGCATCGTCACGAGCAGAATGGGCGCCAGCACGCCGGCCGACTGATAGGTGGGAAGAAGGCCGATCACGAAGGTACCCGTCCCCATTGTCAGGAGAGACAGGACGAGGACCGCCTTGCGACCGATGCGGTCGCCGTAATGGCCGAACACCAGACCTCCGATGGGCCGGGCTGCGAAGCCCACCGCGAACGTCGCAAAGGCCGCGAGGGTCCCACTCAAGGGGTTGGCACCCGGAAAGAACAGCTTGTTAAAGACCAGAGCGGCCGCTGTTCCGTAGAGAAAGAAGTCATACCACTCGATGGTCGTGCCGATGAAGCTGGCCGCGATCACGGTTCTGATCGACCTGGTGGCTCCGGTGTTCTCGCCTCCCGCCTTCTCTACAAGCGACATGGCGCTCCCCCTCTCCTAGGTTCTGATTTCCGCGGCAGAGGATCTGGCAGAGACAACGGTGCGGCCCGGGCCACCGATGAAAGTGGCAGCGTGTATTCGATCCCCCTGCCACCGAGGGTGAATCCGGCCACGCACGAAGCGCGACTGGGGAGCGTCGGTTGAGGCACGCGAGCTTAGCGGAGCACTCCTACGTCCTCGGGCCCACTTTGGTACCACAGCGCCCCCTTCTCCTGTATGGTGTAACAGTACAAAGTAATTGTTACATAACATAACTATGAAGGAAACAGAACAGTACCACATAGAAGGTCGACGAGCCAGCGAGATCACCGTCAGCATCGAGGCGGGGGTCCGCGACGGCGTGCTTCGCCCCGGAGAGCAGCTGCCGCCGGTGCGTCGGCTCGCGGCCGATCTCGGTGTCAGTCCGGTGACCGTCGCGGCTGCGTACCGCGCGTTGCGCCTGCGGGGGTTGGTGGCGACCCACGGACGCCGGGGGACGATGGTGAGCCTGGGACCATCGCTTCCCACCAGGGGGCCACTGCGCGTTCCGGCCGGCGTCCGCAACCTCGCCGATGGCAATCCAGATCCCTCACTTCTTCCGTCACTTCGCAAGGCTTTGGAGCGCGTGGAGCCGGTCCCACGGCTTTACGGGGATCAGCCGCATTTGGCGACTCTCCTCAAGCTTGCTCGCCAGAGGCTCGCCGAGGACGGCGTGCCGGCTGAGGCCGTCACGATTGTGGGCGGTGCTATGGACGCCTTCGAACGGGTGCTCAGCGCCCATCTCCAGCGAGGCGATCGCATCGCCGTCGAGGATCCGGGTCATGCCAACCTGCTCGACTTACTCGGAGCCCTGGGGCTCGAAGCCGAGCCCGTCCGAGTGGACGATGATGGCCCCATACCCGACGATCTCGAGAGGGCACTCAAGCGCGGCAGCGAGGCCTTCGTGGTTACGCCGAGGGCTCACAATCCCACCGGAGCCGTCCTTGGCAGGCAGCGGCTCGCCGAGCTTGCCAGGGTGCTCAAGCATTTTCCCGACAGGCTCGTCATCGAGGATGACCATTCGAGCGGAGTTGCCGGCGCTCCGGCTCGTACGCTGGTCGGTGAACGACTAAGTCGATGGGCAGTCGTGCGCTCGGTGTCTAAGTCACTCGGCCCCGACCTTCGACTGGCCGTCGTGGCCGGCGACGCGACAACGATCTCCAGGGTCGAGGGACGCCGGTTGCTCGGTGCGGGTTGGGTCAGCGGCGTGCTGCAGATGTTGGTCGTGGCACTGTGGTCCGACCCGGAGGTCCAGCAACTGGTTGAAACTGCCGCCACCGCATACACAGAGCGGCGCACCGCTCTGTTGAGCGCCCTCGCGCGGCGCGGTATTCGGGCGCATGGCCGATCGGGACTCAACGTTTGGGTGCCGGTGAACGAAGAGCGTACCTCTGTGGCCCGGTTGCTGGAAGCCGGGTGGGCGGTCAGCCCCGGCGAGCGCTTTCGTGTGGCAAGCCAACCAGCTCTGCGTGTCACAATCACAACTCTCCAGCTCGAGGAAGTCGAACGGTTTGCCGCCGACTTCGCGGTCGCGCTTCAGCCTTCCAGCGACGTTTACGGGGCTTAGAAGAAGGCTTTTGCGAAGTTGCCCACGGACGAAGGGGCTCCGCGGGTTTTCCGCGCCGCCGGGATCTTCGACGCTACCGAGCGAGGCCTCCGCCGCTCGGTGAAGCTCGTACCGCGCGTGAGGATTTCTCGTTGGTGGGGCTGGACCTTTCTTAGGGCCGCATCCTTGACGCACGGGCCGAGCGTGCTCCAGTCTGATACGCCTGGATGTCCACCCCAGTGCCCACAGACTCGAGTCCTTCGCATGTGGTCGCGCAGAGCAGGTGGTCAAATCAACCGCCGAGCCACTCCTTGATCCGAACGCTTGCATCGAGCGACGAGAAGTCGCCGTCGTCGCGCATCTTCTCGGCCGTAGCCGCCATCGCCTCGACCGCCACCCACGCCAGTGCACCGCCGACGCTGACGCGTCGCCCACCGGCATCGACGATGTCACGCATCGACAAGCCCGGGTGAGCCAGCACATTGAGCGGCCTGGATGTCGCTTCGCACACCGCTCGGATCTCGTCACCATCACGGAGCCCCGGCGCATACAGCACATCGGCACCGGCTCGCTCGTACGCCTGCAACCGGGCGATGGTGTCGTCAAGGTGCGGGTTGTCGCGAATGTGGTTCTCGGCTCGCGCCGTGAGCATGAATGGGAAGCCCAACCGCTGCGCCGACTCGCTGGCCGCGGCGACTCGCTCGACCGCCTGATTCAGCGGATAGATACCGCCTTGCGGCTCGTAGTCCTCGATCGAACCGCCAACTGCTCCGGCCCCGGCTGCGCGGGTGATGGGTCGACGCGACCGCTTCAGGATCGGCTCCGTAGCCATTCTCCAGATCGACGCTGACCGGCAGGCTCGTCGAGCGATCGAGCATCCGAACGTGCTCGATCACCTCATCGATCGTGGCGCCGCCGTCGAGCCGCCCGAGCGTAAACGCGAAGCCAGAGCTGGTGCTCGCCAGCGCCTTGAATCCGAGTGCTTCCAGGACCCTGGCCGAGCCCGCATCCCAGGGGTTCGGAATGATGAAGGCCTCGCCTTGGTGCAGCGCACGAAAGGCTTCTGCCTTCTGCGCCTGCGTCGGTTGCAAAGTCACCTCCTTCTCGAAGGCCTTGCGACCATCGGCGAGGGGAAAGACTTCGCCGATGGTCGGGGTAGGTCGCCGCGATCGACGAGTCTAGCGATCTCGACGAGCTGCTCGCGCTTAGGCTCGACGACAAAGTAAAGGGCAGTGACCTCACGCGCGGCCGCGCTCTCCTGCGAGGGATCCCGCTGTAATCGATGACCTCATGGGCTCCGAGCTCGTGGGTGGTCTAGACGTGAGCGGCCGAGGCGGTTCCGATGACGTGAGCGCCGCGTTGGTGAGCGAGCTGCACGGCGAAGCTTCCGGCTCAGCCGGCAGCTCAATGGATGAAGCCCCGCCTCCCCTTTTCTGAGACCGATCTCCGATCGCGATGTCGTCGACATCGGATGCGGCGGCCGCGACCATGCCCGAGAACTCGTATGACGGTGTCGCGGGGGCCACGGGTGCTCGAACAACATGTTGACGTTGCTGACAGCATTCTTCCTCGTCGGACCCCTATCAAAACTCGGCGGGAGAGGTCACTGGCTGCTCTGTGATGCGAGCAGGCAGGCGTCGAACGTCACCCGGACCGTCTTGATCTTGCCGTTCTCGATGTGGCTCCAGTTGGCGGTGGGGCAGGGTGGCGCGACAGACGTGCGGCATTCCTCCCTCGCTTATGTGGTTCTCGATCGCGGCGTATCCATAGCGGTCCCGGCAAGCCCACTTCCAGACGAGTTTGCCGTGGCATCAGTCCACCGGTCGCAGCCTCTCCTACGTCCACCGTGGCACAGTCCGAGCGAGCAGTGCAAGAGCAACTGTGCTCGTCTGTCGACCTGCCCGGACCTGCTGGCGACCTTCCACCATGACCACCCAGGTTGTAGAAATCACCTTGTCCGAGGGAAACTCCGACCGCTGCGGCGTTCGACCGAGGCTGCTTGTGAGAACACCCGACGAGTATCTCAGTCCGGTTCTTGAGCTCGTTTGCGGCCGTTGACGCCTCCCGCGATAGACACGTCCACGATTCGTTCGGGCATCGCAGCTCAGTCATCATTGCGCACACCAATGACACCGTCTCCTGCCTCAGTGTCGCCAGATGTCCCGGCCGTAGCGCCGTCGCTGCCCACAGCGACTGTCTCTTGTCGCAGGGCCCTGATACCGTCAAGGACATGGAAGCGCAGGTGTGGACGACCATAGGGCTCTTGGCCGCAACATTGTTCGGTTCGCTCTTCTATCTCGGGGGCCGGATCGATGGCCTCGGGGGCCGGATCGATGGCCTCGGGGGCCGGATTGATGGTCTCGGGGGCCGGATCGATGACCTCGGGGGCCGGATCGATGACCTGGAAGGCCGGATCGATGGTCTCGGAGGCCGGATCGATGGTCTGGGGGGCCGGATCGATGGCCTCGGCGCCAGGCTCGACTCTCGGATCGACGTCCTCTCGTCTGACGTGCGCGAGCAGGGCTCTCGGATCGACGTCCTCGCCGTCACAATTGAACAGCAGGGTTCCGAGCTGGCAGGTCGGATTTACGACCTGACAGCAAAGCTTCAGGATCACCTGAGGCGGCACGCCAGCTGACGCCTCAGCTGACCCGTGGCGGTGGCTACGCGATCTTGGCGTAGTCGAGCGTAGTGCCTTCTCGCTCGCGCGCATTCCCGAACTCGCTCTCTGTGCACACCGCAACGAACTCGAGAGGCTATGTCTCAGAGGCACGAGGGTTAAGGTCGTCACTGTTCGTAAGGGCACGCGCCCACGGCCCAGGGGAAGGGACAGCGAGATGAGAACGCGGGCGGCCGTCCTGCAGGAGCTGAGTCGCCCGGCGCCGTACACCGATAGCCGGCCCCTCGTCATCGAAGAGCTCGAGCTGGCCGGCGCCGGACCAGGCGAGGTTCTCGTACGGGTCGGCGCGGCCGGCCTGTGCCATTCGGACCTGTCCGTCGTGGACGGCTCCCGGCCCAGACCGGTGCCGATGGTTCTCGGGCACGAGGCCGCGGGTGTCGTGGAGGCGACCGGAGCCGGCGTCACGTACGTCGCGCCCGGAGACCATGTGGTGTTCTCCTTCATACCGGTATGCGGGGCTTGCGTGCCGTGCCAGTCCGGTCGCCCCGCCCTGTGCGAAGCGGGCGCTCGCGCCAACAGCGACGGCACCCTTCTGTCCGGGCGGCGGCCGTTTCGAAGGCCCGGCGGCGAGGAGCTCGCGCAACACCTGGGCGTTTCTGGCTTCGCCGAACGCACGGTCGTTGCAGCCGGCTCTGTCGTGAAGGTGCCCGCACGCGTCCCCCTGCGCACGGCCGCATTATTCGGTTGCGCACTACTCACCGGAGTCGGCGCAGTCGTCAACACTGCGGCGGTCCCGCCCGGCTCCTCGGTCGCCGTATTCGGACTCGGCGGAGTAGGACTCTCTGCGGTCATGGGTGCGCGACTGGCCGGTGCATTTCCAATCGTGGCGGTCGACACCGTTGCGGCCAAGCTCGACCACGCACGGCGGGTGGGGGCCAGTCACACGCTGCCGGCCGGCGACGGCGTGATCGAGCAGATCCGCGACCTCACGCAGGGCGGTGTGCAGTACACGTTCGAGGCGGTCGGCAACGCGGCGGTCCTTGCGACCGCGTACGCGGCCACCTGCCGCGGCGGCACCACCGTCTCGGTTGGGTTGCCGCACCCGTCGCAGACGCTGCAAATCCCGGCAGTGAGCATCGTCGCCGAGGAACGGCGCATCGTGGGCTCCTACATGGGCTCCGCCGTGCCGCGCCGCGACGTGCGGCGGCTGATGGCGTTGTACGAGGCCGGACGGCTGCCGGTAGACGAGCTGTTCAGCCGGACCATCGGCCTCGAGGAAATCAACGCCGGCTTCGACGCCCTCGCCGATGGGCAGGTCGTGCGCCAAATCGTCGTCTTCGGCTAGCTCGAATCACCATCAAACTTCTCTCACCAACGTGCGAAAGCGCCGCCATTTGACAAAGGTTCAGCTCGAGCACGCTAGCATCGCGGCAGGCTAATGGTAAGGAAACTTTCCTCCTCGCGGCGAGACCCTCGTCCGAGTCGGCCCGGGATGACGAGGCAGGCGCGCGTGCTGCTGACCTTCGACGCCGAGCATCCCAACCGGCCCCATGCGGATCCGGCGGTGGCGGCGGGCCTGCTCGACGCGCTGGCCGCCGCAAAGATCCGCGCGTCGTTCTTCGTTCAGGGTCGCTGGGCCGGCGCATATCCCGCGCTCGCGCGCCGTATCGTCGCCGACGGCCACGTTCTTGGCAGCCATGGGCACGCTCACGAGCGGCTCCCTCGGCTGTCCGAAGAAGGTTTGAAGAAGAACGTCCTTCAGGCAGAGCGCTGCCTCACCGAGATCACCGGCGTCTCGCCCAAGCCGTGGTTTCGCTGTCCCCACGGCGATGGATCAGAGGACCCAAGGGTTCTCAGCGTGCTCGGCGTCCTCGGTTACCGGGACGTGAACTGGGACGTGGACCCCAAGGATTGGTGTGAGGACTCGAGCGTTGACGACATCGTGGAGGCCGTCACGGCGTCGCTGCTAGCCGGACCGAACATCGTCCTGATGCACACATGGCCGTCCACCACCCTCGTCGCCGTGCCACGCATCATCGAGTCCCTGAACGCGGCGGGTGCTTCCTTCGGGACGATAGAAGAGCTGGCGTGACGAGCGCTCGTTGTCGGTGTGCTCGCAGCACCACTGCAAGCGCTGGGACGACGGTCAGCAGACTCGGGAGTAGGCAGCCGCCCCCCGTCACCATGCGCCCGACCTTGCGCTGGCGTCCCGAGCGCGTCAACGGGACGCCGGTCTTGCGGGAGATGCGCGACTTGGCGGCGCTGATCCCACTCAAACGCTTCCATGAGAACCCGCCCTTGTTCATTTCGCTGTTCTAACCGAAATCTGTTCTCGGCGCAGCGGATCCAGGCTCGGTCTGATCAGGAGCAGGGAGAGACCTTCACCACGGCGAAGCGGTCGGTGCCGACTTGGGGGTGTACGACGGGAAGCCCTCGAAAACCGGGCGCGTCGAGTCTCGAGGCCGTGGTCACAACTTCGTTTACTCCCCACTTGCGAGCGACCCGACGCCAAACGGAGGCAGTGATGCCGCCGCCGGCCGCGGCGCCTCTCGTTAACGTTTGATTCGCGGTCACCCGGGCGCGAGCATCCGGTATGTGCTCGTAGATGTTCTTCCACCGGATGAATGCGAGGTCGCGGAACGGCTGTCGAGGATTGATGAGCAGCTTTTCGAGTCCGGGCACCGTCCGCACATAGAGCACCTGCCGGTACCCGGTGAAAGCGAACACCGCAAAGCTGAGACGGGGGGGCACGGCGATGGTGCATCTCATTCCCGGATGCGGCGCCAAGACACCGAGCAATGTGCTCTTGCCCTGGGTCGAGGGAGTCAGAGACAGCGAAGCCGGATAGAGCACGCCGGTCGCAGGTATGACCCTCAAAAAGCCCAGAGAGCCGAGGACGGGAGAGGCAAGCGCCGTGACACATATGACACACAAGATCGTGATCCCGACGCGCCGTCGCCGCTCCATTAGCGCACGCATGACCCGGGACGCCCCGATTGCGGCCGACAGGCTCACCGCGAGACTCATGAAGGGCCAGTAACGATGCTGAAGGCCAAGGGTGCCGAAGCCGCTTCCCAATAGTCGAGGAATCAAGGGTGCTGCGAAGATCATGACGGCACTTGCCATGAAAGTAGCCAGGATGACGCGCGCGCTCCTACTCCTCGCGATCAACGGAAGCCACCAACCCGCTCCGAGGACACCCAGCAGGGTGACGATCCCCCACGCTCCCAAGATTCCGAGAGGTGGAAGAGATACGAGACCCTTTACGGTCTGGCGAAAACCGCCGAGGTGCACGTAATTGATCAGCAGGGGAACCGCCCACAGCACCCACAGCAACAGGGCAGGAACGAGTACGGGGAGCCCGAGCCGCAGCGCCTTCCTGCCCTCGAACACCAGCAGCACCGCGATCAGGACAAGGAGGAAGGGCGCCGCGTCCTCGTGCACGAGCGCTATTAGTCCGACTACCGTCCCTACGGCAGCCAGGAGGCCGAGACTCTGCACACGCAGACCGTGCAGCAGGAGCGCGAGGCAACCGGGCACGAGGGCAAAGGAAAGGTCGCGCGGATAGGGAGGAACAAGGTTGTTGAACGAGTAGCTGTAAGGCCGATTGAAGAACAGGTCGCCCCAATACTGCAACTTGGCTGGGCCGCGCGTCGCCACGACGAGATCCGGCTGATGGGCGGGTATGAATCCAAAGCCTCCTGCCAGCGCGCCGAACAGAGCTAGGAAGGCCCCGGTCGTCCAGCGGCCGTCGAGCTGCCGGCCGAGCCCGAATAGTCCCAGCGCCATCCCCGCGGAAGTGACGAGCTGCAGAGGACCGACCACCAGAAAGGCGCGGCTACCCGGAGTGAACCAGGTGAGAAGCGCCCCAAGCCCATGGAACAGCCACGGGTAGTAGTTCGGGACTCCGGCCAGCGCCGAAGTCGGCACCGTGTCGCCGTTTAGCAGTTGATTGATCCAGCCGAGATGACTTCCTTCGTCGCCCTGGTAGTAGACGGGGGTACGCGCAAGCAGCGGAAGGCCCCAAACGACCAGCGCCAAGAAGGCAGTCCCAATCAGAGCGGCCCATTCGATTCGAGGGACAACGCGCCTCTCCGCGCGCAGGGATCGGCGGCGGCGAACGACTGCAAGGCAAGCGAGAAAGACAATCAGCGTCAGCGCGCGCGTCGCAATCGGGCTGGCGAGGATTCGCCCTCCGCTGGCGATGTGCAGCAACATGAGGCACAGCGAATAAAGCAGCAGGCCGGGAAGAGCCAGGCTCGCACACATGAGAGTGTCGAGCTTGCGTCCCAGCAGCGCGTCTACGATCAGATAGCCAAGGGCGAGTGCTCCGGCGGCGACCACTGCAGCCTGCACCCCTACGACAACCGGATTGGCCGGGCCAGCGATCATCACGACGGAGACGATCACAAGGGCGGCCAGGGCCAAGGTGCCTCGCGCTGAAGGAAGCCTCAATTGAAAGTGCCCATTGCAGCCGGCGCAGCCTTGGATCGAACAACGCCCATGAAGGGTTCGCCTGCCCCCTTGATTTCCTTCTGCGTCCCGCCGAGTCTATCGCCCGGCCACTCAAAGCCGCCCGCGCCGTCTATCGTGCCCTCAAAAGGATGGCCTGAGATGCCTCAACAGCGCGCGAAGGTTATTGGATGTGGCAAGCACTCTTTGAATGCCAACTTGTCCGCCACACCCAGGGCCAAGCGGTCGCAGCACGAAAGCGCCAAGCTCCCGCTAGAAATGGAATGAGCAGGTAGGGCACCACCAGATTGCCCGGCCAAAAGATCGTCTCGTCCGTTCGCGGAATTGGAATGCGCGCTGTCAGTAATCCGTAGAGAAAACCGCAGACGGCGATGGCCGACAACCGCACAAATGTTGAGAGATTACGGATTCGGGTCGCCACGAACGGAGACTAGCGAGCCAAACTGAGGAGCTGGGTTGGTAACCGGGAGCGGATAACGAGCTGGGCACTGAGCAGGCTCACTGAACCCGCGGTGGGGTGGGTTTGAGCTAGGCCCCCTTCGAGCGGGAGCGATAGGCCGCCACGAGGTCATCGAGCGTCGGCTGCATCGGCTCTTGCGCCGCTTCCTTGCGGGTGCGCTGCTGACCCCAGATGAGCGCCAGGTAATCGAACATAGGTGCCTCCATTTCACGGCAGGAGCCGTCGGACGATGGATTGTTTGCGAAGGGCTACTTCTTCTCTTATAACCCGGCTCCCGCGGCACCTATTTCCCGCACTCCGAGAAACCTCAGGATATCGGGCGGGGGCCGGCGCCGAGTGCTGCCTGCCGGGATCGGTCGAGGTAGGTCGGATCAGCCCCCAGATCACTGATGGGGTGCACGGGGTGCACGCGACACGACGGAGAGCCGCGGCGGGTCAGTGTCTCGGCTCGCCGGTGCGCGGGTCGAGTATCAAGCGGTGGAGGTGGGATCGGCCGAAGTTCAACATGCGGACGAGTGTGCCTGCCTTCGCATCGAACGATTGGTTACCGAGTCGACCAAGTCCCCAGTTGTCCTCGATGAAGCGCAGGATCGAGGTCTGATCGGTAATCGAGTGGTCGACGAAATTCCTGCGTGAGAAGGAAGAGATCACGAGCAGCGGGAGACGCGGCCCGTATCCACAGCGATCCTGGTACGCGCCGGGACGACTCTGCCCGCATAGGCCTGCGCCGTCAAGCGCATCGTAGGCGGGATCGCTGGAGTGGTTGACGATGGGGCCCAGTTGGTGGTCGTACCAGCCGTCGGAGTCGTCGTAAGCGACCACGACCGCCGTGCTCTTCCAGGTGGGGAGCTTCTGCAAGCGGTTGATCGCCTTGACAAGGAAATGCTGCTCGTCGAGCGGATCGGAATAGCCTGCATGTCCATCCTGGTACTTCGCAGCTTTGAGGAAGCTAACGGCCGGGAGGTGTCCTGCGCGCACAGTCCGCCAGAAGGCACGGAGTCCGTACTGGTGGTGGGCGCGATCGCTCCTGCCGATCATAGCGACGGAGCTGGGGCCAACGTGGTGCGGGTTGGCGGTTGCCTTGTAGTACTGGAACGGTTCATGGTGCGCGCTGTAATCGGTGACGGCGGCACCGGCGATGTTCTCGTGGCTGCGGTCGCATGCCACTTTGCCGCCGCTGCGAGAGCTGGGGACGAAGCCGCCTTGGAACCATCCCCACGTAACGCCGGCGTGGCTCAGCTTGGTCCCTACATTGGGGCCGGACATCGACACGGTGGGGCTGACAGAGCAGTCATCGTGGGCCGGATCGGGATCGCCGATGACCGTGCCGTTCGCAACCTCGTCGGGTATGCGCGCAGGTGTCGCTCCATGAGTTTGGCCGCTTACGAGGTTCAGAGCTCCCGGGGTGGACGGGCCGAACACCGTGCCGTAGCTGTTATCGCTCATGGCGAAGCGCTGCGCGTAATTCCATAGCCCGGTGACCGTGTTGCCATCGTAGAAATCCATGACCTGCCTCCGGTCACAACCTGGATCCGACGCGCCGGTGTTCTCTACGAACTTGTCCATGAGGCCGCCGTTGAACGCTCTTTGTTCGGCCGTGTAGTCGTGGTCCATATCACACGTGATTGCTTGGGAGCGATCGAGGCGCTTGGGGTTTGCCAAGTTGGGGTTGTCGATCAGCAGCTCGTGGTTCAGTCCGTTGACCGAGGGCGTACCGCCAGCCGCATGGAACGCCGGCTCGCCTGCTGGGTTGGTTGCGCGGGGATAGGTACCGAAATAGTGATCGAACGAAACGTTCTCTTGGTAGATGACAACGACGTGCTTGATCGGGGTGCTCGTTCCGGGTGCCTGAGCACCCTTGCTGTGGTGGGGCTGCCCCGAGCCATGCGCAACGCTTGCTACTGAGATGCTGGTCACGCTCGCCAGGGCCAGGAGTGCAAGGCCTAGTCTTGATCTTGTCCGCATGCATCCTCCTCCTAGGTGGTCGTTCAACCCGCTCGAAACTAGGTGGGGTAGGTGAAGGGTCTGCGTCGAGCATATGACGGAGGGATGAATCTCTCATAACGGCGGGTGACGCCGCAAAAGCCCCCCTCTTGGGGGCCGGGAGCTGCTCCGCGTTCGGCGATACTGAACCCGTGGCGAACCAACACTTACGCAGGCTTTCGGCGACATCTGGAAGCACCGACCACTTCTGCAGATACTCAAGCTCGAGCCTCCCAACGAGTACCGGGAGACGCACGCGGGCTCGGCTTCGTATCCGCTGAGCCACTCGTCAGATCGTGACTATGCATCTATTGGTTCCTCGACCACGCCGGCAACGCCGCAGCCCTTGAAGAGTCCGGTGGGAACCTCAGGCGCTCTGCACTTCAACTCTTCACCCGCGTAGTGCCTCCGCCCCTCGATGCGGTGCGCTTTGGCGCCCCTGACCGGACTTGAACCGGCGACCTTCTCCTTGACAGGGAGATGAGCACTCCTAACTGCTCCACAGGGGCCTGCGGGCATGCAGGCTAATGAACCCCACACCCATCGGGGAGTTATTCTCTCACGCGCCGGGCCCGGCCCCCGCCGGGAGCGTGGCGAGATTCCTGCGGCGAGGTAGCTCAGTTGGCAGAGCACGCGACTGAAAATCGCGGTGTCGGCAGTTCGATTCTGCCCCTCGCCACCCCACCCACGGGAAAAGCGGACGCCGGAGCGTCCGCTTTTTGGGCTCCCCGAGGCTCTCTTACGCGTCCTGGTCCTGCGGTGCCCCATCGAGAAAGCGCTTTACCTCTTCGGCCCTGTAGCGCCTGTGCCCGCCCAGGGTCCTAATCGAGGAAAGCTTGCCGGCCTTGGCCCACCGGGTGACCGTCTTGGGGTCCACGCGGAATAGTGCGGCAACCTCGGCCGGGGTTAGGAGCTCGTCGTCCCTTTGGCCCTTCATATGTCTCTCTTTCGCTCGGCAACACCGTGACTGCCGTCCCAGCCCGTGTCCGACTCGGACAGGGGCTTACAGTCCCCACTATCATCGCCTCTTTTGTCGCGAGAAGGAATGGTTCAGGAGAACCATTTTCACCCTTTTCAATGACTATGCTTGCATAGCTACCCAGCGGTAGGCATTGGTCCCATAGTTCGCTTCCGAATTGCTCAGTTGGCGACTTCGAGCGAGCGAGCATTCGTCCAGCGTTCGGTCAACTCGGAAAAGATGCGGGTCGCCTGCACGACGTCTCCGGCTGCCAGCGACTCGACGCAGCCCCAGACCTGGCCGGCGGCATGATCCTCGACCAGCTCGTCCTCGGAGAAGATCCCGGCAACGGACCCGTAATCGAGCTCGAGCAGACCATCGTCCTCGAACCCGCCCAGCCATTCGCCCAGCTCCTTGAGCGCCTCCACGACGCTTTCCTCGATCCAGGACTCCTCCAGGACCGCGATGGCCTTGACTACCCGTTCACACGCGCTGAACAGCGAGCTCTCGTAGCGGATACGGAGCCCTCGAGAGTCTTCCGTGAGGATGCGCTGGGAGTCCTCGAAAGCGACGAACCAGCGAATCGGGACGTGCCAGTTGGCGTGAACGATGTGGCTGCGAACCTCGGGCAAACGATCGGCCAGGGCGGCCAGCTCACTCGCCGCCCGGCGGGCCTCGGCCTCGGGCACGAAGGCCTCTGCGACTTCGTCGGGCAAGCTCGCCCGGAAGGCGATGAGGCCCGACAACATCCTGAGGCGCGTTCGCCACGGACACACCAGAATGGTCCCATCGACGGTGCGCATGAACGCTCCCTCGGCGAAACCTCCGGCTCCGCCCCCGGGCAGAGAGCCAGACAGGAGCCAGCGGCGCGATGAGCGCAGATCTACCGCCTCGCCTTCGCCCGAGGTGGTCGGCCAGCGCCGGCGCTCCTCCTCGGGAAACGAGGCAAGCCGCTGGTAGACACGCAGATAGGAGGTGCGAACCATGGTCTCGATGGTAGCGGCTCGGGTGCCTGTGACATCTTGCTGCCCCGGTTACCATCGATGAAAACTCCGGGCGCAGCGCAAGAGGCGCTGCGACTACAAGGGGGCTGCTAGACATGAGCGTCTTCGAGCGCATCAAGGGCGATGGTTACGAGCAGGTGGTGTTCTGCTCCGACGACCACTCAGGTCTTCGAGCCATCATCGCAATTCACTCCACCGCACTGGGTCCCGCATTGGGCGGGACCCGTTTTTATCCCTACGCCAGCGAAGAGGCGGCGCTCGTCGACGTCCTTCGGCTGGCACGCGGCATGACGTACAAGGCAGCGGCGGCGGGACTCGATCTCGGCGGGGGCAAGGCCGTTATCCTGGGCGACCCCAAGCGCGCCAAGTCCGAGTCGCTGCTCCGCGCCTACGGCCGCTTCGTGGAGACGCTCGGAGGCCGCTACATCACTGCCGAGGACGTAGGCACCTCCCTCGAGGACATGGACACGGTGCGGCGCGAGAGCCGCTGGGTGACCGGCTGCTCCCACGCCTACGGCGGCTCGGGGGACCCTTCGCCGGTCACGGCCTACGGGGTGGTTCAGGGGATCAAGTCTTGCGCGCTCGAGGTCTTCGGCGATCCTTCCCTCAAAGGACGCACGGTTGCGCTGCAGGGCGTGGGGAAGGTCGGCCACGCTCTGTGCGGCTACCTCGTCGAAGAGGGGGCCGAGGTAACGATAGGCGACATCGACGTCGACAACCTGGGCAGGGCCATCAGCGACTTCGGCGTAGACAGTGTGCCGCTCGAAAAGATCCACGCGCTCGAGTGCGACATCTTTGCGCCCTGCGCGCTGGGGGCCTCGATCAACGACGACACTATTGGCGACCTCAAATGCCGCGTTATCGCCGGTTCCGCAAACAACCAGCTCGAACGACCCGAGCACGGAGACAAGCTCAACGCGATGGGCATCCTCTACGCCCCGGACTTCGTGATCAACGCCGGCGGGCTCATCAACGTCGAGGATGAGCTGCGCGGCTACGAGCGTGACCGGGCCATGAAACGCGTCGAGGGCATCTACAGGGCCCTGCAGCTCATCTTCCAGATGTCCCGCCAAAAGGGGATCTCAACTGCGCAGGGGGCCGAGGAGTATGCCAAGGCCCGCATCGAGAAGATCAGCCGCATCCGGTTGCTGCGCACTGCCGAGTACGGAACCCTCAGCTAGTGAGCGCCGTCGAGACCCTCCGCTACCTCGGCGACGGAAGGGACCTCAAGGACAAGGACCTGCCCGGCGGGCTGTCCGAGAAAGACCTTCTCGAGCTGTTCCGCCGGCTCGTTCATCTGCGCACCTTCGATGAGCGGGCGGTAGCGCTCCAGCGCCAGGGGCGCATCGGCACCTATCCCTTGTACTGGGGCGAGGAAGGAACCCAGGCGGGGCCCCTTTATGCGTGCCGGGACGACGACTGGGTCTTTCCCTCCTACCGGCAGTGCGCCGTCGGCACGCTGCGCGGGGTGCCGATCGCCACGATCCTTGGCTGGGTGCGCGGCTACAACGGACCGAGCGGCTTCTACGATCCCGCAGAGCACCGGGTCGGACCCATCTGTGTGCCCATAGGCACTCATCTCCCACACGCAGTGGGAGTTGCGTGGGCGGCCAAGATAAAGGGTCAGGACACCGCCTCGCTGGCGTGGTTCGGCGATGGAGCGACCTCCGAGGGCGACTTCCACGAGGCCCTCAACTTCGCCTCGGTGTTCAAGACCGCCACCGTGTTCTTCTGCACCAACAACCAGTGGGCGATCTCCACGCCGATCTCGCGTCAGACCGGGGCCAGAGCCATCGTCGACAAGGCGGTCGCCTACGGAATCCACGGCGTGCGCGTCGACGGCTTCGACCCGGTCGCGTGCTGGAAGGCGACAAGGGACGCGCTCGAGCGCGGCCGCGCCGGACAGGGCCCGACCCTCATCGAGGCGTTCTGCTACCGGCTGGGAGCGCACGGGACCGCCGACGATCCCAAGCTCTACCGCGACGAGGGCGAGGTTGCCAAGTGGCGCCCCCTCGAGCCCGTTGGACGCATGCGCGGCTACCTCGAGCGGCAAGGGCTCATCGACGAGGCCACAATCGAGGCCTTTGCAGCCGAGGCAAAGGACAAGATCGCCCAGGGCATCAAGGACATGGAAGCGGTCGGGGAGCTCGACGAGGCCATTCTGTTCACGAACGTATACGCCTCGGAGATGCCGTGGACCTTCACCGAGGGCCTCGAGGAGCTGCGCGCCTCCAAGGCGGCACAGAGAGCGGGCTCGTGATGCACGGAGGCCAGAGGTGACCGAGCTGAACATGGTCGAGGCGCTCAACGGCGCCATCACCCATGCGATGGCCAAGGATGACCGTGTCGTCATCATGGGCGAGGATGTCGCCCGCACCGGCGGGGTGTTCAGGGTAACCGCCGGGCTGCTCGACAAGTTTGGCGAGGCGCGCGTGATCGACACTCCTCTTGCCGAATCAGGCATCATCGGCGCGGCCATCGGCATGTCTCTCTACGGCCTTCGTCCCATCGTCGAGATTCAGTTCGATGCGTTCGTCTATCCGGGCTTCGAGCAGATCGTCGTGCACGCGGCCCGCTACGCATGGCGCACCGGCGGCAAGCTGCCGGCGTCGATAGTCATCCGCATCCCCTTCGGCGGCGGCGTGCGCGCTCCCGAGCTGCACTCGGACTCGCCCGAGGCCCTGTTCTGTCACGTCCCCGGCCTCAAGGTCGTGTGCCCGACGACGCCCAAGGACGCGCACGACATGCTGCTCGCCGCCATCGAGCACCCCGACCCGGTCGTGTTCATGGAGCCCAAGAGGATCTACCGGGCCGGGCGCCAGGAGGTTCCCGACGACCCGGACTCAGACGATGATTCGATTCTCGCCACCGCGCGCACGGCACGCGAGGGGAGCGACCTCGCAATCTTCACGTACGGGGCGACGGTTCCCCTGTCTGTCCAGGCGGCGGACTCTCTTGCCACCCAGCGCGGCGTGCAAGCCCGGGTAATCGATTTGCGCTCGCTCTATCCACTCGACGTCGGCGCCATCGAGGACCACACGAGATCGTGCGGGCGCGCCCTCGTGGTACACGAGGCCCCGCGCAGCGGCGGCCTCGGCGCGGAGGTCTCGAGCCTCATCCACGAACGCTGCATGCTCGACCTCGACGCACCCGCGCTGCGGGTGACGGGCTACGACGTGCCGTTCCCACAGCTCGCCAACGAAGACGACTACCTGCCCAGCGTGGAGCGCATCAAGGCCGGGGCGCAAAGAGTGCTCGACTTCTGATGCCCGATTTCAAGCTGCCCGATCTCGGTGAGGGCGTCACCGAGGCTGAGGTCGACACCTGGCTCGTAGAGGAAGGCGACGAGGTCGCAGAGGATGACCTAATCGTTGAGGTCATCACCGACAAGGCGACGGCGGAGATCCCCTCGCCGTACGAGGGCACCATCACCAAGATCCATGTTGCGGCGGGCGCCATCGTGCCGGTCGGTACCGTCCTCATCTCGATCGGCGAGGCGGCTCCGAGCGCGCAGCAAGGAACCACGGGACAGGACACGCCGGCCGAGGGCGCGGTCCCGGCCGGGAACAGGGACATCACCCAAGCTCCCCGCACGGCTCCGGCGCCGGAGTCGGAGTCACGTGCGGATGATCGCTCTGGCGCCGTCAAGGCGATGCCGCCCGTGCGCAGGCTGGCGCGCAGGCTCGACGTGGACATAACCTCGGTGGCGGGGTCCGGGCCCGGCGGCCGGATCGTGCGCGACGACGTGGTAGTCGCGTCACGCGGCAACGGAGCCGAGCGAGCGGCTCCCGATCGTATGCGCTCTGCGCCTGCGACTCCGTCCGGCGGCCGCCGGGAGCCACTGCGCGGGGTGCGGCGCGTGATCGCCGAGCGGATGAGCGAAGCGCACCGAATCGTGCCCTCGGTAACGCACGTCGAAGAGTGCGACGTCACCGAGCTCGAGGCGACGCGCAAGCTCGCAAACGAGCGCTCGCCGCAAGCCACGCGGCTCACCTTCCTGCCCTTCGTCGTCAAGGCGGCGATCGTTTGCCTGAGGGACTATCCGGCCCTCAACGCGTCGCTCGACGAGGCGGCAGGCGAGATCGTCTATCACGACAGCTTCGACATCGGTGTGGCAGTCGACACGCCGTCGGGGCTGATGGTGCCGGTCGTTAAAGGGGCCGCGGACAAGACGTTGCGCGAGCTCGCCGCGGACATCGACGGCCTGGCCGAACGAGCGCGCGCCGGCAGCCTCGGGCACGATGAGCTCACCGGATCGACCTTCACTATCACGAGCCCGGGCCGCTTCGGCGGCTTGATGGCGTCGCCGATCGTCTTTCACCCGCAGTCGGCGATCCTCGGCGTCCACCGTGCCGGGGACCGGCCGGTGGTGCGCGACGGGCAGGTCGTCGCCCGGCGAATGATGAACCTGTCGATCACCTTCGACCACCGGATCCTCGACGGGATGACGGCGGCGCGGGCCATGCTCGACCTCGTGAGGCTGCTCGAGCACCCGGCCGTGCTCGCTATAGCGGACTGACGACGTAACCGCGCCCCCGGATCGTATACGATTTGGCCGTCGGAGCGGCGGGGAAGCGGCGCCCAGGGCGCTCGCCCGAGGGAGGTGAATGGACGCAATCGCACTTCGCAGCGCGCTCGGCAGGTTCGGCTCGGGCGTGACCATAGTGAGCATCGAGGCAGACGACGGACCGCACGGCCTAACCGTCAACGCGTTCACCTCGGTGTCCCTTCAGCCCCCCCTGGTGCTGGTGTCGATCAACCAGCGTGCGCGCGGCCACTCTCTGCTCGCCGGTCACCCGTTCACCGTCAACGTCCTCGGCGCGGAGCAAGAGTCGGTCGCACGCCACTTCGCGGGCCACCGTCACGGCGCCGGCGACTTTACCTGGATCAACGGAGCAGTCGCCCCGCGTCTGCTCGACCCCCTTGCCTTCTTCGAGTGCACGCCGTGGCGCACCTACGAGGGAGGTGACCATTCGCTCTACGTCGGCGAGGTAGTGAACTTCGGGCACCGTGACGGGCGGGCCCTTGGCTTCTACGCAGGCGGCTTCACCGAGCTCGCCGAGCCGGGCCCCGGGGAACGGCCCTTCCCCTACGACGTCTTCGAGCTTCCTTACGATGCCTATGAACAAACATGAGCGCACTTACGCAGTGATTCGCGAACGCATACTGAGCGGAGGCTACGGGCCGGGGCACCGGCTCGTCCTCGATACCATCGCGAAAGAGCTCAGCGTCAGCGCGGTTCCGGTGCGCGAGGCGTTGCGCAGGCTCGAGGCGGAAGGTTGGGTCATCTACAGACGCAACGCCGGTGCTCAGGTGGCGCCCGTGGACTCAAGCACCTGGGAAGCGGTCATGCACGCGCTCGCCCTACTCGAAGGCTACGCGACCGCGCTGGCCGCCCCCCATCTTTCTGAGGCCGATATCGAGGACCTGCGATGCAGAAACCAGGCTGCCGCCCACGCCCTTGAGAAGCTGGATCTCATCGAGTTCACGCGGCTCAACCGGGTCTTTCACTTCGCCATCTATGGAACGCGCTGCCCCAATCCCTACCTGGTCGAGCTCTTGGGCGACACGTGGGACCGGCTCGACGCAATCAGGCGCACAGTGTTCACTTCCATCCCCAATCGCGGCTGGGACTCGGTCACCGAGCACGACGAGCTCATCGCCCTCATCGAAGGACGCGCCGGGCGGCAAGAGATCGAGAGCGCGGCCCGCATGCACAAGCTCCGTACCATCGAGGCTTACAACGAGGCCGCCACGCGGCCGCAAGAAGGAATCGAACAAGGAGAAACGGTTGGCTGACAGAAGATCCGCAGGAGAGCTAAAGGGTTCCATAGTCCCGCTCGTGACGCCCTTTGACGACGACGGCGCTATCGACGAGTCCACGCTCGTCGACCTAATCGAATGGCAGATCGACTCGGGCAGCCACGGGCTGTCGGTGACCGGGACTACCGGCGAGCCCAGCTCGCTGACGCTGGAAGAGCGCGAGCGCATGCTCGAGCTGGGGGCGAAAGCCATCAACTCGCGCGTGCCCTTCGTCCCCGGAACCGGCACCAACAACTACGAAGAGACCCTCCGACTGACACAGGCGGCGGCGCGACTCGGCGTCGACGCTGCGCTTGTCATCGTCCCTTACTACAACAAGCCCTCTCAGGAGGGGCTCTACCGCTACTTCGCACGCCTCGCCGGTGCGGTCGACGTGCCGCTCATCATCTACAACATCCCCGGGCGCACCGGCGTCAACATGACCCCTGCAACCATGGCTCGGCTGCGCCGCGCTCATCCCACCATCATTGGAGTCAAGGAGTCCAACAAGGACTTCGAGCACGTCAGCCGGGTGCTGCATCAATGCGGGCGTGACTTCAACGTCTACTCCGGCATCGAGCTGCTCTGCTACCCGCTGCTCGCCATCGGGGGCGCCGGGCACGTCAGCGCAACTGCGAACGTCCTTCCGCGCGAGGTTGCGAGGCTCTATGAGTGCGTGGTGTCCGGGAACTGGAGTGAGGCGGTAGACCTTCACTACGAGCTGCTCGACATGAACGACGCTCTGTTTCTCGAGACCAACCCCGGTCCCCTCAAGTACGTGATGGGCAAGATGGGGACCATCACGCCCAACTACCGGCTGCCGCTGTGCGAGCCGTCCGAGGGAAATCGCGGCCGGCTCGACGAGGTCATCGACGCTTACGGTCTGAAGGCGCGCGGAGCCGCGCAGTGAAAAGAGCCCGCTTCGTCGCCGGGGGCACGACCCACGAGGGCACGCTTGAGGACGGCGCTCTCGTCGATGAGTCCGGCGCCCGCCACCCGGTGGACGAGGTCACCTTCCTGCCGCCGGTGGTGCCGGGCAAGATCGTCGGCCTCGCGCTCAACTACGCAGACCACGCCGAGGAGCTGGGCATGGCAACGCCCGAGGACCCCGCCCTGTTCTTCAAGCCGAACAGCTCCCTTGCCGGCCACCTCAGTCCCGTCGTCTATCCGCCCGCCGTCGAGTACATGCATTACGAGGTCGAGCTCGCAGCGGTGATCGGCCGCCACTGCCACAGAGTCGGGGCAGAACGGGCAGGCGACTACATCAAGGGCTACACGATCGCCAACGACGTGACGGTGCGCGACTTCGTCAAGGACTTCTACCGCCCGCCCGTCAAGGCCAAATGCTGGGACACCTTCACGCCCATGGGTCCGTATCTCGTCGAAGACGAGATCGATGCCAGCGCGCTCGAGCTGCGCGCCTACGTCAACGGTGAGCTGCGCCAGTCCGGGAACACCAAACAGCTCATCCGCAAGGCGCCGGAGCTCATCGAGTACATCTCCGAGTTCATGACTTTGGAGGAAAACGACGTCATCCTCACCGGCACGCCAAAAGGCGTAAGCCACGTCTATGCAGGCGACGTGATGCGCCTCGAAATTGACGGGCTCGGCGTGCTCGAGAATCCCGTCATCGCAGTCGAAGGGGGCCGCCAATGATTACCAACGAGTCCGAGCGCGCGCAACAGCTGGCCAGCCGCTCTGCGCTGCACTACATCGATGGAAGCTTCACGGAGGGGAGCCGGGGCCTGCGCTTCGAGACCCTCAACCCGGCCACCAACAAGCCAATCACCGATGTTGCAGAAGGGACCGAAACAGACGCCGATGCTGCGGTTGATGCAGCACGCCGCGCGTTCGACGAAGGCGAATGGCCGAGGATGCCGGCGGCCGAGAGAGCCGGGCTGCTGGTCGAGATCGCCGACGCGATCGAGGAGCACGGCGAGGACATAGTCGCCCTCGAATGCCTCGACACGGGGCTGCCGATCACGCAGGCGCGCGGCCAGGCTGCGCGCGCCGCGCAGAACTTCCGCTTCTTCGCTCGAGAGATCGAGCAGGAGCACACGGCCGCCTACCAGGTGGGAGACACCTTCCTCAATTACGTGGTTCGCAAGCCCGTCGGGGTGGCGGGACTGATCACGCCGTGGAACACGCCTTTCATGCTCGCCACGTGGAAGCTCGCGCCGTGCCTCGCGGCCGGCAACACCTGTGTTCTCAAACCTGCCGAGTGGTCACCTCTGTCGGCGACCAAGCTAGCCGAGGTCATCGACTCGACCGGCCTGCCCAAGGGCGCCTTCAATCTCCTGCACGGGCTCGGAGAGAAGGCTGGGGCCGCACTGGTCGCCCATCCTGGGGTCAACCTCATCTCTTTCACCGGCGAGACGACGACGGGCCAGGAGATCATGCGCAACGGCGCGGACACTCTCAAGCGCTACTCCTTCGAGCTCGGCGGCAAGTCACCCGTGGTCGTGTTTGCCGACTGCGACTTCGAGCGGGCCGTCGACGCGGCGGTATTCGGCGTCTTCTCGCTGAATGGAGAGCGGTGCACAGCGGGGTCCCGGCTGCTGATCGAATCGACCATCTACGACGACTTCGTCGAGGCCGTCGCCACACGCGCCCGGAGCGTGCGCGTCGGCGAACCGTTCCAGGACTCGACCGAGCTCGGTCCCCTCATCCGCGCGGAGCACTGGGAGCGAGTCACTGCTTATCTCGACATCGGACGCAGCGAGGGGGCTCGCCTCGTGGCGGGGGGTGTACGACCGCAGACATTTCCCGACGGCAACTACCTCGAGGCCACTGTGTTTGCCGACGTCACGCGGGACATGCGCGTCTTTCAGGAGGAGATCTTCGGGCCTGTGGTAGTCGCGGCTCGCTTCGACTCGGACGAGGAAGCGATCGAGCTCGCCAACGACGTGCGCTACGGGCTGGCCGGTTACGTATGGACGAGCGACCTGCAGCGCGGCCACCGCGTGGCGCAGGGCATCGACGCAGGAATGGTGTGGCTGAACTCGCACAACGTACGCGATCTGCGAGCCCCGTTCGGCGGCACCAAGCACAGCGGTATCGGACGCGAGGGCGGGGACTACAGCTTCGAGTTCTACTGCGAGCTGGAGACCGTTCACGTTGCCCTCGCAGAGCATCACATCCCACGTTTTGGAGCGCACAAAGACCAGGGAGGTAAGTGAGCATGGGAGCACGAACCGGCAAGGAGTTCATCGACAAGCTGAACTCCTCCGAACGCGACATCCAGATCGACGGCGAGCGGGTGCGCCATAACCTCGCCGACCATCCCTCGGTCCGCAATCTCGCACGCAGCTATGCGGCGCTCTTTGATATGCAGCACGACGAGAAGCTGCGCGACACCTTGACCTATGAGTCTCCGACCACCGGGGACAGGGTCGGGATGTCATTTCTCACGCCCAAGTCGATCGAGGATCTCGAAAAGCGTCGCGCCATGATGAAGACGTGGTCCGACTACAGCCTCGGCATGCTGGGGCGCACCGGCGACTACCTCAACAGCTCCCTCATGGCCATGGCCGCGGCGGCGGACTGGTTTGGCCAGGTCGACAAGCAGTTCTCCAATAACATCACCAAGTACTACGAGCATGTGCGCGAGAACGACCTTCTTCTCACGCACACACTCATCAACCCGCAAGCCAATCGATCAAAGGAAACACACGAGCAAGCCGACCCGTTCCTTGCGGCGGGCATCGTCAAGGAGACGGACAACGGGATAGTCATCCGCGGGGCGCGCATGCTCGCCACCCTGGGCGGAGTAGCCGACGAGATCATGGTGTTTCCCTCGACCGTGCTCAAGGCCGATCCCAAGGACGAGCCCTACGCCTACGCGTTTGCGATCTCGTGCGACACGCCCGGCCTGCGCTTTCTGTGCCGGGAGAGCTTCGACTACGGGCGCAGCCACTTCGACCATCCGCTTGGGTCGCGCTTCGACGAGATCGATGCGGTAGCGATCTTCGACGATGTCGAGGTCCCCTACGAGCGCTGCTTCATGATCCGCCACCCGGAGCTGCTGACGCGCGGCCGCCTCTATTCCGAGACCGGAGCGCTCGTGCACATGACACATCAGGTGGTCACCAAGGACATAGCGAAGTGCGAGTTCGTGCTCGGCCTCATGTCTAAGATCGCCGACGCGATCCAGATCGAGCAGTTCCAGCACGTGCAAGAAAAGATTGCCGAGGTCGTGATAGCGCTCGAGACGCTCCGCGGCTTGGTCCGCTGCGGCGAAGCCGATGCAGTGCTCAACGACTATGGCGTGATGACTCCGTCCTGGGATCCGCTCAACGTGTGCCGCAACTGGTTCCCGAAGATCTACCCCCAGTTCGTGCAGTCCATCTGGCAGCTCGGGGCGGCGGGCCTATTCGGGCTTCCGACAGAAGGAGACGTCAAGGGCGAAGCGGCCCAGGACGTCGAGAAGTACTTGCAGGCCGCGAATATCGGGGGAGCCGAGCGCGTCAAGCTCTTCAGGCTGGCGTGGGACGCATCGCTCTCGGCGTTTGCAGGACGCCAGGAAGCGTACGAGTTCTTCTTCTTCGGAGACCCCGTGCGAATGTCCGGCGCTCTCGTCAACAGCTACGATCGCAAGCCATACATGGAGCGCATCGACCAGTTCCTCGACCGGCAAGATTCGAACGCCTGACAGATGCTCGACACCACCTGGGAGCGGCCCGATTTCGACGTGTTGCGTGCTGCGCACGCGGAGTACGTCGTCACCGACCTCGCGCGTGCCAAGGAGTTCTATGTGGACCTCCTCGGACTCGTTGCCACCGAAGAAGCCCCCGACGCGCTCTACCTGCGCGGCTACGAAGAGCGCACTCATCACAGCCTCGTGCTGCGCGAGGGGCCGAGTCCGCTTGTCGGCCATCTTGCCTTTCGCGTCGTGACCGACCGCTGTCTCGATCTGCTCGCCAAGGAGCTCGAGGCGCGCGGGTGCCCATCTCGCTGGGTAGACGAGGGGGAGGCAGGCCAGGGACGCGCGCTGCGTGTGCAGGACCCGCTCGGCTTTCCCATCGAGTTCTTTCACGAGATGGCCGGCGCAGAGCGCTTGCTGCAGCGTTTCGATCTGCATGCGGGAGCGCGCATCATGCGGCTCGACCACTTCAACCTTCACGTTCCGGACACCCAAGTCGCGTACGATTACTACCGCGACTTGGGCTTCCGCTGCTCCGAGTACACGGTCACCGACCCTCCTGAGGAAGCGCTGTGGGCGGCATGGATGTATCGCAAACCGGGCGTACACGACGTCGCGCTCATGAACGGCGACGGGCCTCGGCTTCACCACCTCGGCTTCTGGGTGCAGGACACCTACAGCGTCCTGCAGACTTGTGATCTTCTTGCCGCTGCGGGCCGCGGCGGCTCCATCGAGCGCGGCCCCGGCAGGCACGGTTTGTCCAATGCTTTCTTTCTCTACCTAAGAGACCCCGACGGTCACCGCATCGAGCTCTACACGGGCGACTACTACACCGGCGATCCAGACTTCGAGCCCATCCGGTGGAGCATCAACGACCCGCGCCGGGCGACCTTCTGGGGCCATGCTGCGCCGGCGAGCTGGTTCGAGGAGTCGTCTCTGGTCGCCGGCTTCGACGGCGGCAGCGTCGAGGTTGCGCGCCGCCGCCTCGAGGAACGCCCGCAGACGGTCACTTAGACGTGCCCGAGCCATGGCTGGTGCGACACAACGCGCCCAGCCTCGACGGTCACAACGCCCGGCGGCCGATCAGCTCACTGCGCTATGGGCCTGCACGCGAAAATTGTGGTTGCTGTGAGAGTGGTCCACACGCCGTCCCGTCGCACGGATTCCTCGATGAGTGCTCCTGCCGCGGCGCACACCTCGTCCCACGCGCAGCCGTGCGGAAGAAGCGGCTCGAGGAACGCGCTAAGGCTCCGCACGTAAGCGACGACGGGTTCGGGCGAAGGGACCGATACCAGAGCGTGATAGCTGGTCGAGCTAACCTCGAAGTGCGCCTCGAGGAAGTCCCGCGCGTTGTCCGCGCTGAAGCGTGTGGCGCTCCTGGGGTCCGGTGCGCCCGACCCACACACCTCGCTTACCGCGCGCTGGTATATCTTCCACAACGTAACGAAGTGGTCGATGCCGTTCGTGATCACCACGGCCATGCCGTCGTCGTGCAGCACGCGCCGCATCTCGGCCACAGCGAGCTGTATGTCCGGCACGTGATAGAGCATGTGCATCGCCAGAACGGCATCGAAGCCAGACGAGACAAAGGGCAGTCGCTGAGCGTCTCCGGCTACGAAGGCGATTGCACCTGAGCTGCCGGTTGCCGCCTCCCGCAGCATCCCAAGCGACAGATCCAGGCCCGCGAGCCGGCGAGGGAGTCCCTCGGACGCCAAGCGGCGAAGATACTGCCCGTTGCCACAGCCAAGATCGAGGATCGTCTGCGCTCTTGCGGGAATGTGCCTAAGGCCCAGGGCGACAAGATCGTGACGCGGGACCTGATACTGATAGATGCTGCGACGAGCCGCAAGGTTAGCGTCGCTTGCGTACGCCTCGCGGGGCAGTCGGTCCCCATCGGCAGTCGGCTGGGTCACGCAAGCACCTACCGGATGAGGCGCGACATGCGCCGGTCGGCCAGCACCTTGTCCCCCGTCTGGCAGGCGGGACAGTAGGTGATCTCGTATCCCTCGAATGATACGCGCCGAAGGTCCTGCCCACAGCGCGGGCAGGGGTGACCGTACCGTCCGTGCACCGCAAAGCGATCGCCTAGCTGCTTGCTGAACCCCCCGCTGCGAGCACGTTCCTTGGCGAGCGCCGCATCCAGCGTCGAGCGAATCACCTCGAGCAGCGCGGCTCGCTCATCTACGGCAAGGGCCCCGAGCTGAGCGTAGGGAGACAGACTCGCCGCGTGCAGTATCTCGTCGGCGTAACCGCGTCCGATGCCCGCAATTGTGCGTTGATCGCGCAGCATCGTGTGAAGCCGCCTGTTGTCCCTTGACTCGAGGACCACCTCTTCCAGGCCGCTGTCGAACGGCTCGGGGCCGAGCTCTGCGAGCGGGCCGTCGTCGCCCTGCGCAAGAACCCACCAGCCGGCCTTGCGCTTGGGGCCGAACTCCTTGATGAGAAGAGACGGGCGTTCGTCGAACACGAGGCGAACGACACCTCCCTTGGGACGGGTGCGCTTGGGTGGGTCCTCGAGGTCGACACGTCCTCCTTGCGACAGATGCACCAACAAGCGCGGCCCCCCAAAATCGAAGACCAGATACTTGCCTCTTCTCGTCACACCAGCTACCTCGGTCCCTATCAAGCTCTCGGCCGGAGGGTCGAAGGTCTTGGCGGCGGAGAACTGCAGGGCGCCGGCTCCCGCGAAAACGGCGCCGGCAAGCAGCGCGTCGAGGCGTTCTGCTAACGCTTGCATCTCGGGCAGCTCGGGCACGAGCAAAGCCTAAAGCGCGGGCGCGAGGCTACTTGCCTTCGAAGCGGGGAGCTCGCTTGGCCATGAAAGCCGCGACGCCCTCGAGGTGGTCTTGCGTGTTGCCGGCCTGAGTCTGCACGCCGATCTCGTGGTCGAGCTGCTGTTCGAGCGAGTGATCGAGAGAGAACTCGACGAGACTCTTGGCGAGTGCGTAGGCGCGCGTCGGCCCCGCCGCCAGCGAGCGCGCGAACGAACGCCAAGATTCCTCGAACTCCGGCGCGGAAGTTACTTGCGTGACGAGACCGAGCCGCAGGGCCTCGGTGGCATCGATGGGATCGCCGATTGCGGCCAGCTCCCACGCCTTGGCAGCTCCCACGTAACGTGTGAGAAACCACACCGACCCCGAGTCGGGCACGAGGCCTACCTTGATGAACGCAAGCACGAGCTTGGCCTTGTCGGAGGCAAAGCGAAAGTCGCAAGCCAGGGCCAGACCCGCGCCGGCCCCTGCCGCAATCCCGTTGAGAGCCGCTACGACCGGCTTGGGCGCCGACCGAATTGCCCTCACGAGGGGGTTGTACTTGTGACGCAGCGTGGCGCCTAAGTCTGGTGCCTCACCGCCCTCGTACGACGAGGCCAGCGCCCCGAGGTCCTCGCCGGAAGAGAACGCGCGCCCGGCCCCGGTGAGCACGATACAGCGCACCGACTCGTCTCCCGAAGCCCGCTCCACGGCGGCGAGGGCGGCGCGCCCGAGCTCTGCATCGAAGGCATTGAGGACCTCGGCTCGATCAAGGGTAATCACGGCTACCGCATCTGACACCTCGTAATGAACCGGCACATCATGGAGCGTATACCGCAGCCGGACGGCACCCCCCGCCCGGCTTGTGGGCGAGTGGGTGGTGAGCGGTGAAATACGCGCGCTTGCACCCACTCGGCACGTGTATGGAGGGTGCTAGGTCACGTCGCGCGTGACGAACAGCCCCGCGGCTACGGCCATGAACACGACGAGGTAAACGAGCATGACCACGGAGGCGATGGCGCTCGAGTGGTTGAGCGGTGGAAAGGCCGGTCCCCCGGACAGGAACTGGGCCGCGTTGTCCCCCAGCAAGTAAGGGATCCACTGCGGCCGCAGTCCTCTTATGAGTCCCTCGACTACGGCGAAGTAAACGAAAGCTGCGCCGATTGCGGCGGCGGTGTTGCGGCCTATCGAGGCGAGCGCACAACCAACGACTCCCGCCAGCGCGCCGACAACCGAGATGCGCAGCACGACGCCGGCGAGCAAGCTCCAGAAGCCGGCCGGCACAGTGATCGAGCCGACGGTGGCGGCGACCAGATAGAGCAGTGCCGCAAAGTAGACCGAGAGGAGCAGCAAGAGGGCAAAGCCGGTCACCGCCGCGACCAGGAACCTGACGAGCATCGTGCGCAGCCGCCTCGGCTCCCACGTGAGGCCGGTAGTCACCGTTCCCTTTTGCCAATCGGCGCCGACGTAGGAAGCCCCCAGCACGAGGGCGAAGATCAGCAAAAGGGGGCCCAAGCCGAGGAGCACCTCGTCCATGCCCGAGAATGCAAACCGGTCGATGGACGAACCGGACGAGTGGAAGTACACGATGACTGCCGCCACCAGAAGCCCGGCGAGCGCCAGCAGCGTGAATGCCCGCACCATGCGGCGCAGGTACATGCGCCTGAGCTCCGCCGCGATCAGCCCGCTCATTGCGCGCCCGAACCCTTCCCGCGGAGCTCCGCGGGCTCCAAGTCCGGGGAATCCGCAGTGAGCTCGAGGAACACCGACTCGAGATCCTTGGCGTCGGGGCGCAGCTCGGAGAGATAGAGATTCGCCCGTGCGAGCGCCTCGGTCACGCGCGCCGCCTCGTCGGGTGCCACCCGGGCCCGTACGCCCTCCTGCACCACCGTCGCGCCGATGCCCGCCGCCCCGAGGACTTCGACGGCGCGCTCTTCATCGATGACCTTGACGATCACCGCGCCCGCGTCTCCCCCGGACAAGACCTCGCGCACGCCGCCTGCCGTCACGAGCCTGCCGCGCGCGAGGATCGCCACACGGTCGCACGTCTGCTGCACCTCGGACAGGATGTGGCTGGACACGAACACCGTCCTGCCCTGCGCGCCGAGCGAGCGGAGCAGCTCGCGCACCTCACGGATGCCGGCGGGGTCCAGTCCGTTGGCAGGCTCGTCGAGGATCAGAAGCTCTGGATCTTTGAGGAGCGCCGCCCCGATCCCGAGGCGCTGCTTCATTCCAAGTGAGTAGCCCTTGACTCTGTCGTCGGCCCGCGACGCCAGACCGACCTGCTCGAGCACCTCGGTGACCCGCGCCCGGGACACACCTCCGATGCGGGCGAGCAGCTCGAGGTTGCGCCGTCCGCTGAAGCCCGGAAAGGGCGTCGGTGTCTCGACAATGGCACCGATGCGATGGATCACCTTGTGCAGCTCGCCGCGCTGCGGGTTTGCACCGAAGAGATGGCAGCTCCCGGCAGACGCTCGCACAAGTGCAAGCAGACAGCGCACCGTCGAGGTCTTGCCCGCTCCGTTGGGGCCGAGAAAACCGAAGACGCCGCCTTCTTCGACGGTGAGGTCAAGACCATCGAGCGCGACGACCCTTGATCCGCGCACGCGCCGGTACTCCTTGTGCAGCCCCTCTATCTCGATGACGGCCATTGGCGACACCCTACTAACGGCAAGTCCGTCGCAGTGTGACTTTGAGGCGAACGCCCTGTGTTCAGCGAAGGGAGGGAGGCTGCTCGAGCACGTGCTTGCCCTCGAGCTGCTCATCGGGAATCGGAACCGGGTACCGGGACGAGAAACAAGCCGTGCAAAAGCTGTCGGAGGGGATCTCTGTTGCCTCGACCATGCCCCTTATCGATAGATAGGCGAGGGAGTCCGCAGCGATGTGCGAACAGATCTCCGTGACCTCGAGGCGAGCGGCGATCAAGTCATTCTGGTCGGGCATGTCGATGCCGTAGAAGCACGGCCATCTTACCGGCGGTGAGGACACGCGCACGTTGACGGCACGTGCGCCAACCTCGCGCAGCATGGCTACGATCTGACGCGTTGTGTTGCCGCGCACTATAGTGTCGTCGATCACGACGACGCGTTTGCCGGCAATGACCGCGCGCACCGGGTTGAGCTTCATGCGAATTCCCTGCTGGCGCATCGATTGCGTAGGTTGGATGAACGTCCGCCCGACATACCGGTTCTTGACGAAACCCTCGCCGTACGGGATGCCGGACGCCTGGGCATAACCTAGCGCGGCCGGCACGGCGGAATCGGGCACCGGCATCACCAGCTCGGCGTCGCACGGGGCTTCGGCGGCAAGTCGCTGACCCATCCTGTAGCGAGTTGCGTAGACATTCTGCCCCATGAGGTTCGAGTCCGGTCGCGCAAAGTAGACGTGCTCGAAGATGCACGCAGACGAGGTAACCGGGGCGAACCTCTCGCTGCTCAGGCCGCGGCCGTCGATGGTCACAAGCTCGCCGGGCTCGACGTCGCGGATGAAACGAGCGCCGAGCAGGTCCAGCGCACAGCTCTCGGACGCCAGCACCCAGCCACCTTCGGGGAGTCGGCCGAGGCACAGGGGCCTGAAACCATGCGGATCCCGCGCCCCGAAGACCCGCTTCTCGTCCATCATCGTGAACGAAAATGCCCCCGACAGCATCGGCAGGACCTCGCCGATGGCAAGCCGCATGTCGCCCTTGTTCGAGCGGGCGATGTGGGCGGCGACGAGGTCGGTGTCCGAGCTTGACTTGAGGCGCCCCTTGTCGGGAGTGGGATCGCCGCCCGCGCGCTTCAGCGACTCCTTGAGATCGAGCGAGTTGACGAGATTACCGTTATGTGCGATTGCAAGCTGGCCCAGCTCGGAGCTCTTGAAGGAAGGCTGGGCGTTGGCCCAGGAGGTGGCGCCCGTCGTCGAATAGCGGACGTGGCCAATGGCGATGCCCCCCCGCAAGCTCTTCAGCACGGTCTCATCGAAAACCTGCGACACCAGCCCGAGCTCTTTGTAGACGACCATCGTGTCGCCGTCCGAGGTCGCGATGCCGGCCGCTTCTTGCCCGCGGTGCTGAAGGGCCGAAAGGGCATAGTAAGTCAGCCGGGTTACGTCTTCGCCCGGCGCATAGATGCCCACGACGCCACAGGCGTCACGTGCCTCACCAGCCATTAGTTATTCCCATGCTAGTCGGCCAGGGCGCGCCCAAGCGCGGTTTCGTAGCTATTGGTTGCCTCGTCAAGAGCTACCGAAAAGCCTCCGAAGTCGCAGGTTAGACCGCCCACCTCGCCGATCACGACGACGGGCACGCCCCCTTCTGCCGCCAGCGTCACCAGGGCTTGGGCCGCTTCGGCCCGAGCGGTAACTAGGGCGCGCGACGCAGACTCGGAGAACAGCACCCGGTGAGCCGCCCCGTGGGGAAGTGTCACGGCAAAGCCCACCTCGCCTGCGAGCGCCGACTCCACAAGCGCGACTGCCAGACCCCCTCCCGAGCAGTCATGAGCCGAGACCATGAGGCTGCGGGCAGCTGCCTTCTGTAGCAGCCGGTGCAGGCGGCGCTCCGCCTCGATGTCCAGGCGCGGAGGCCGCCCCGCCACGATTCCGTGCACCAGGGCCGCGAAGTCACTGCCGCCCAGATCCTCGGGATGGGTGGCGCCGAGCAGCACGATGGCATCCCCGGCTCGGCTAAAGCCACAGCCAACCGATGCGTCTGCCGGGGTCAGGGCTCCGAGAACCCCGATCACCGGCGTCGGATAGATGGCCCGGCCCTTGGTCTCGTTGTAGAAGGACACGTTTCCGCCGGTCACTGGAAGATCGAGTGCCCGGCATGCATCCCCGAGGCCCCGCACTGCCTCCTGAAACTGCCACATGACCTCGGGCTTCTCGGGGTTGCCGAAGTTCAGGCAGTTTGTGACCGCGAGGGGCCGGGCTCCGGTGACGGCCACGTTGCGAGCCGCCTCGGCGACCGCAAGCCTCGTCCCCTCGTAGGGATCGAGATAGCAGTAGCGCCCGGGCCCATCCACCGACATCGCCACCGCAACGTCGCTGCCGGCCAGGCGCAACACCGCGGCATCCTCGCCCGGGCCCCTCATAGTCCCGAGGAAGATCATGTGGTCGTACTGCTCCCACGCCCATCGCTTCGAAGCGACACCGGGCGAGGCAAGGACGGTGGCGAGGGCTGCACGCAGATCGGGCGGCGGATCGTCGCCGGCGGGGGCCGAACGAAGGCGCGCGAGCCACTCGGGACGCCGAGCCGGGCGCTCGTAAAGAGGGGCCTCCTCGGACAACGAGGCCGCGGGGACGTCGGCCACGATGTCGCCGCCGTCGCGCACCTCGAGGCGGCCCGAGTCCGTGACCTCGCCCAGGACGCAAGCTTCGAGCTCCCACTCGGCGCACACGCCGAGCACCGCCTCCAGCTTGGCAGGCTCGACCACGGCGAGCATGCGCTCCTGCGACTCCGAGATCATGACCTCGAACGCCTCCATGCCTTCCTCGCGCCGGCGTACTGCGGAGATGTCGATGCTCATCCCCGTGCCCGCCTTGGCGGGCATCTCGGACACCGGGCAGGAGATGCCGCCCGCGCCGAGGTCTTGCAAGCCGGCGATGAGGTCTTTCCGGGTCAGCTCCAGACACGCCTCGATGAGGAGCTTCTCCGCAAAGGGATCCCCCACCTGAACCGAAGGACGCTTGCTGGACGAGGCGTCGTCGAACCCGGCGGAGGCAAGCACGCTGGCCCCGCCGATACCGTCGCGGCCGGTAGAGGAACCGATGAGCACTACCGCACGTCCCGGCCCCTCGGCGCGCCCGTGCATCACGCGGTCCTCGATCACGCCGAGGCATGCGACGTTGACGAGCGGGTTCTCTGCGTAGCAGTCCTCGAAGACCATCTCGCCACCTACCGTCGGCACTCCGATGGAGTTGCCATAGGACGAGATCCCGCTCACGATCCCATCGACGAGATAACGCGCGTGAGCGTCGTCGAGCAAGCCGAACCGCAGCGAATCCAGCAATGCGATGGGCCGTGCTCCCATCGACAAGATGTCGCGCACTATGCCGCCGACTCCGGTCGCGGCACCGCTCGAGGGCTCTACCAAAGACGGGTGGTTGTGCGACTCGATCTTGAACGCCACCCTTACGCCGGGTGCCACCTCTACGATGCCCGCACCTTCGCCCGGGCCGACGACCACGTGGGGAGCCTCTGTCGGAAGCGATCCGAGGTGCGCGCGGCTCGACTTGTAGGAGCAGTGCTCGCTCCACATGACCGAGAACATGGCAAGCTCCGTGTAGGTGGGGGACCGGCCGAGCCGAGCCTCGATAGCCGCCAGCTCCTCGTCGGTGAGCCCGAGCTCGCGATGCAGGCCGGTGGTCGCAACCGTGGTGGTCACGCCGGGACCGAGCGGGACGCCGGGACCGAGCGGGACGCCGACTCGATCAGCGAGGTGAAGAGCACTTGTCCGTCGACGGATCCGAGGGCCGCCTCGCAGGCGCGCTCGGGATGGGGCATGAGCCCGAACACGTTGCCCTTCTCGTTCATGACTCCGGCGACGTCGTCGAGAGAGCCGTTGGGGTTGGCGACATAGCGCAGGACGATTTGATCCCGCGCGCGAAGGCGCGCGAGCTCCTCGTCCGAGCAGTACCAGTTGCCCTCGAAGTGGTTGATCGGTATGCGCAGCCGGTCGCCGGCCGCCGCGCGCGCGGTCAGCGCCGTAGTCGCGT
>JBBSGD010000013.1:0-44396 GCA_038254435.1 Actinomycetota bacterium
AGATCCCCATTCTAGTGCGCAGCTCCGAGCGAGCGAGCGCCCCGCGCATCCCCTTTAGCTCAACTTTTCTCAAATCCGTGCGATTTCCGCACGCTGGTGAGAAAAGTTGGCGCGGCGGGCCCGGGCGCGCCCATTCCGCGGCCTCCGCGGCGGGCTGAGCTTTACAATGCGGGCGCCCATGCTTGCAAAGATCGAGCACGTAGCCCTCGCCGTAGATGACCTCGATGCCGCAATCGCCCACTATCGCAACGTGTGGGGGCTCGAGGTCTCGGATCGCGAGCGCGTCGAGGATGAGGGCATCGAAGAAGCCATGATCCCCCTGGGTGATTGCAGCCTTCAGCTCCTCGGCTCTATCGACGAGCACGGTACGGTCGCCAAGTTCCTCGCGCGGCGCGGCGCGGGCCTGCACCACATCGCCTACGAGGTCGACGATTTGCCCGCGACCCTCGCCGAGCTCAAAGCCAAGGGCGTGGCCCTCATAGACGAAGCCCCGCGCTCCGGGGGGCGGGGGCATCAGGTTGCGTTCGTTCATCCCAAGGACAATCACGGTCTTCTCGTCGAGCTCGTTCAGGCCCCCCGGGCCGGAGAGTCGTGAGCGAGGCGCACGCCCCGAGCCCGCCCTCTCCGATCAGACGCCCCGAGTTCCGCCGCCTGCTGGGCATCTCGGTAGTCGTCGCCTTGGGGTTCGGGATGGTCGTACCGGTGCTTCCGAACTATGCGCGCTCTTTCGGAGTCAGCCTCGCGACGATTGGGCTGGTTCAGTTTGTCTTTGGACTGACCCGCTTCTCTTGTGGCCTCGGGGCGGGGCTCGTCGTCGACCGCTTCGGTGTCCGCTTCTCGGCGATGGCCGGCCTTCTGATCGTGGCGCTGTCGTCCTTTGCATCGGGTTTCGCACAGAGCTTCCCCCAGCTCGTGATCGCGCGAGGCTTCGGGGGAGCCGGCTCGGCCCTGTTCATCAACGGCCTCATGAACCAGATCCTGCGCATCATCGAACCCGAGTCGATGGGGCGCGCAACGGGCGCCTACCGCTCATCCTTCCTCGTGGGGGCCGCGGCCGGGCCCATCCTCGGGGGGCTCATCGCGCAACACTTCGGTCCGGCGTCGGTGTTCATCGTCTACGGTGCCGGGCTGGTGGTCGCGGCAGTCGTCGCGCTCCGGGTCATGGACCCGCACACCGATCTGTCGGCGTCGGAGCGGAGCTCGCCCCTTCAGGCCCTGCGCTCTGCCCGCCCGCTGTTCACGGACCTGCGTTTCATCGTGGCGCTGCTGGCTACCTTTGCCGGGTGGTGGACGCTCGCCGGACCGACACAATGGCTGGGCCCGATCTTTGCGCGCGAGGATCTCGGCTTTGGCAAGTCGACGATCGGGTTCGCCATCGCGCTGCTGGCAGTCGGCGAGATCGTCACCCTGACCTTTGCGGGCAGCGCGGCCGACAGGCGCGGACGGCGCGCCGTGCTCGTGCCCGCCCTCTTGGTGGCGGCACTGTTCACGGCTCTGCTCGGCCAAGTCGAGAACGCCACGTGGGGCTTCTATCCGATCATGGTGCTCATCGGAGCGGGCATCGCCGCGTCGAGTGTGGCGGCGGGTGCCCTGCTTGCCGACTCGGTGCCGCGCCGGGGCTCGGGAGCCGGGGTCGGCGTCAACCAGATGGCCGGGGACCTCGGCTACCTCACCGCTCCTGGAGCGCTCGGATTCCTGGCCGAGAAGCTTGGCTTCCCGCCCGCATACCTGATAGGCGCCCTGCCCGCCCTGGTGGTGGGCCTGTTCGCGCTGCGGCTTCCACGACGCGCCGCGCGGGCACGTAAGCCGGCCATGACCCTGGAACCCTCGGGGCCCGTGGGGTAGCGTGACGAGCGTGAGCGGGCCGGGCGACGGAACAGGCTACGAGACCGCGGGCGTGAGGGGGCAAGGCGACGTGCTCTCCGCGGTAGACAAGCACCTCACCCCGACGTTTTCGCTGCCGCACGAGGCACGAGTGCTAACCGGCTTCGGGGGCTACGCAAGCGTCCTGCAGCTGACCCCCGATGTCGCCATCGCGATGTGCACCGACGGCGTCGGCAGCAAGACGATTGTCGCCTCGGCCCTCGACCGCTACGACACGATCGGCTACGACTGCGTCGCGATGAACGTCAACGACCTCGTGTGCGTCGGAGCGACACCCATCGCTCTCGTCGACTACCTCGGCGTGCACACCCTCGACGCAGAGCGTGCCGACCAGATGCTGGCGGGATTGGCCTCTGCGGCCGAGGAGGCGATGATCGCCATACCCGGCGGCGAGATTGCCCAGCTCCCAGAGGTGATCGGTTCGAACGGGCGAGGGCCGGGCGACGAGCGAGCCTTTGACCTCGTCGGGACCTGCGTAGGCACCATGAGCCCCGGCGAGCTGATCACCGGAGCCGCCGTGCGCCCGGGTGACGTCATCGTCGGGCTGGCCTCTTCGGGGCTCCACTCAAACGGCTACACCCTTGCCCGCCGGGTCCTTCTCAAGGACGCGGGCCTGCGACTCGCCGACCAGGTCCACGCCCTTGGACGCACGCTCGGAGATGAGCTGCTCGAGCCGACGCTCATCTACGTCAAGGCAGCGCGTGCGCTGCGCACCGCGGGCATCGACGTGCGCGGCCTAGCGCACGTCACCGGCGATGGACTTGCGAACCTATGCCGGCTGGGGGCCGCGTGCGGCTACAGGATCGAAGAGCTGCCCGCCGCGCACGCGATCTTCACTCTGATCGCGCAGACGGGCTCGGTGCCGCCTCAGGAGATGTACCGCGTCTTCAACATGGGAATTGGGTTCGTCGTCGTCGTGCCGCCCGAGCACGCCGCCCGCGCGCTCGACGCGGTGCGGGGGGCCGGATACGAGGGCGTTGTCATCGGACGGGTGATCGACGAGCCGGGCCTCGTAGAAATCGTACCGGCCGGGCTTGCCGGCGGCCTCTTGGGGGGCGACGGCTACTTCGAGGCCGTCTAGTGGAGCACCCCGCTCGCCACCAGCGCAATGGCGGAAGCAGACAGGGAGCCTGCGATTAGGCACGCCGCCACCATGGATCTGGCCGCGGGGCGCGGGCGCCGCCCGGGCGCAGCGCTGCGCACCCTGACCTCGTTGACGACCTCTGCGAAGGCAACCCTTTCGAGGTTGACGTCGTCTTCGACTTCTTGAAGGAGGCGGGTAGCGGCCCGCACTTCGCCGGCGCGCACGAGCGCTGCCGTGAAGGTCAGCTTATCGTCGAAGATCTGGTGCGCCACGTGCGTGAAGGCGCACGCAGATGCCGCGACCTCAAAGCTCGCTGCCTCCCCTTCGGCCGACTGGGCCTCAGTTCTCGTGTGCCGCCGCCGGTGCCGGAAAAAAACGTCCATTTGTCAGGATGGTTCGCCTCAGAGGGCGACTCCCCTGCCCGGCGGCGAGCACTAAACTCCCGCACATGGCCACTCAAGAGCACGAACAAGGCACGGGCGCGCAGGTGCAAGTCCAGGGGGAGATGCCCGCGGGGCTCACCCGGTCCATAGACGACCGGCTGGAGGAGCTCGACGACAGGCGGTCCCAAGCCCGTCTTGCCGGCGGCGAAGCCGCCATCGAGCGCCAGCACGACAGAGGCAAGCTGACCGCGCGCGAGCGCATCGGCAAGCTGCTCGACAAAGGCTCGTTCGAAGAGACGGACATGCTCGTGCGTCACCGCAGCCACGGCTTCGGAATCGAGAACAAGCGCCCCCCGAGCGATGCCGTGGTCACCGGCTGGGGCACGATCGACGGACGCAAGGTCTTCGTGTTCGCCGAGGATTTCACGGTGTTCGGCGGCTCACTCGGCGAGGTCATGGCGGAGAAGATCTGCAAGATCATGGACCTGGCACTGCAGACCGGCGCCCCGGTGATCGGGTTGAAGGACTCCGGCGGCGCCCGAATCCAGGAAGGCGCCGCGTCCCTTGCCGGGTACGGCTACATCTTTGACCGCAACGTGCGGAGCTCGGGGGTCATCCCGCAGATCTCCGCGATCATGGGGCCCTGCGCGGGGGGCGCCGTGTACTCACCGGCCCTCACCGATTTCGTCTTCATGGTCAGCGAGACTTCGCACATGTTCATCACCGGTCCCGATGTAATCAAAGCGGTCACCGGCGAGGAGGTAACTCAGGAAGAGCTCGGCGGCGCGATGAGCCACGCTTCCAAATCCGGCGTCGCTCACTTCGCAACAGCCAATGACGAGGACTGCCTCGAACAGATCCGCTACTTGCTTTCGTTCCTTCCGGCCAACAACTTCGAGTCCCCGCCTTACTTTCCGCCGGCCGACGACCCGCAGCGCGCCTGCGATGAGCTCAACGACCTGATCCCCGACTCGCCGAACAAGCCGTATGACATGCATCAGGTCATCGCCTCAGTTTTCGACGACGGCGAGTTCTTCGAGGTGCATCAGAACTGGGCGCAGAACATAATCTGCGGGTTCACGCGCCTTGCCGGACATCCGGTTGGAGTTGTCGCCAACCAGCCGCAGGTCCTGGCGGGAACGCTCGACATCACCTCTTCGACGAAGGCAGCGCGCTTCGTGCGCTTCTGCGACTCATTCAACATCCCACTCGTCACGTTCGTCGACGTCCCCGGCTTCCTTCCCGGAACGGAGCAGGAATACGGGGGAATCATCCGGCACGGCGCCAAGCTCCTGTATGCGTTCAGCGAGGCGACGGTGCCGCGCATGACGGTCATCACACGCAAGGCCTACGGCGGCGCTTACGTGGTCATGAACTCAAAGCACATCCGGGCCGACGTCTCCTTTGCATGGCCCTCGGCCGAGATCGCGGTGATGGGTGCCGAGGGCGCCGTCAACGTCATCCACCGGCGCGCCATCGCCGACGCCGGGGACGCCGCCGCCTCGAAGCGCAAGGAGCTCATCGGCGACTACCAGGCACGTTTTTCGACTCCATATATCGCAGCCGAGCGCGGCTACGTCGACGATGTCATCGACCCCGCCGACACGCGCCGCCGGCTCGTTGCGTCGCTCGAGATGCTGCGCAGCAAACGCGAGACGATCCCGCAGCGCAAGCACGGAAGCGTCCCCCTGTAGTGGCCCGCCGCTACCCTCGCCGCCGACCGCGCCTGCAGATCACTGCGGTGACCGGGAACCCAGCGCCCGATGAGCAGCGCGCCATGCTGCAGGCGCTCGAGGAAACCATTGAAACCGAGCGCGAGGCCGCCACCCCGTCGCTGTGGCTACGCGGGGCCCGCGCTCAGGGCCGCCGCCTCGGGATGTTCGACTACCGCGATCGCTTCGAGCACGAGGACGCCTGGAGGCTGTCGACACGCCTGCCCTTCGGGGGCCGCGAGTACCCGGGCCTCGACGGCCGCGGCGACGTCAAATAGCCGCTCCCCATTTGCCGGGAGCGTAGTCATGCCGGCGTGTAGTCGTAGAAGCCGCGGCCCGTCTTACGCCCGAGGTAGCCGGCTCTGACCATGTGCTCCAGCAGCGGAGCCGGCGCGTAGCGGCGCTCGCGAAACTCGCCGTGAAGCTGGTCGAGGATCGCCTTGGTCACGTCGAGCCCGACTATGTCCATGAGCTCGAAGGGCCCCATCGGGTGCGCACAACCGAGCTTCATCGCGATGTCGATGTCCTGCGGCGTCCCATACCCCTGCTCGTGCATGTGGACGGCGTCGTTGAGACAGGGAAACAGAAGGAAGTTGACGATGAACCCGGCTCTGTCCCTGCAGCGCACAGGGTGCTTGCCGAGCTCCTTCACCCATGCCGTGCAGCGCTGGACCACCTCGTCCGCGGTGGCCACCGTGCTCACTACCTCGACCAGCTTCATCACCTGGCAAGGATTGAAGAAGTGGAGCCCGATGACCCGCTCGGGACGATCGGTGGCGGCGGCCAGCTCGACGATGGGAAGCGACGAGGTCGACGACGCAACGATTGCCTCCGGCTTGAGCGCCCGGTCAAGCTCCTTGAAGACCGCGATTTTGGTAGCAAAGTCCTCGGCTACGGCCTCGAGGACGATGTCCGCCTCGGCGAGATCATCGAACTCGAGGGTGGTGGTGATGCGCTCGAGCGCATCGTTGGCGGCCGCCTGGTCGATCTTGTCGCGCTCCACGGCTCGAACAAGGCTGGTGGCGACCGCGGCCTTGGCTTTCTTGATCGCGGCCTCACTGCGGCCTCTCAGCACGACCTCGGCCCCCGAGCGGGCGACGGCTTCGGCCATTCCCGACGCCATGATGCCGCTCCCGACGATGCCGACGAGCGACACAGACGCTCCGCCGTCCTGAGCCTCGCTCGGCGGCGCGTCGGCCAGCTTTGAAGACTCGGCGGACTCGTAGCGGTAGAAGCCGCGGCCCGTCTTGCGCCCGAGATACCCCGCGACCATGTACTGCTTGAGGAGGGGTGCCGGAGCGTCCTGATCGTCGCGGAACTGGCGGTAGAGCGCCTCACATATCTCGTAGGCGGAGTCGAGGCCGATGAGGTCCAGGAGCGCGAGGGGACCCATCGGATGACCACAACCGAGCCGCATCGCGTCGTCGATGTCCTCGCGTGTCGCAAAGCCGCCGTCGAACATGCGCACTGCAGAGTTGAGGTACGGAAAGAGCAGCAGGTTCGCGATGAACCCTGCCCTGTCGCGGCACGGAACCGGAGTCTTACCGAGCCTCTCGGCGAAGCGGCGGGTCGCGTCGAGCACCTCGTCATCGGTGGCGACGGTGTGCACGAGCTCGACGAGCTTCATGACCTGAGCGGGATTGAAGAAGTGAAAGCCCATGACACGCGCCGGTCGCTTGGTGGCGACGGCCATATCTATCACCGGGAGCGACGACGTGTTGGTGGCCAGGATTGCGTCCGGGCCCAGCACCTCGTCGAGCTCGGCGAAGACCTTCTTCTTGAGCTCCTGCTGCTCGGGCACCGCCTCGAAGACCATGTCGCAGCCGGCGAGGCCCGAAAGCTGCGTCGTCGACGAGATGCGCCCGAGCAGCTCGTCCGCGGCAGTCTGCTCCATCTTGCCGCGCTCGACTGCACGCCCCACGCTGCGCTCTATGCGCTCACGGCCTGCGGTAACGAGCTCGTCGCTCGCCTCCATGAAGATCACGTCGATCCCGCCGCGCGCCACGACCTCACAGATTCCCGAGCCCATCGTGCCGCAACCCACGACCCCGACCTTCGCTATCTCGACTGACATGTAACAAGCTCCTCGGTTGTCACTTCCGCACTCTTTTAACGCCTGCGGCGGTCACAGCGGTCCAAGCCGCCGCCAGCCTACTAGGAGGTTCACGATCCCGGCCTGCTGCCCGCGGCTCGGGCCGGGGTTCCGTACGATGTGGCCATGCCCGAGCTTCCACCACACGCCGAGCGCGACGCACCGTGGATCTTTCGCACCTACGCGGGCTACGCGAGCCCCGCCGCTACCAACGCGCGCTTCAAGTCGAACCTCGGCAAGGGGCAGACCGGCCTATCCGTCGCCTTCGACCTGCCCACGCAAACCGGCTACGACTCGGACCATGCGATGTCAAGGGGCGAGGTCGGCAAGGTAGGGGTGCCGATCGGGCATCTCGGGGACATGCGCACCGTGTTCGACGGCATCCCCATCAAGGACATGAACACCTCGATGACCATCAACGCGCCCGCGGTGTGGCTGCTGGCTCTGTACGTCGCATCCGCCGACGAGCAGGGGGCTGCGCGCGAGCTGCTGACCGGCACGACGCAGAACGACGTGCTCAAGGAATACCTGTCGCGCGGCACTTACATCTTTCCGCCCGAGGCCTCGATCCGGCTCACGGCGGACCTCATCACGTGGACACTGCGCTACGCGCCGAAATGGAACCCGATCAACGTTTGCTCCTATCACCTCCAGGAAGCCGGAGCCGGGCCCGTCCTCGAAGTCGCCTACGCGCTAGCCAACGCGATCACGGTCATCGACGCCGCGAAGGCGACAGGCCGCATCGGCGAAACCGACGTTGCGCGGCTCGTGGGACGCATCTCGTTCTTCTGCAACGCAGGCATCCGTTACGTCGAAGAGACCTGCAAGCTGCGCGCCTTTTCCGAGCTGTGGGACAAGATCGCTCGCGAGCGCTACGAGGTAGCCGATCCGCTCTTTCGGCGCTTTCGCTACGGAGTGCAGGTGAACTCGCTCGGGCTCACCTCGTTGCAGCCCGAGAACAATGTGCACCGCATCCTCATCGAGATGCTCGCCGTGACCCAGTCCAAGGACGCGCGCGCAAGGGCGGTACAGCTTCCCGCGTGGAATGAGGCGCTGGGCCTCCCGCGCGCCTGGGACCAGCAGTGGTCGTTGCGCGCCCAGCAGATCCTCGCCCTCGAAACAGATCTGCTGGAGTACGGCGACATCTTCGAAGGCTCCACGGTGATAGAGGCCAAGACCCAGGACATAGCCACCGCGGCATGGGACGAGATGAACGTCGTTCTCGACGCGGGCGGCTCGGTGGAGGCTCTCGGCTACATGAAGGAGCAGCTGGTGTCGGCGCACGCGCAGCATCGCAGGGCAATAGAGAACGGGACGCAGGTGGTTGTCGGCCTCAACCGCTACGAAGCTACCGAGCCCTCACCCCTGACCGCGTCGCTCGACGAGCTCGCCTGGGAGACGATCGACCCGGCGGCCGAGCAGGCCCAGATAGAGCGCCTCGATGGGTGGCGCGCGCAGCGCGACGACGCTTCGGTCAAGCGCGCCCTGGCAGACCTCGAGCGGGCGGCGCATGACGGGGAAGAGCTGATGGAGCCCTCGATCGCAGCAGCGCGCGCGGGCGTCACCACCGGCGAGTGGGCGGACGCGCTCCGAGCCGTCTTCGGTGAGTTCCGGGCCCCCACCGGCATCGGCGCAGCGGTTCCCGGGAGTCCGCCCGCCGGGCTCGCGGCCGTGCGTGCGAAAGTCAAGGCCGCGGCGGCGCGCGCGGGGGTCGAGAGGGTGCGACTGCTCGTCGCCAAACCGGGTTTGGATGGGCACTCCAACGCTGCAGAGCAGGTTGCGCTAAGAGCGCGCGACGCCGGGTTCGAGGTAATTTATCAAGGCATCCGGCTATCGTCGGCAGAGATAGCGCGCGCTGCTGCGGACGAGGACGTCAACATCATCGGCCTGTCGATACTGTCCGGCGCGCACGGTCTGCTGGTGCCCGACGTGCTCGCTCACCTTCGAACAGAGGGCATATCCCCACGGGAGGTGCCCGTTGTCGTTGGGGGGGTCATCCCCGACGACGACGCCGCCAAGCTGCTCGAGCTCGGCGTTGCGCGCATCTACACGCCCAAGGACTTCGACCTCACCCGCATGATCGGCGAGATGGCCGATCTCGTGCCGCAGCGCCGGGCGGCGAGCGGCGGCGTATAGGGTGCGCTCTCGCAACTTGCGCACAAGGAGAGACGCCAAATGACTCTCAAGATCGGGGTGGGGCTGTTCACGGGGCAGATCCCCCCGGGAAGCGAGCGCACCCTCACGCAGGAATACCGGGATGTGGTCGCGCTCGCCAAGCTGACGGAAGAGGCGGGCCTCGATGCCGCGTGGGTCTCCGAGCACCACTTCTCCGCCGATGGCTACCTGCCCTCGCTCTTGCCCCTCTTGGCCGCGTGCGCGACCGTCACCGAGCGCATCGAGCTGGGCACCGGCGTCATCCTCGCCCCCTTCCATGATCCGATACGCCTGGCCGAGGACTTCGCGGTGGTCGACCAGCTCGCCGGCGGACGCCTCATCGCCGGACTTGCCGTGGGCTGGCGTGACGAGGAGTTTCGGCAGTTTGGAATCGAGGTGTCCTCACGCGTGCGCCGCTTGATCGAGCTCGTCGACGTCATGCGGCTCGCCTGGACACAAGACAGATTCGACTACGAGGGCCGTTACCACTCCTATTCGGGGGTCGCGGTCACGCCCAAGCCGGCGCGCGTGCCGCCGATACTCGTTGGCGGGTTCATAGACGACGCGGTGCGCAGGGCGGGACGCATCGGCGACGGCTTCATCTCGTCGCGGGTGCCGGCGCCGCGCGTGCGCGAGTCGTTTGCGATGGCTGCCGCCGAGCGCGCCGCCGCGGGCCACGACGGCCCGCCGATCGTGGGGCTTCTGCACAACGCCTTCGTCACCGAGGATCCCGTCGGGGACTGGCCGCTGATAAGGGCGGGGGCCGGTCACCAGCTCGGTACCTATGCGGGGTGGGCGGCGGGCACGGACGTGCCCGGAACCCCGCTCGAAGTCAAGCCCCCGGCCGAAGCAGAGCTGCGCGCCTCGATCGCCTACGGCACTCCCGACGAGGTAGTGAAGAGCCTCACCGACATAGTCGAGGCCATGGCCGGCTATCCGACCGGCCACCTCGTGCTACGCCTTCACTACCCGGGCATGACTGCCGAGCCCGCAGCCCGAGCGATCGAGCTCCTGGGCGAGGAAGTCGCGCCGCGCCTTAGGGCCATCACCGCGCGACGATAGGCGGATGTCTCCGAAACGAGCGCCGAGCGGCGTGGTCGCCGCCGCGGCAGTAGTGGTCTCCCTGACAGGTTTGCTCCTGTGGCTGTCCATGCTGCTCGGCCCGTGGCGGCTCGTGAGCGGGCTCATCGACGCCCACTCGCACCTTGAGAGCGCGCAGAAGGCCCTCGAGTCGGGCAAGACCAAGGATGCTCGCTACGAGGCCCTGGCCGGACGGGCGGCGGTCAAACGAGCGAACGCGGGACTGACCTCGGGTGGTCCCCTGTGGGACCTCGTGCGCGTCGTGCCGCAGGTCAACGACGCTCTCGGCGAGGCCCCACACCTCGTCAAGGCCGAGCGCTTCTCGGCCAACGCGGCCAAGGGAACGCTGCGCATAGTGCAGAACGCGCTCAAGGGGCCCGCCCGCATCATCCTCAAGAAGAACGGCGAGTCGCGCATCCGCATCCATCGCATCGAGCAGATCGGCAAGACCCTGCACAAGGTGCACGGCGCGGTGAGCTCGGTCGAACGCCAGCTTGGGTACATCGATCTCGGCAAGCTGCCGAACCGAGCGGGACCGGCCATAAGGAGCGGCATCAAGCAGGCCCAGGACACCCAGAAGGTCCTGGCCGACGCCGAAGCTGGTTTCAAGATCCTGCCGGGCGTGCTGGGGGCAAACGGAAAGCGCCGCTACCTCATCGGCGCCCTCAACTCCGACGAGCTGCGCGGCACCGGCGGCGCGCTGCTTCAGTTCAAGCTGCTGACCATCGACAACGGCAGCCCCCACCTCCAGCGCAAGGGCGGGACCGTCTACAACGTGGACAAGAATCGCCGGATCATCACGGGTGTGCCACTCCCTGGTGGCGCCTGGTACCAGCAGGGCATCGACGACGCCAGGCGCTTTGGCAACGCGAACTGGTCGCCCGACTGGCCCCTTGCCGCCCGGCTCACGCTCGCCTACGGAAGGGCGAGCTCTCCCGCCTTCCCCAAGGTCGACGGTGTCATGGCCGTTGATCCCGTCGCGATCGAGAAGCTCATCCCCGCCGCCGGCCACTTCAGGTCGTCCAAGGCGAACGCGAACATGAAAAAGGACACCGTGCTGCCCTACCTGCTCTACCGCGCCTACCAGAAGTTCCCCAAACCCCAGATCCGGCGCGCCGTTCTCAGCGACATCGTAGGCGGCTTTTACCAGAACCTCTTCAATCCCGCCCACGCGTCCGCCCTGCCCAAGGCAATGGGGAGCGCGTTGGCCCAAAAACACGTACAAATCTGGATGCGCAAGCCGTCCGAGGAGCGCTACATGAAGCGCATGAAGTGGGGCGGAGCGATCGGCAAGGCGCGCGGGGCCGACTACCTCAACGTGGTCGAGCAGAACGTCGGCGGCAACAAGCTCAACTACTTCGAGAGCATGACCGACTCGATGCACGTGAAATTCTCGGGCCGTGACGCCCGCGTCAGGACGACTGTAAACGTGCATAACGGCGTCGAGCTGCCGCAACCCCGCTGGTTCCTCGGTGACCAGCGTCTCACCGGGCTACACAAACCGATGCTCAACGTCTACGTTCCGGCAAATGCACGGCTCGGCTCTGCTTCGCATGTGGGAACGCTGCTGCCCGAGCCCGCGCCGGCGATCTGGTCCGGAGGATTACCGCCCGAGCACATGGAAAAGGGCAAGAAAGTATGGTCGGCTACGCTCGGCATCCCGCCGGGCAAGGACGCCTCGGCGACTTTCGACTACTCGGTGCCCGGTGCCGTGCACACTTCGGGAAGCCGTAGCGTGTACAAGCTCATCCTTCAGCATCAGCCGAAGTTGCGCACGGAGACTCGCTCGGTCACTATCACGCTCCCCTCCGGGGCGAGCGGTGTGGCGGCACCGGGGTTCAAGAGAAGCGGTGACACACTCACCTGGGAGAAGCCCATGAAGTACGACACGGAGCTCACGGTCTCATGGCGGAGGTGAGGGCCGCGATCCTCGCGGCCGGGCGGGGCGTGCGCATGGGCGGAAGCGAGGCCAAGACGCTTCTTCCCGTCGGCCGGCACGAGCCGCTGCTCTTCTACATCCTCGCCGGCCTGCGCGCTGCCGGGATCGACAACGTCCTCGTCGTGACCGGCTTCAAGCCCGACGCGGTCACGAGCTACGTGGTCGAGCATGCACAAGGACTCGAGGTCGCCTTCGTACGCAACGCGCGCTTTGCCACGTGGGGCAATTTTCATACGGTGCGTATCGCACTCGAGCAGTCGCCGCATAACGACGTGCTCGTCGTCAACTCGGACGTCGTCGTTCATCCAGACGTCTACGCACGCGTCGCCGCCACCCCAGGCGACCTCGTCCTGGCAGTCGAGGCGCGCGCCAAGCTCGACGACGAAGACATGCGCGTGCACCTGCAGGACGGACGCGTCATGGGCATCGGCAAGGACCTCGACATGGATGTCAGTCACGGCGAGTACGACGGCGTGTCCCTCGTGCGGCCGGCGGCCGCGGCACGCTACTGCGAGCTGGCCACCGACGCCGAGTGGAAGGGTCACACGTCCATCTACTACGAGGACGTCTACGGCATGCTGCTCGACAGGGTCGACGGGCGCGCCGCCATGGTAGGCGCCGGGGAGTACGCCGAGATAGATAGGCCCGAGGACGTGCCGGGCGCCGCCGCCGTCATCGCGCGTCATGGGGGCGCATGGGACGACGGCGAAGGACGGTGAGCGACCCGCAGGTCTTCTGGTCGCGCTCGGACAGCGAGGAAAGTGCCGCCGCCGATCTTGCCGCCGCAGTGACCGACCTCGGCATTTCGGCACCATTCGTGGTGAGCTCCGTCCACGGCACCCGGCTGACCACCGGGCTGAAGGGCCCGCGCCCGCCCGCGACGCCCCACCGCGACGCCGACCAGGACTGGGCCGCCGCCCTCGGGGCGAGCGCGCACCGGGCCGGCGCCGACGCCCTGGTCGCCGCGGGCGGAGGCAGGTGCCTCGACGTCGCCAAGCTGGCGGCGGCGCACGCCGGATTGACGCTCGTCGCGGTCCCGACGCAGCTGTCCCACGACGGCCTGTGCTCGCCGGTGGCGGTAGTGCCCGGCCCCCGGGGCGGCAAGGACTCGGTGGGAGCCATCGCCCCGCGCGCCGTCTTCTTGGCGCGCGCAACCCTCCTGAAAGCGCCGATCGACTCGGTGCGGGCCGGTCTCGGCGACCTCATCGCCAACCCGGTAGCCCTGAAGGACTGGGCCCTCGCCGCCGAGGCCGGCCTCGAGGAGATAGACAAAGAGGCGTGGGACCTTTCCGTTGAGTCGTTCAGGCTCGTCGAGGGCGACCTCGACCGGGACGTGGGCAGCCTGGCCGCAGACCCGGGCTTCCTCGAGCGCCTCGCCCACTCGCTGGTGCTCTCGGGGATTGCCATGATCAGGGCCGGCTCGTCTCGCCCCTCCTCGGGAGCGGAGCATGAGATCTCGCACGCCATCGACGAGCTCTTTGGGGGCCGGGCCATGCACGGTGCCCAGGTGGCGTTCGGGACCGTGGTCTCGCGGGCCCTCTACGAGGAGGATCACGGCGCCCAGTGCGCCCTTCTCGAGCGGCTCGGCCTGCCCTGCCGCCCGCAGGACCTCGGCCTCGACCACGACTCCGTGGTGAAGCTCTTGCTCGAGGCCCCCGCGACGCGGCCCGGGCGCTTCACTATCCTCGAGCACGCGGATCTCGATGCCGTTGCCGCGTCGTCACTCGTCGCGAGGATCTGGGGCCGCTAGCCTCGTGAGTCGCGCAAGACTCGTGCCGGCAACGCTTCAGGCCACAACTTTTCTCACCAGCGTGCGGAAATCGCACGAATTTGAGAAAAGTTGAGGGTCGCCCCTCAGACGGGGCGGATCCCCGCCGGCATCGCATCAAACGTCCGGCGCACTCTGCCCGGAGGCACGTACAAGGCGGTGGCGATGTCTCGGATCTAGGTCCGCTCGTCCAGAGCCACGTTCCAGGTGAGAATGCTGCGAGAAGCACAATCAAGACCCACTTTCCCGACGGCGACCTCCCGAGTCAGCGCTCGTAAGATCACCCACGGCTACTCAGGCCGATCGGCTACATCCCACCCCGCGGAGGCGGAGGCCCGCGTATTACGTCGAAGCGGTCCTGGTTGTTCGTGAGTACCTGGTCTGAATACTCATCGAGATGTTTCCACTTCCCCCAGCAACTGCATGGCCCGATCGTAGTGGAGCAGCCCGGCCGGGAATGTTTCGCAACTAGCAGCGGCCATCGCTATGGCCATGGGCAGAGCCCTCACAATGTCCATGCCTTTGGCGACGCCCATGGCAAGTCCGCCCACGAGGACATCCCCCGCGCCGATCGGATTACGTACACTCACCGCGGGGGCTGACGCGAAAACCGTGCCGAACGGTCCTGTGAGAGCGGCGCCCCCGGCGCCTGCGGTGACCAGCACAGCGCCGGCCCCCGCCTGTAGAAGTCGTCGACCTACGTCGGCGAGCACACCAGGGTGCCGTACAGAAGTGTCGGCCTCCTCGGGACCTTCATTTTCCAGCACGGTCAACGCTTCCACGACGTTAGGCGTCACCAGCGCGGCGCCGGCTCGAACGCTTGCCCTCAAGTGTTCTCGTGAGGTGTCAAGGATGGCCGTGCAATTCCTCTTCTTGGCGAGGGATACGATGCGGGTCACCGCCTCGGGGGGCACGTCGGGAGGGAAGCTCCCCGAGCAAACAAGAACACCACCAGGCTCGACCAAGGCCGCAATCTTGTGCTCGAAGTCGAGCCAAGCGTCCTTACCTACGTCGGCGCCGGCCTCGTTGAACGAGGTCACCGTTCCACCTGCAAGGACCGTCAAGCACGAGCGACTTTCGCCAGGAAAGGACGTCAGATCTGTCGTGATGCCCTCCTCCTCCAAAAGGGCGCGGATGGCCTCGCCTGCGTATCCGCCTATGAGTCCGGTCAACGTACAGGGAGTTCCAGCGCAGTTAAGCGCGCGGGCGACGTTGGCGCCCTTGCCTCCGCCGCGCGTTTCGGACGCGTCGGACCGGTGCACCCCGCCAATCCTGATCTCCGGGGTCTCGATGGTGCGATCGAGCGAGAGGTTCGGGCAGACAACTACGATCCCTGTAGCCACGAGCGTATGGTGGCACAGCGTAACGCCCGGCACCGCAAGGAGCCCAATGTCGAAACGAGATGTGAGCGTGCACTCAACGTCCGCCTCGAGTCACCTGGTCGATGCCACGGGATCAGCGTTTACCAGGGTGGGAGTACCTATGGCGTTCGAGCCCTTCCTTCATCACGCCTCCACTCGCCGCGTTGGTTGTGCGGGTGTCGATCGAGTTCGTGCTGGCGGCAGTCGCCACCGGCACCGACGCCCGATTCAAGTTGCTCAGCTCGGCCGCCTTCGTCCTGGTTGGCAGCTACCTATTCACGGTGATCTTCTACACCTAGTTGAGGCACCGGTTCGCGCCCGAACGCGGTCTAATCTCGGCCGGTGGGAAGCCCGATCCTGGTGCTGGCCACGGTCTGGCTCCAGTTCGAGCTGCCGACCTTCCGCGACAGCTCCTTCGCAAGAACCCTGGACTTACTCAACGGTGATGTTCGGTAGCGGGATTGCGTACTTCATTTACATTTCGGCTTCAGGGCGATGCCTCGAGATGTCCGGAGCGCCGCTTGCGCCGGCAGAGGTGCGCGCGACCACTCCCGTGTAGTGCGAGCTTCGTGAACCTACTGGCGATCGATCAGGGAACCTCGGCCACCAAGGCGCTCGTGGTGAACAGATCCGGTGATCTGCTCTCGAAGGTCGAGGTTCCCGTTCACCCCTCTGCCATCCGGGGCGGTCGCGTGGAGCAAGACCCGGACGAGCTCTGGGACTCCGTTGTCGAGTCCGGGCGCGCCGCCGTCGCCCGTGCCGGCGGCGCGGTAGATGCCGTGGGGTTCGCCAACCAGGGTGAGACGGTGCTCGTGTGGGACCTCGACAATGGGAAGCCCCTCAGCACCGCGCTGTCCTGGCAAGATCGTCGCGCAGAGGCCGTCTGCCGACGCCTTCAGCGACGGGGTGACGAGCTGGCGACGATCACCGGGTTGCGGCTCGATCCCTATTTCGCGGCCCCAAAGATGGCCTGGCTCAGGGAAAACTCCACCGGTGACGGGGTGGTCACCACTACCGACACGTGGCTCCTCCGCAAGCTCACCGGGGAGTTCGTTACCGACGCGACCACAGCTTCACGAACGCTCCTGCTCGATCTCGACGAGGTGCAATGGTCGACGAAAGCGTGCGCTGCCTTCGGGCTCGATCCACGCGACCTCCCCCGCATCGTCACTTGTTCCGAGCCCATCGGTGAGACCGGCGTCTTCGGTGCTCGGGCGGTCGTCGCGGGCGCTGTCGTGGATCAGCAGGCTGCTCTGTTCGCTGAATCGTGTCTGGACGCCGGTGACGCCAAGTGCACCTACGGCACCGGAGCCTTCATGCTCGCCAACACGGGCACCGAGGCGCTCCGATCGCGATCCGGGCTGGTAGCGTGCGTCGCCTGGAAGCTCGGCGAGTCAACCACCTACTGCCTCGACGGGCAGGTCTATACCGCCGGCGCTGCGGTGAGCTGGTTGCAGCGCATCGGGTTGATCTCGAAACCTCAGGAACTCGACCACCTGGGAGGGAGCATCGAGTCCTCCGAAGGAGTCTCGTTCGTGCCCGCTCTCGCTGGAGTTGCGGCTCCCCTCTGGAAGCCGAACGCGACGGCTTCCTTCACCGGGATCACCCTCGCGACGGCGCGCGAGCATCTCGTACTCGCCGCGGTCGAAGGAATCGCGGCTTCCGTAGCCCTTCTGGCCCGTGCCGCGGAGTCCGATCTCGGTCGCGAGATAACGACGCTCAGGGCGGACGGTGGGCTGACCCGGTCCTCGTTGCTCATGCAGACGCAGGCTGATCTGCTTCAGACCCGGGTCGAGGTGTACCCCTCCTCCAACGCCACCGGCCTCGGTGCGGCCGCGTTCGCGCGCCTCGGGATTGAGCCTGATCTGAGCCCGGCCGAAGTCACCGCGGGCTGGAAACCAAAGGAGATCTACGAGCCGAGAATCCCTCCCGAAGCCGCCGCGGCCTTCCTGGATGCGTGGGAGCAAAGCGCGCGAAAGACAGTTCAAGATGACTGACCGCTCCTTCGACGTTGCAGTCATCGGAGCGGGCGTCGTGGGTTGCGCGATCGCGCGAGAGCTCGCTCGTCATCAGATCGAGGTGGTGGTGGTAGAGGCCGGAGCCGACGTCGGGATCGGGACCAGCAAGGCGAACACCGCCTTGCTGCACACCGGTTTTGATGCCAAGTCCGGAAGCCTGGAAGCGGCCCTGGTGACGCGGGGTCACGCCATGCTTCTGTCGTACGCGCGCGAGGCCAACATCCCGGTCGAAGTCGTGGGCGCGCTGATGATCGCGTGGTCGAATGCCGACCTCGCTGCCTTCCAGAGGATCGTCCAGAACTCGATGGCAAACGGCTACACGGCCATCCGCCGCATCGGTGTCGACGAGCTTTACCGGCGCGAGCCCCGCCTCGGTCGCGGGGCCAAGGGAGCTCTCGAGGTACCCGACGAAGGGATCATTTGTCCATTCACCACGCCCCTCGCGCTCGTCACCCAAGCCGTTGTGAACGGTGCCACGTTGTTGCTCGGCACGCCCGTCGAGTCGATCCGGGACTCGAACGGGACCCACCAGCTGGTCTCTGGAAACAGAGTTGTCCGAGCCCGTCACGTTGTCAACGCCGCCGGGCTTTACTCCGACACCATCGATCGCATGTTCGGCGGCGAGAGCTTCACCGTGAGACCGCGCCGCGGAGAGCTGATCGTGTTCGACAAGCTCGCCCGGCCGCTGATCTCACACATCCTCCTGCCGGTCCCCAGCGCCACAACCAAGGGTGTGCTGGTGGCGCCAACCGTTTTCGGCAACGTGCTGCTGGGTCCCACCGCCGAGGAAGTTGATGACAAAACCGCGACAGAATCGACTGACGCTGGCGTGCAGAGCCTGTTCGACAAAGGGTCGCACATCGTCCCCGCCCTGGTGGGTAACGAGATCACTGCGGTATATGCCGGGCTCCGAGCGGCCACCGATCACAACGACTACCAGATCGCGTCCAATCCGTCGAAGAGATATGTCTGTGTCGGTGGAATCCGTTCAACAGGGCTGTCGGCGTCCATGGCAATCGCCGAGCATGTCAGGGACCTGTTGGTGGAAGCGAATCTTGAGCTCGTACCCAAAGCGTCGTTCGAGGCCGTGCGCATGCCTACAATCGGAGAGGCGGCCGAGCGGCCGTACCGCGACTCCGAGATGGTCTCAAAGTGTCCGGACTACGGGCGCATCGTGTGCCACTGCGAACGCGTCAGCGTACGGGAGATCGTGGATGCGCTCCGCTCCCCCGTCCCCGCCCGAGACCTTGATGGGCTCGGGCGTCGCACCAGGGCGCAGCTGGGGCGCTGCCAATCCTTCTACTGCGGCGCGCGCGTCGCCGCCCTGTTCGCCGAACATTCGGCGAGGACAGCCGAAAAGGTCCTCGGGCTGGCCCGCGAATGATTGAGCCGGCCGGCGTCGTAGTGGTGGGGGGCGGACCCGCCGGGTTGTCTTGCGCGATTGAGCTCCGGCGCCTGGGCATAGACCGCGTCGTGGTGCTCGAGCGCGAACCAGAGGCGGGCGGGACCCCCCGGCATACCCACCACATCGGGTTCGGCATCCGTGATCTACACCGGGTCGTGGACGGTCCCGGCTACGCGCGCCGGTACACAGACCTCGCCCGACGATCCGGCGTCGAGATCCGAACCGAGACCACCGCCATCGGATGGGATGGTCCCACGAGGCTCGCCGTCACCGGTCCGGGCAGGATCCAGGACATATCCGGTGCCGCCGTGGTGCTGGCCACCGGCTGCCGCGAGAGACCTCGCGCGGCGCGGCTGGTGCCCGGAGATCGACCGCAGGGAGTGCTGACCACCGGTCAACTCCAGCAGCTCGCGTTCCTCTACAACCTACCCATCGGGAATCGCGCGGTGATCGTGGGGGCCGAGCACGTCAGCTTCTCCGCGGTGCACACACTGATACGCGCCGGGACCCAGGTCGCCGCGATGGTCACCGAGCAATCGCGTCACCAAAGCTTCGCTCCCCTGAAGTGGGCGACGACCGGCCGTCACCGCGTACCGGTGATAACCCGCGCCCGCGTCGCGCGGATCGTCGGCAAGAGGCGGGTTGAGGCGGTGGAGATCGCGGCCATGGATGGTACGCATCCCATGACGATCGCCTGTGACACGGTTGTCTTCACCGGGGATTGGATACCCGACCACGAGCTGGCCGCCGCGGGCGGATTGGCGATCGACTCAGGAACGCGGGGGCCAGCAATCGATCACCTTCAACGCACCTCTAAGCCGGGTGTATTCGCAGCCGGCAACCTGCTACACGGAGCCGAGACTGCGGACCGGGCGGCACTGTGCGGGAGCTTTGTGGCGGCCGCCGTCTGCAGCTTCATCGACACCGGCGATTGGAGACTAGACACGGTTCCGGTTGAGGTGGAGGATCCAATCGCGTGGGCCACCCCGAATGCGGTGCCCTCGCGACCGGCCGCCGTCCCACATGGAGCACTGATCCTCAGGGTGAATCGAGTGCTGGCCCGGCCTCGCTTCCTCGTCACCCAAGGTGATCGGCTCCTGCACGAGCGAAGACGATGGGAGGTGGTCCCCGGGAGGTCAATCCACCTGGGGGTGAGTTGGCTCGATCGGTTAGACCCGGTCGGAGGTGCGATCAGGATAGGGGTGGCATGACCACGCGCTCAACAATAATTCTTTGAGCCGTCTCGGCAGTCCAGCGAGCATCCAAGGACACCCTTCGCTTAGCCGAGCGATCGACCGGTAGCGGGGTCGAACAGGTAGATGCGATCGACGGCAACTGACACCTTGACTATCTGATTCCGCTTGAAGACGCTCCTAGGATCAAGTCGGGCGGTGAAGATAGCGGGTAAGTCATTCCTGTCCTGGTGCTGCTCTGCACCGAGTGGCCGCGTGGCTTCGGCATGTGCCCGGCGACCCTTCAGATCTGGTTCGCACAAGCACATATAGGCAATTATCTCCGCCCCCAACATCTCCGTGCGCTCGACGCGCATCTCGAGTGTCTGTCCCGCATCCCCTCGACTCTCAAAGGAAGGATCCTGCATGTCCTCGGGTCGGATGCCGACGACGACCTCGGCCCCCGGTTGCACCGAGAGATGAGGGAATCGAGCCATCGAGTCGCGCGGAAGCGTGAGGCTCTGGCCGGCGAGTCGCAACGAGATGCCCTCGCCGCAGCGCTCGACCTCGGCAGGCATGGAGTTCATCGCGGGAGAACCGATGAAGCTCGCGACGAAGAGGTTGGAGGGCCTCCTGTAGAGCTCCTGGGGAGAATCGACTTGCAAGAGCTTGCCCTGGTGCAGGACGGCGACACGATCACCCATCGTCATCGCCTCGGTCTGGTCGTGGGTCACGTAGATGGTCGTGGTGCTCACCCGACGCTGCAGATTCGCGATCTCGGCCCGCATCTGGACCCGCAGCTTGGCGTCGAGATTGGAAAGCGGCTCGTCCATCAAGAACGCTGCAGGTTCGCGCACGATGGCGCGGCCCATGGCGACGCGCTGGCGCTGGCCGCCCGACAGCTCTTTGGGTTTGCGCCCGAGCAGCTCGGACATGTCGAGCATGGCCGCGACCCGCTCGACCCGCTCATTGCGCTGCTGTTTGGACACCCTCTTCATCTTGAGCCCGAAGCCCATGTTGTCCCTGACCGTCATATGGGGATACAGGGCGTAATTCTGGAACACCATCGCCATATCCCGAGTACGAGGCGGCGAGTTCCCAATCGTGCGGTCCCCCACGCGGATCCGCCCGTGTGTCATCTCCTCCAGACCGGCGATCATGCGCAAAGCGGTGGTCTTACCGGAACCCGAAGGACCCACCAGCACCACGAACTCCCCGTCCTCGATCGTCAGATCGAGGTCCTCCACTGCCGCGACCGTGGTGCCCGGGAAGATTTTCGTCACCGCCTCAAGCGTGATGCCGGCCATGCTCCTCCTCACATCCCGTCGCCCGCTCGGTCACCCCGACCACCCGCTGAGCATCCCTCTGATATGTCGATTGAGGAAGATGGCAACGACGGCCGGCGGGAGCATCGCCAGCACCCCTGCCGCGGCCAGAAGTGGGTAGTTGGTGGTGTACTTGCCCACGAATTCGGTTATCAGCACGGTGACGGGTTTGGAGTTCAGCGTGGGAGCGAAAAGCAGAGGGATCAGGAACTGCCCCCAGGTCGCCAGCAGCAATATTGCCGTTAGCGCCGCGATCCCGGAGCCCATCTGCGGAAGCACGACCCGCACGAAGGCGCCGAGCCGAGTGCATCCGTCCATAAGCGCCGCTTCCTCGGGTTCACGCGGCATCTCGCGGCTGTAGTTGTAGAAGAGCCAAATCGCCAGCGGAGCCTCCGCGCTCAAGTAGATGAGGACCAACCCCAACTGGGTGTCAATCAAACGGAGTCCGGCCATCATCCTGAACAACGGAGCCACCAGTGCGAACACAGGGATCGTCAGGGTAGCGAGGATGACGGCGAGCACGACGATCCGGCCCCGGAAGCGAAGCCGGCTGAACGCATACCCCGAGAAGACCGACAGCACCAGGATCACGGCGGTCGACTCCAGCGTCACGAGCCCGCTGTTCAGCATCGCACGCCCGAACGCTGCCGTTTCCGTGCCACCCGGAAGGCCGGCGCCGGCGTGAGAGTCCACGAGTGCTCGGTATCCGTCCCAACTGATGGATTTCGGGATCCATACCGCCGGGGTGGCCTGCACCTCGGCCTGCGTCGAGATGCTCGTCAAGACGCCGATCAAGATGGGGCCCAGAGACCATGCCAGAATCGCCAGGATGCCGGCGCCGCGCAAGAGCCGTCCGAGCCGAGAGGTCATCAATGCTCGACTCTCCGAAGACCGCGGATGTAGACGATCCCAAAGACTGTGGTGACGCCGGTCAAGAGGAAGGCGAGAGCGGTCCCGTGACCAAAGTCGAGATCCTGGAAGGTCGTGAGGTAGACCTGCATCATCACTGAGCGGGTGTTGAGCGCGGCGCCGTTGAGAACGTAGATCTCATCGAAGATCGCCAGCGCAACGACGGTACCCGTGGTCAGCGCGACCGCTAAAGCCGGTCGCAGCAAAGGTAGGGTGATGTGGCGGAACTGACGAAACGGGGTGGCGCCGTCTACCGCCGAGGCTGCCAGCAGGTCGTCCGGGATGCTCTGCAGACCCGAAAGGAAGATGAGAGACGTCAGCGGGATCACGCCCCAGACGTGCAGGAGCGTAATCAGAAATATGGCCGAGGTAGTGCTGGCAAGCCACACGTGCGGAGCCGAGATCACGTGCAAGTCGAGGAGCAGGCTGTTGAGCAGGCCGCTGGCGTTCGGAGCGAACAGCCTCTGCCAGAGGATGGCGCTGACCACCGATGGGAGTGCCCACGGGAGTATGAGGACCGCAAACACCAGACCTCGCCCCTTGAACGACCGGTTGAGCAACAGGGCGATGCCGAGGCCGGCCGCCACCTCAAGGACCAATGCACCGATGAGGTAGCCGGCGGTGTGAACGGCGGCCGCGGTCGTCGAAGAGGACGTGACTACGTCTTGGTAGTTGCGCAGGCCAACGAAGTGATCGGGTATGCCTGAGCCGAAAATGATGGACCTCAGACTCATGCTGAAGCCGAAACCTAGCGGGTAGAGCACCAGCACCGCCACGACGATCAAGACCGGCAATACTAGGAACCACCCGAGTCGTGACTCCTCGTGGCGGATTACATTGGGTGTGGCCGAGTCCCGGGCCTCTCCGAGCCCAGGATCTACCCCCCGCTTTAAGTCGACGCCCGGCAACGGCTTGGACTACTGGCCGCTCGACATCGACCGGGCCTCAGAGGCTAGCTGGTCAAGAGCTTCGGGCACACTCATGCTCCCCTTGGCGGCGGCATTGATCAGGCTCGATGCCTCCGTGGAAAAGCGCGTGTACCAGGGAGGGGCACCCTGCGGGAACAGCGGCGACAAATGGGGAAGCTCGGTTTCGATCGCCGCTCCTCCCTTCAACGCACCTTGGTTGACGAGGGTATGGACGGCCGAGCTGCTGCACGGTAGCAGCCCCAGCTTCTTGTACAGGGTCAGCTGAGTGCTCTTTTGCATCCACCACTTTACAAAGGCAAGGGCCGCAGCCTTGTGGGTGGAACTCGACATGATCCCGAGGCCCTCGGGCAAGCCGAATGTGGGGCCCGGCCCGTCACGACCTGGAATCAGCATGAAGGCGGCGTCCCCGCTGATGCTCGATTGTTTCGGGTCGTTCGCAGTGACCATCTCATCCGGGCCCCCAGCCAAAATGACCGCGGCCCGGCCGGACGTATAGGCGGCGCCGGACTGCGTGTCGGTCATGGAGATGGAGCCGGGATCTACCAGCCCGCTCTGAACGGCGCCGACCTCGAACTGCAGCGCCTTGTAGCCAGCAGAGCCGGGCTCATTGAAGAGCGGTTTGAAATTCTCGTCGAACAGCTGGCCACCCATGGCGAGGGTGAGCAAGTACCACTGGGTTGCGGTTCCTTCGGTGGCCGACAGGGGAAGGGTCAACGGATATTGCACTCCGCTGCCCTTCAGCTTCTTGAGGTCCCCGAGCAGCGCGGAGAAGGTGGTGGGGGGCTTGGCGATCCCCGCCCGCGCGAACAGATTGGTGTTATAGGCAGAGATTCGGAAGTCGTTGCTGTAACAGGCCGCGTACTGATGTCCGCTGAAGGTGAAGGCTCCGTTGTTCTGCAGACCGCTGAGGATCGAGGCGGGTAGAGCCTTCTCGAGAGGCATGTACCACCCGGCTCGGCCGAACTGGCCGGTCCACGACCAATCGAATTCGGTCACATCCCCAAGCGTGCTTCCCCCAGCCCCTGCGACGACGACCTTGTCGCGGATGTTGTCCCAGGAGGTCACGTTGAGAGTGACCGAGACTCCCGTCTCCTTACTGAACCGGGCGAGCGTATCCTTGGGAACCTGCGCCCACGGGGGTACGACTACGGTTATGTGTTGTCCTTTGACCGGTCCATTGAAACTCGCCGCCGAGGTGTCTTGAGAGCCGCTCGTGCCGGTACCCCCCGAGGCGCACGCGCTCATGGACAGCATGAGAGCCGCCAAGATCGCCACACCTCGGGTCGACCACCGGGTTCGCTTACCTTTCATGTTCCCACCCTCCCGCACCGGTCAACTGCCCGGCGTCTGAACTAATACCACCACTTCCTGGGCCTCTGCTTTCACCACAAGGATCGTTGCTGCCCCTTGACCGCTCGTAGAGCGGATCACCTGACCGGCCTCTACCATCGGATCCACCGGCTCGGCGAAAGCGATTTCCCCCAGCTCCCGCGGCTCGCAGGAAAAGGCAAGGCGCAGCAGCCCATCGGATTTACTCTGCGACACCAACTCCCACGTCGCGTGCCGCAACGTAACACTGGGCATTAGGGGCACATCCACCGGGAGCAGTCTCGCTCCGCGTCCCGGGAGGGACATGACGTCGAGCGCGACCGGAAAACGGCGCCGTTCGCCGCTTCCTGGAGAGGTGTAGGAAATGACTCCGCTGCCTGGAAGCTCAACGGGGTTCGCGACGCATACGATCCCGCCCGCGGGTCCGGAGAGCTCACCGGCCACAAGCCCACGACCCTTGCTCGACGCTTGCCGAGGAGCGTCGTACTCGGCAAGGCGGAGTGCGAAACGATGCTGGCTCTCTCCTGAGGTCGGCATGTATTGAAGACGGAACCCCAAGGTAGTGACGCGACCGCCTTGGGTGGCTCGAGTGAACGCGCAAGGATCACCGTTTTCCGTCCATGCTAGGGCTTCTGCGCCTTCTGGCAAGGCTAACGCGTCGACGGGCCCCGGCGCCACGACGACTCCATCTGGCGTCGTGATCAGCGAGTAGGTCTCCGGGCCGGGCGCAAAGGGCCGCACATCCGGTGGCTCTGCGCCGTCGAGAGCCAGATCGCTGAGGATCCGGCAGCGATCCATGTGTTCGTCCAGCACCGGCACGCAGGGCAGCAGCACGAGATGACCTCCACCTCGCACGTAGTCGCACAGTCGCGACTGAACGAAGCGATCCAAGAAGTGAAGTGACGGCACCCAGAGTTGGCGCGCGGCGCCGAGCTCGCCCTCCTCCGAGCGCTCCAGGTCGAGACATCCGAGGCTGACGCTGTTGAGGGCCAGGAGGGCGAAGAGACTCGGTGCATCGGAAAGGCCCATGTCTCCCATGCTGAATGTGGACTGAAGGGCGTCCCGATCGAATACCACGTCGTCGACGTCGACGAGCGCCGCCGCCTCGTAGGGGACGTAACAACCGATCCACACATCTCTGAGGGGTTCGGCCGACATGATCGTAGGTTCAGATGTTTTCACGATGCGGGATAGTTTGTGGATGACGTCCCGGTGAGGACGCCGTTGCCCATCCTTTCCGATCGGGGCATCGATATCGTATTCACTGCCCGTGGCGTTCTCGAAGCCGGACGGGTTCGTTCCGCCGACCATCATGAAGTAGTTGATCCCGCGGATTCCCCGCGCCACCGTCAGCGCGTAAAGCAGCTCCATGGTGCCCGGGGCGATGAAGCTCGAGTTGGATGCCTGAAGCTCCATGGTCACCGGCGGACCTTGGTTTGCGCCGCGCCACATGTTGTAGGTCTCGTGAGTCATCGTGATGTGACCGATCTTCTGCTCCGGGCAGCCCGTTGCCGAGAACAGCGACAGGTAGCTCTCGTTGGTAAGTTGCAACGGAAGCTCCCGTGCGCGGGCAAAAGCCGCGAACTTCGCCGCCTGCAGAGGCAGCAGGTAGGGAAAGAGCATCGAGATCGTGACTTCCACTCCCTGCGAGGCTATCGTCTCGTACTGGAAGAGCACATGCTCGTCGACGAGCGAAAGCTTGAAATCAAGCCAGTCCAAAAAGCGCGGCAATTGCTCCTCAGACGACAAGAGGTTAGTCGGGGGCAGGATCTCATCCGGTCTTTGGTAGCTGCTCCGGTGGCGCGTGTTGATGTCGTCAAGGCTCTCGTAGCGGTCCAGGAGCCAGCGCCCGTATCGAGAGCCCCCCGGTCTCTCCTCCACCAGGATCGGGTTGTAGTCAAGTGCCAGGGGATGGTGAAGCTGCTGCCAGTAGGAAGGCTCGTCGTCGAGCTGCCAGTTGATGATTGGCCCCCCAGCCGTGCTGAGGTACGGGGACGCCGCCTTGACGACGGCCTCGAGCCACCCCCGCACCGCGTCCTTGTATGCCGGGTGCTCGTAGGTGATAGCTGGATAGGAGCGTCCCTCGCCAGCCACCCTGCCGTGCACGTCAAGGGCAAGGATCCGGGGCTCCGTGTCCCAGAGCCATCTAGGCAGCCCGCCGTCGCGCCACTCGGCGGTGATGAACGGCCCCGGCCGAAAGATGCAATCGAGCCCGGCGGCGGCAATGGTCTCCAACGCTCCGATCAGATCCTGCTCGGGCTCGCCTACGCCCGTCAGATCGAGCGAGCCCGGCTTCGGCTCATGCCAGTTCCATGGGACGTAGATGCTCACTGCCTCGAGGCCCGCATCCGCGACCTGCTGCAGGCGGTCGCGCCACTGGCTGCGCGGATTCCGGAAATAGTGGAACTCGCCCGACAGGAGATAACTCATGTAAGCACCACCGACCGCTCCAAATGACGCGGGTGATCCGGATCCATCCCGCGGGCCGCGGCCAAAGATACTGCCGCCCTGTGCACGCGTACCAGGTCGGCGAGGGGGTCGATATCGGTACGCACGATCGTTGCTCCCGTCGTGCGAATGTCGGCGATCACGTCTGCCTCGACCGCGCCCAGCGTCCAAACGACGGTCTTCGGTCCTGCAACGCTGATCGGGCCGTGGCGGTACTCCATCGCGGGATATGACTCGCTCCAGGCTCCGGCGGTCTCGCGGAGCTTGAGCGCCGCCTCATCGGCCAATCCCACCGTCCAGCCCCGGCCGAGAAAGACGAAATGGTCGAAGTCAGAGGGCCGAACAGGCAGCTCGGAGACCAGCGCCTGCTCCCCAGCACGCGCGATGACCTCCACGTCCTCTCCCAGATGAGCGCGATGAAGGGCGAGTGTGGCGGTCGCGAAGCGCGTCTGAACCACCGATTCTTCATCCGCGAACTCGAGCACGATCGAGTCGGCGGCGACACTTACGACCGGAGAATCGGGCACTGCGCAGATCGCGAGGCAGATCACCGAAGAGGGCAGGCCCTCGAGCAGTCGCAGCACCTCGGTCGTGGTTCCCGAGCGCGAGATTGCGACGACCATGTCGTAGGAATGTCTCGGCGGCGCCTCCGAGGCAGGCCAGGCGTCCGTCTCGCCTGCACCGGAGACTTCTCTCAGACCGGCGAACGCCTTGGCTACGTAATAGGAGGTGCCGCAGCCGACGGCGGCCACACGCATCCCGTCCTGTGGTAACAGTGCGCCGACGTTCTCGGCCAGTGCTGCGGCCTTGCGCCACACCTCGGGCTGCGAAGCGAGTTCATGCTCGATCACGCTCATTCCGATCATAATAGCTCAAGAACGAGCAGATTATTCGGGAAACCACAGATCGTGGCTATGCTCTGGTGGTGAGACGATCGGAGCGCCTTACCGAGATCCTCGAAAGGGTATCCGGCAACGGCAGCATCGGTGTTGCCGACCTTGCCGGCGAAATGGACGTCTCACCCACGACCATCCGGCGCGATCTCGAGCTGCTACAGGACCAGAACCTGCTTGCTCGCACACACGGTGGTGCGGTGGCCCACGGGGTTCTCTATGAGCTGCCTCTTCGCTACAAGGCGGCGCGGCACCAGGTGCAGAAACAGCGGATCGCGGTGACCGCAGCAAGCCGAGTCAAGGACGGCACTGCGGTGGGTCTTACCGGGGGAACGACGACGACCGAGATCGCGCGGGCGATCGTCGACCGAGCCGGACTGACCGTCGTTACCAACGCATTGAACATCGCGTCGGAGCTGGCGGTGCGGCCCAATCTGAAGCTCGTCGTAACGGGAGGCGTCGCGCGCCCCGAATCCTATGAGCTGGTCGGTGCTCTCGCGGAGAAAACGCTCGTCGGACTCAACCTCGACATCGCCTTCATTGGAGTAGACGGCATCTCCCTAGCGTCGGGTCTGACGACCCATCACGAGGTCGAAGCACAAACGAACCGGGCCTTGATCGAAAGAGCTCGGTCCACGGTGGCGGTCACCGACGGCTCGAAGGTGGGCAAGACCGCCTTCGCCCAGATCTGCCCTGCCGAAGCGATCGATGAGCTGATCACCGATGCGACGGCCGACCCAGAGGCGCTCGAGGCATTGACCGAGGCCGGTCTGCGGGTACATATCGCCTGAGTCCGCTCAGTCGATATGTCGATTGGCTGGCAAACCCTCCGCCGGCTCCAGCACCAGTGCGATAGCGCCCATCAAGGGGGCATCGTGCACAAAGCGCGCCGCCGCCAGCTCGGGCGGGAATGGAACGAAAGAGCTCAGGCTGCGCGCGAGCACGGAAAGCACTTGCCCAGCCGCGCTCATGAGCCCCCCGCTGACCACTATCCGGTCGACGTCGAACGCGACGGCGCAGTTGGTCACATGGAGGGCGATTTCGCCGAGCACCTCGTCGACGAACGCCTGAGATCTTGCGTCGCTCTGTGCCAAAGCGAACACCCGCTCGATGTCGTGATCATCGCCAAAGATTTCACGCACCCGCCGCTCGATGGCTCCCCCGCCAATACGGTCCTCGAGCGGCGCCATGCCGCGGGCGAAGCCCTCTCCATCTCCGGCGCTGGTGAGGTTGTAGCCGATCTCGCCGGAAGCGTCGTGAGCTCCTCGGTACAAGCAGCCGTCTATGACTGCTGCTACCGCGATCCCGGTACCGAGGTTGAGCAGAAGTCCGACCTTGCTGCCACGAAGTGCACCCCATCTAGCCTCGGCCCACGCGGCAGCCTTCACATCGTTCTCGATCACTATCGCCGGGGCGGCGAAGGAGGCGCGGACCGTGGTGGGAATGTGCAGATCGGACCATCCCGGCACGTTGGGCGCGAGCGCAACGTGATTGTCGTACGTGATTCCCATCGTCGCCACGCCCACACCGATCAGCTCACCTTGCTCGCGCGTCTCGGACACCAGGCGACTCCCCACCGCTAGAACGCGCTCGAGGGCTTGCTGCGCACCCTTGTGGCGCTGGGTCGGGATGGTCTCGCGCCTGAGCACCGTGCCGCTGCGGTCGGCCGTGGCCACGGTCATGTTGGTGCCACCGATATCGATGCCGACGACGAATCCACCCGACTGCATCACGATGACCTCTTCGTCTCGGTAGTGCGCGCGGCCTCGGTCGGAGACATGTCACCATTCAACAACTTCCATCGCGTAGGACGGCCGTTGAACATGTGGAAGAGGTGCGGCTCGGCCCGGCCTGTCTCAGGCGTCCGAGGGTCGGCCCAGTCCGCTCAGGAAGGGGTCCACAACGTCCGCTGCGGTTCCTGCGGCGTGAGAGTGACGGATCCCGTCCATCGAATGAATGACGAGTTGGGACGGTAGTCGGCTCCCAGAAAGAATGCCCGGTTGATGGCGGTGACGTGAACGGACGCGCCCGTGTCTTTCTTGCCTGTCGGCACGCGTATGCCGACCACCTTCTCGACGTCGGCCGCCGATGTCCCAGCCGGCAGCTCGACGGTCGTGGCGGCAGGGAGGTCCCGTTGGATCGACCAGCCTGGAGTGAAGTGGTCGGAGCGATAGATCGTGGAGTCGCCCTTCATAACAACACCGAGTGCGAGACCGTCCCAACTCGAGCCGTCGTTCGAGGCACCGATTGTGTCCTTCTTAACTTCGACGTAGAGGTATGTGCGCTGATCGCCCAACGCCGGAGTAAGAGGATCGGACGGTGACTCGACATCGCCCTCACGGATCATTTCCTGTGCCATCACCCAGTACGTCCACGGGTTGTCATCCATCAGGACCTCGCGTGCCCTGTCGACGGGACGAATCTGGTTCGCATCGAGAAAGAAACGCATGTAGCCCTTCTTGACCTTGTCGCAAACGTTGTTGTTGGAGGTGCATGTCTGCAGGATCGGGTGCCCGTTCTCGTAGTCCCCCTTGAACGGCTTCGTGGCATGGTTCTTGCCCTGGAAAACGGCCGTACCGGGAACCGTCCGGCCTCTGGCATCCACCTCTACCTGGTAGATCCATTCGATGTCGGTGGTGCGGCCCCAGCGAGCCATCAGGGCAGGCGGACTCGTGCCTCCGTCCTCGTTGCTCCACACGACCGAGTACTGGAGTATCCGGTCCCCCGGAGTCGATGCGGCCGCAGATTCGTGCCAGGCAACGAGAGGCGTATCCGTATAAGCGTTTTGGAAGGGCCCGCCCTCGTTGGAAAGGGACCGTCCGTACAGAACCGGCGCGTGCCTCGACGCGACGTAGCCAGCATCGGCCGGTGCAACGTCGGCAAACGACATCGAGTCCAGCGACGCAGATGTGGCCCCCGGAGGAGATCGGTGCCCGTCGAAGCGGACGATCAAGTTGTGGTGACCTGACTTGACGTGGCCGAGGGCCACCGAGCGCTCCTGCGGCATGTGGGACATGATCACCAGATCGCTCTCGTAGCGCCCGTCCACATAGAGGGATACGACCGCCGACTCGTCGCCCACGCGCTGCCACGAGACGCCCGGGGCCGAGACCGAGGCCCTCAAGACAACTTCCCCTGGACTCGAGATGGTGAAGGGTACGGTAGCCGATTGGCCCCCACGAGTCACGATGACGGAGTCGCCGGTCGCCGCACGCCCGGCAGGCGCTCCGGCAACGAGCGAGGCGACCAGGAAGCAACAAGACACCACCGAGACGAGCAAACGTCTGTCGAGTCGAAACTGTGCGCCTAAGCGCTCGTTTATGGTCACCTCACTCGAGAATACGCACTAATCGAGCAGCTGTCTAGGGCGGCGGCGGATCGCTCTTCTCGGACGCCGCTGCACCCCGCTCGTAAACCTGGATAAAACGCAGGTAGTTGCGCGAGATCCCCGCAACGCCGGTACGGAGATCGATCCCGCCGTCGAGCAGCTGCTGGATCCCCGTGCCCCCGATGGTCATTCCGATAGCGAACCGCAGAAACCCCTCGACACCGGCGCCCTGTCGCTGGCCTGACCCCCTGAAATCGGTCCACTGCGAGTGAGAGTCTGGATGCCTCGGAAGAGGCGGAACGAGGATCATCGCGGTGAAGAGACGCAAGCACACACCAGACCAGGTGGTGCGCAAGCTAAGGGAGGCCGACCGGCTCCCCTCTCGCCAACATGAGGTGAGACACCTTCGCTTGAAATTACTGAGCAAGAAGGGCGCGGAAGGAGCACCGGCTTCATGGCCATCACCCTGACAGGAACGGGATCGCGGGTACATCCTGATGGGATGTCACCGGACCCGGAAGTCCCAGAGAAGGGGCAGCGCCGCCGCTACATCACGGCCTACAAGCTGCGGATCCTCGAGGAGGCCGACCGGGCCACAGAACCAGGATCTGCGCCGGCGACTCGACGGCACGCCCGCACTCCGCGCCAGGCCAGGGCTGGGCCCGTGACCGCGTTAGGCTTCGTTGGCAAGGGAGCGGACCCTAACCAGGGCGGGGACCGATATTGACCGACAAGGACGAGGCCAGGGCCCAGCTGATCGAGGCGGCAGCGAAGATCGCGCACGAAAAGCTCGCCCCCGACGCCTCCAAGCAGTTCGACATCTTCCTTCGCAACTACTACGCCGGCGTCCCCTTCGAGGACATCGGCGACCGGAAGCCCGACGACGTCTACGGGGCAGCCCTCGCCCACTGGGACCTCGGCCGCTCCCGGGCCTCGGGCGAGCCGAAGGTGCGTGTCTATACCCCCCAGTTCGAGCAGCACGGCTGGCAGACCACGCACACCGTCGTCGAGATCGTGAACGACGACATGCCCTTCCTCGTCGACTCGGTGCGCAACGAGATCTCGCGCCACGACCTCGGCATCCACATCGTGCTCCATCCCATCATGTGGCTGCGCCGGGACGACTCCGGCGGCCTGACCGAGTTAATCGATTCGAAGGCGGAGGGGACGGGCTCCGAGTCCTTCATCCACTTCGAGATCGACAGGATGACGCAGTCCGAGCTCCTGGACGAGCTTCAGGACGACCTGCTCCGAATTCTCGGCGACGTGCGCGCCGCGGTGGAGGACTGGGGGCATATCCGGGAACGAGTCGATGTGATCCTCGCCGACCTCGAGGGGCGAGGGCCTCCGGTCGACGAGGAGGAGCTGACCGAGGCCAAAGCCCTCCTGAGCTGGATCGCGGACGACCATTTCACCTTCCTCGGCTACCGGGAGTACGACCTCGCCGACAAGGGCGGCGAGGACGTGCTAGAGGAGGTCGAGGGGTCGGGCCTCGGCATCCTGCGCTCGAAGCCGGGCCGCCCGTCGACCGTCAATCTTGCCAAGCTGCCCAGGGAGATAGGCGAGCGCGCCCACGAGCGCAACCTCTTGATCCTCACCAAGGCCAACTCGCGGGCGACGGTGCATCGGCGCAGCCGGCTCGACTACGTCGGCATCAAGCGCTTCGACGAACAAGGAAACGTGAGCGGTGAGCGGCGCTTCCTCGGCCTCTACACCTCCGTGGCCTACAACACGAGCCCCACCGAGATCCCCGTGCTCAGGCACAAGTACCGACAGGTCGTGGACAGGGCCGGCTTCGCGCTAAAGACGCACAGCCGCAAGGATCTCGAGACCGTGCTCGAGTCGTTCCCGCGCGACGAGCTCTTCCAAAGCTCGGTGGACGAGCTCTACGACGCGGCCGTCGGGGTGATGCACTTGCAGGAGCGCCAGCGCCTACGCTTATTCGTAAGGCGAGACGGCTACGGGCGCTTCTTCTCGTGCCTCGTGTACCTGCCGCGCGACCGCTACAACACCGAGTCCCGTCGACAGATCCAGCGCATCCTTACCAAGTCCCTGGGCGGGGTCGACGTCGAGTACTCGACGCAAGTGTCGGAATCGATCCTCGCCCGCCTGCACTACATCATCTACACCGAGCCGACGGGCACCATCCGTTACGACGCCGACGCCCTCGAAGTCAAGCTGACCGCGGCCATACGCACGTGGAACGACGAGCTCGAAGATGCCCTCCTCGACGAGCTCGGCGAGGAACGGGGCCTCGAGCTGCTGCACGAATACGGCGACGCATTCCCGGCCGGATATCGGGCGGTCACCGCGCCGCGGCGGGCGGTGGCGGACATCGAGCACCTCGAGGCCCTGGAGCCGGAGGGGGAGATCTCCACCAGCCTCTACCGGCAGCTCGAGGCGCCGCCCACGAGCTTCCGCTTCACCCTTTACACGTCCGGTGAGCGCATCATGCTGTCCGACTTGCTGCCGCGCCTAGAGAACATGGGCGTGCAGGTCGCCGAGGAGCACCCCTACGAGGTGCGGGCCGCCGGGGAGACGAAGTGGATCTTTGATCTCGGCCTCACCTATGGCGACACCGACCTCCTGCAGAAAGAGACCGTCAAGAACCTCTTCCAGGAGACCTTTGCACGGGTGTGGGATGGCTTGGTCGAGGACGACGGCTTCAACCGGCTGGTCCTGAGGGCGCGCCTCGGATGGCGCGACATCGCCGTGCTGCGGGCCTACTCGAAGTACCTGCGTCAGACGGGCAGTCTCTTCAGCCAAACCTATGTCGAGGAGACGCTGGTCAACAATCCGGCGATCGCGCGCCAGCTCATCGACCTGTTTCATGCCCGCTTCGAGCCGGCGCGCGCGGCCGAGGGGGATGAGCGTCTCGCCGGCGCGATAGAGCGAGCCCTCGACGACGTGGCGAGTCTCGACGAAGATCGCATCCTGCGCAGCTACCTAGCGCTCATAAGGGCAACGCTGCGCACGAACTTCTACCAACGCGGATCGAACGGCAAGTCCAAAAACCGGCTGGTGTTCAAGTTCGATCCCGAGAAGGTTCCCGCCCTTCCGCTTCCCCGCCCCACGTTCGAGATCTTCGTGTACTCGCCGCGCACCGAGGGCGTGCACCTGCGCGGCGGAAAGGTCGCCCGCGGAGGAGTCCGGTGGTCGGACCGTCGCGAGGACTTCCGCACTGAGATCCTGGGGCTCATGAAGGCGCAACAGGTCAAAAACGCGGTCATCGTGCCCGTCGGGGCAAAGGGTGGGTTCGTCGTCAAGCGTCCGCCCCCGGAGGGGGACCGCGACGCGCTCTTCGCCGAGGTCGAAAGCTGCTACAGGACGTTCATCCGCGGCTTGCTCGACGTCACGGACAACCTTGTCGACGGGGCCGTCGAGCCACCCGAAGACACCGTTCGCTACGACGACGACGATACCTATCTGGTCGTCGCGGCCGACAAGGGAACGGCGACCTTCTCCGACACGGCCAACGAGATCTCCGCCGAGTACGGGTTCTGGCTCGGGGACGCGTTCGCTTCGGGAGGCTCCGCCGGCTATGACCACAAGGAGATGGGGATCACGGCGCGGGGGGCGTGGGAGTCGGTAAACCGCCACTTCCGCGAGCTCGGCACCGACATTCAGTCCAGCGATTTCACCGCGATCGGGATCGGCGACATGTCCGGCGACGTGTTCGGCAACGGCGCGCTGCTGTCGCGGCACATGAAGCTCATCGCTGCTCTCGACCACCGCCACATCTTCATCGACCCGGATCCGGATCCGGAGTCGAGCTTCGCCGAGCGCGACCGCATGTTCCGCGCCCCCCGCTCCTCCTGGGACGACTACGACAGGGACGTGCTGTCTGAGGGCGGGGGCGTCTATCCACGCGACGCCAAGTCGATCAAGCTGTCCCCCCAAGCGAAGAAGGCCCTGGGGACCGAGGCCGACAAGCTGACCCCCAACGATGTCGTCTCGGCCATCCTGCGAGCTCCGGTCGCTCTCTTTTTCAACGGCGGCATCGGTACCTTCGTGAAGGCCAGCGAGGAGAGCCACGCCGACGTCGGAGACCGGACCAACGACGCGGTCAGGGTCGACGCGTCGGAGCTCCGCTGCCACGTCGTCGGCGAGGGCGGCAACCTCGGTTTCACGCAGAGGGCCCGCATCGAGTTCGCCCTCGCGGGGGGCCGCATCTACACCGACTCGATCGACAACTCGGCCGGGGTCGACTGCTCCGACCACGAGGTCAACATCAAGATCCTTCTCGACTCGGTGGTGAGGGCCGGGGACATGAACACGAAGCAGCGCAACTCGCTGCTAAAGGAGATGACCAACGAGGTCGGCGACCTCGTCCTCAAGGATAATTACGAGCAGGCGAGGGCGCTCGCGAACTCGATGGGCCAGGCTGCCTCGATGGCATCGGTGTACGAGCGTTACGTCGCAAGCCTCGAGCAAGGCGGCAAGATCAAGCGCCGGCTTGAGTTCCTTCCCGATGCCGAGGCATTCGCCGAGCGCCGTTCGGATCGGCGCGGGCTTTGCTCCCCGGAGTTCGCGGTGCTCCTTTCCTACACAAAGCTCATCCTCGAGGACCAACTGGTCGACTCCGATGTCCCTGAAGATCCCTACCTTGCCCAGGAGCTCGAGCGCTACTTCCCGCAGCGGCTACGCGAGCGCTTCGGCGAGCAGATGCAGTCGCACCCTTTGCGTCGCCAGATCGTGGCGACCCAGGTCGCCAACGAGCTCGTCAACTCCGAGGGCACTACGTTTGTCTTCCGGCTGGCGGAGGAAACCGGCGCCCCGCCCCAGGAGATCGCTCGCGCGTACGCCATCTCCCGGGAGGTGCTCCGGTCACGGGAGACGCGCGAGGAGATCGAGGCGTTGGGCTCGGACATCCCCGCCTCCACCCAGACGGGGATGATCCTCGAGATGCGTAAGCTGGCCGAGCGTGTCACGAGGTGGCTGCTGGGGCACTGCTCCACTCCGCTAGACATCTCGAAGATGGTCGAGGCCTACCGGCCGGGCTGCGAGGCGCTAAGCAGCGGGATCGGCGACCTTCTGCTGGGTCACGACAAGGACCACTTCGAGAAGAAGTGCGCATCTCTCGAGGGCGACGGTGTCCCGGCCGAGCTCGCGCGCAAGGTGGCAGGGTTGCCGGCGATGAGCTCGGCACCCGATCTCGTTCAAGTGGCTCGCGCCACCGAGGGGACGGTGGAGGAATGCGCCTCGATTCACTTCTTGCTCGGCGACGAGCTCCACCTGGGATGGCTGCGCGACCAGATCCTGTCGCTCCCTCGCACCGGCCGGTGGCAGACCCTCGCCCGGGACGCCTTGCGGAGCGACCTCCAGAGCTGGCACAGCGCGCTCTCGGTGGAGGTCGTGAGTTCCACACCCGGCGACGCAAGCCCCAAGAAGCGCCTGAGCTCGTGGCTCGAGGAGAAAGGTCAGAACCTGGCGCGCTACAGATCGCTGCTGGGGGATCTAAGGGCTGCCGACACTTCCGACCTGGCGACGATGTCGGTCGCGCTGCGCGAGGTCAGGACCCTTGCGGGAAGGGGCAGCCGCCCACCCGTAATCGATCGCTAGGAACGACACCCGGAGTCGTTCGGGACTCGGTAGCGGGCTCCCGGGCACGTGCCACGAGCGCTTGCTTGGTCGTCCGCTTTTGTGGGCGGTGACGGGTTCGAACCGCCGACCCCTACGTTAAGCGCAGTGCTCTCCCGCTGAGCTAACCGCCTCTTTTTCGACCGACAGGGTGCCTGGTTAGAGGCCATTCTTGCCGCAGCTCGCCGGTCACCAAGATTCACGCCTAGCAGCTCCTGCGCGAAGCCCCGAACTTCCCCGCCGAACGCTTGGCTTGCCGCATGGGAATCAATGGAGTTGGCAAGCCAGAGATCCATGTTCCGGCCCGCGAGGAGCCGCGCAAAGACACCCACTAGGCTGACGGGACCCATGAAGAGCTCCGAGATCGACCGGCGGCGGATGCACAACTCGCGCTTGACCGGGCGTTCGTTCGATACCCCAGACCAGGCCGTGCGGTGGCACGGTGCGATGCAAGCCCAGGACTACGTTCCGGCGAAGTGGTCGGTAGGACAACGTGCCGGGAATCTCGTCGACGAGGATCTCGATAGCGCGCGGGCAGCCGGTTCGATCATACGCACGCACGTGCTGAGACCGACGTGGCATTTCGTCGCGCGCGATGACGTTCGCTGGATGCTGAGGCTCACGAGTCCGCGCGTGCACCAGCACAACGGGCCACGCTATCGGCAGCTTGGTCTGGACGACAAAACGCTTGCTCGGTGCGAGGGGTCGATCGCGTCGGCGCTCGGAGGAGGAAACCACCTCACGAGGAACGCGATCGCCGGCGCCCTAAACAGCCTGGTGCTCATGAACGGCGGTATTGCCGGGCACTGGACACGCACCCTCCGGGGGAATTCGATCAAGGTCGAATTCCTCTCGTACGTTGACCCGAAACGGGGTGCCCAGCGAGCACTGGAGGCTGCCGCGGCAGGCTTGGGTCGCTTCCTGGGACGCCCCGTGACGGTGGAGACGTCCCGGCTCTGATCAACCCAATGAGGGGTGCCCTCATGACGCGCTCATTCGGCCGCCCACAGTTCCCATGGCGTTGCCACTCCGGGTTACCTTTCTCTCGTGCTTACGGAGATCGCCGAATACCCGAACTCGTTTGGACCTCTGGGACCGAACGATGAGCGAGTCGCCACCGACCGCTTTACGCTCTGGATGGGATCGGGCAAACGATGGAACACCGTCCAACGCCAGCACTTCCGCGTCGAGGAGGTCGACGAGGTCATCGCGGAGGTCCGCTCATTGCTGCGCTCACGCGGCCGCTACAGCACACAATGGGAGATCGGCAGTTGCGCCGAGCCCGAGGGCCTTGTGGATCTGCTGCTCGACAGGGGCATCATCCGAGACAAGGATCCTTACGCCGTCGCTCTCGTATTGAAGAGCGAACCGCCACCGCCACAACCCGGCCATGTCGCTCGCAGGGTCGAGTCCTTCGAGGAGTACGCGGCAGCGAACGAGGTGCAGTGGGAGGCGTTCGATATGCCCGGCGACGAGATCAATGAGAGTCGCGCGCTGCTCCCTTCCCACTGGAGGGACTCACCGAACATCATGCATGCGGTGTGGCTTGACGGCCTGATCGTCTCCGCCGGAACATCGGCGCCGACGCCACACGGCCTCTTGCTGTACGGAGGCGCAACCCTGCGGCGTGCGCGCCGTGGCGGCGCTTACCGCGCCCTGCTTCGAGCCCGCTGGGATGAGGCGGTCGGCCGGGCAACCCCTACCCTGATCACCCAGGGCGGATCGATGTCGCGACCCATTCTCGAACGGCTCGGCTTCGAGACGGTAGGCCACGTCCACATGCTGGTCGACGAGTTCGCCAAGAGCGGGAAGGGGTAGAGCGAGTCTCAATATGTCACATCTTCGCTCGTGGGGATGGTTCGAGTTGAAAGGAGCTCGCAAATGACAGGCACCAACGTGCTCATCGACGCGTTCGGCAGGATCCGCGAAGTCGTCCACGCAACGGTAGACGGCCTGACCCCCGAACAACTAACGTTCAGGCTCGACGACGAAGCAAACACGATCGCGTGGCTCGTGTGGCATCTGACCCGCATCCAGGATGATCATGTCGCGGACGGCGCGCAGCTTGACCAGGTTTGGACAGCGGACGGTTGGGCGGAGCGATTCGGCCTGCCTTTCGAACCTCGAGCGACGGGATACGGACAGGGGCCGGACGAGGTTCTTGCAGTCCGTGTGGAGTCGGGGACTCTGCTGACCGGATATCACGACGCGGTGGCCGAGCAGACGATCCAATATATCCAAGGACTACGCGACGCGGACCTCGACCGCATCGTCGATGACGCCTGGGATCCGCCGGTTACGCTCGGGGCGCGTCTTGTGAGTGTGATCGTCGACGATCTGCAGCATGCCGGGCAGGCAGCCTTCGTGCGTGGAGTCGCAGCGCGGAGATGACAACACCCTGCGAGACTCCTACTTCACCTTCGACGGTTACGTCCCCATAGCGCGAGCTCAGCACTGCTGTCTTCACGTCCTTGGCAACTCGAATCAGCGTCTCGTGCGGGTCCCGCTCACGCCGGCGACTTAGGATGCCGTTCATGACCTCCAGAGCTGTAGTGATCGGGCTCGACGGAGCCGCCTGGCACCTGATCGACCCGCTGATCGAGGCCGGGATGATGCCCCGTCTCGCCGCCATCAAGAGGCGCGGCGCAAGCGGCATCCTCAAGTCAACGATCCCGACCTACACTCCGCCGGCGTGGACCTCGGCCGTTACCGGCGTCAACCCCGGCCGGCACGGCATCTACGGTTTCTTCGAGGGCAACGCCCAGAGCGAACATCAGGTCCTCGTCCACGCGGGCAAGGTCAAAGCTCCCACCCTGTGGGAGATGACGGCAGCCCAGGGAGCCACGGCCGGGATCTACAACCTGCCTCTCAGCTACCCGCCGCAGCCGCTGCACGGCTGGATGATCTCCGGAATGATGACGCCCGAGCGCGGCGACCATCGCATGACCGGATTCGGCTACCCGGCCGAGGCCGAGCGGACGGTACTCGAGGTCGAGCCCGACTACATAGTCGACGTGTCGGCGGACTGGGAAGCCGACTACAAGACGACGGGGCTGTGCGACCGGATGATCGTCTCGCTCGAGCAGCGCTACCGCGTGCTCGCCGCGCTGCTCGAGCACTCGCCTACCGATCTCGTCTTCTCGGTGCTCGAGAGCCCCGACCGGCTGCAGCACGTCTACTACCGCTACCTCGACCCCGCGGACCCCCTCTACGAGTCGCCCGAGGGCAGGGACATGCGGCCCGCGATCGTCGGCTGCTACGCGGCCATGGACCGCATCATCGGTTTGCTCGAGGACTACGCGGGGGCCGCCGGCGGCGTACTCGTGTGCTCGGACCACGGTTTCACCGCGTGGGAGGCAAGCGTCCACACCAACGCCCTGCTCGAGAGGTGGGGATATCTCAAGATGAAGACGCGTGCGCGCGCTCTGCAGACCGGGGTGGCGCGCAGCCTCGTGCCTCTAGCAAAGAGAATCCTTCCCCACAGGCTCGCTCGCAGGGCGAAAGGAGCTACGTTCGCCGCCGTCGACTGGTCGCAAACGAAGGCGTTCGCCTCCCCGATCCCGCAGCAGGGCGTGTTCGTGAACGTGGCGGGACGCGAGCCTCACGGCATCGTGCCGCCCGCCGAGCTACCGGGGGTCAAGCACGACCTCGCCGAGCGCTTCCGGGCTCTTGCCGGGCCAGACGGGCGGCCCGTCACCGACCACGTCTATCTGGCCGAGGACGTCTTCAGCGGCGATTGTCTCGCGGGAGCCCCCGACGTGCTGCCGGTCCTGAAAGATCATCGCTACGAGCTCGACGACGAGGTCTTTCACCGCGCCGCATTCACCGACCTGCGCCACCTTCCGCGCGGCGTGCACCACCCCGACGGCATCGTGATCGTCGCCGGGCCAGGGACGCAGCGGCGGGACGATCTCGCCGGCTCGGTGCTCGACGTGACCCCGACGCTCCTCTATCAAGCCGGGCTCGGGGTGCCCGAGGACCTCGAGGGCAAGGTCATGTCAAGCGCTTTTGATCCCCAGCACCTCGGCGATCACCCCATCAAGACGACAGCGCCTCTATCATCGGGAGCACGGGACGAAAGCTCGCCCTACTCCGAGGAGGAAGAGGCCATGATCGAGGACTCACTGCGCGGCCTCGGCTACCTGTAAGGGAACGATGGCCCAGACCGCACCGGTTCTCGACCCCCACAAGGCGCCCCGTCGCCAGCCGCTGCAGCGCCAGAGCGCCCAGCGCATAGCACTGCGCGTCCTGGTCGACGCGCTGGCGGTGTCGGCGTCGCTGTTCATCGCCTCCATCATCCGCTTCGAGATACTCAACGACACGCTCCCGGCCGCCCGCTACAGCTACACCGTCATCACGCTCGTCGCTACGCCCGCGTGGCTGATGCTGTTCTGGCTCTACGGCCTGTACGAGCCTCGCCAGGTCCTCAGTCCCATCAACGAGTTCAAACAGGTGCTGCACGGAGTCGTGGCGGGCGTTGTCGGCATCTTTCTCGCCGACTCCATCCTCGACCTCAACCTCGCACGTGGGTGGACCCTCGTGGGCATGGTGAGCGGCTTCCTCATCGTCGGAGGCGAGCGCCTGATCGTTCGCAAGAGCCTTCATTTCCTTCGGCGGCGCGGCGGCGACGTCACCCGAACGATCGTGCTCGGAAGTAACCACGAGGCGCGCACCGTTGCGCGCACTCTCGAGCGCGAGGCGTGGCTCGGCTACAAGATCATCGGTTTCGTAGACGACGCCACGACCCTGGGCGATGAGGTAGGCGACGGACATCCGTGTATCGGGCGAACCGAAGACGTGCGCAGCGTCGTCATGGCACACAACGCCACGCTCGTCCTGGTTGCCGCTTCGGCCTTCGATGCGGCCCGCCTCAACCGGCTCTTCTGGGCGCTGCAGGACGTCGACGTCGACATGCAGATCACCTCGGGAACAGTCGATCTCATGGCGTCGCGCATGATCGTGCAATCGGTTGCGGGGATCCCTCTCTTGTACGTGCGACGCACCGGCATGGACAAGCTGCAACGAACCATCAAACGGACGATGGACGTCATCGGCTCGGCGCTCCTCATAGCATTGCTGTCCCCGGTGCTCGCGTGGATAGCGTTGTGGATTCGCCGCGACTCCCGCGGTGACGCCTTCTTCCGGCAGGTACGGTCCGGACGGGACGGGAAGACCTTCACCTGTGTCAAGTTCCGCACGATGGTCGCGGACGCGGAATCAAAGCGCGCCGAGCTCGAACACCTCTCGGAGGGCCCCGGCCTCCTCTTCAAGCTGCGCGAGGACCCGCGCGTGACGGGTGCCGGCAGGGTGCTAAGGCGATACTCTTTCGATGAGCTACCCCAGCTCTTCAATGTGCTGCGCGGCGAGATGAGCCTCGTCGGCCCGCGGCCTGCGTTGCCGAGCGAGGTCGAGCAGTACGACGACTGGGTCTACAACCGCCTCAGGGTGAAGCCCGGCATGACGGGGCTGTGGCAAGTCTCGGGTCGCACCGACACGAGCTTTGCCGACTATGTGCGCTACGACCTCTTTTACATCCAGAACTGGTCGCTGTCCCTTGACGTGTGGATCTTGTGGCGGACGTTGAGGGCAGTGACCTCGGCAGAAGGAGCGCACTGAGGGGCCTGCTGCCCGCTTTTTTCGCGTCTCCAAGAGCGGTACGCTTCGATCATGCTCGAAGAGATCATCGTGAGCGTGGGCGACAGGCCGAGCGCCCTGGCAGAGGTCGGCGAGATCCTCGGCGCGTCGGGGGTCAACATTGAGACGCTCACTGCGGCGGCGGTCGACGGACGGGGCCACATAAGGCTCGTCGTCGACGACGGCGAAGACGCCGGCGAAGCGCTAGCGTCGCACGGTTTCACGGTCGAGGGATCGCGCCGCGTGATGGCGGTGACGCTCGACGACAGGCCCGGGGAGCTCGGCCGCTACTGCCGCAAGCTTGCCGGTGCCGGCGTGGCGATCTCTGCCGTCTACCTCGCTCGTCGTAACGGCGGGGAGACCGAGCTCATCTTCGCGGTGGACGATCCCGACATCGCGCGCAAAGCCTGACCGCGCCCTACAGATACCCGAGGTTGCGCAGCGATTCCTCGATCTGGGCCTCCTCGTCGGACGAGTACGGTCCGGCCTCGGCTCCTTCACCCGCGTTGGGAAGGGTCATGGCTGTGACCTCGACCGGCCTGTCCACAAGCATGCCTGCGGGCAGGAAATCGTCCATCACGCGCCCGTCGAGCTCGGGGATGGCGATCCCGGCCAGGTACAGGGCGGTGGGCATGATGTCATAGAGGTGAGCCCTGAGGCCCGCGCGTGCATCGACGCCCGGCCCGGCGATACCGACGATTCCATCCATGTGGTGGAAGCCGCGCGGCAGCTCCCTGTAGTCGGTGATCGCGCCGGGTGAGAAGAGGCCGTCGCTCAGCTCGTAGGAGTAGTCACGGCACACGGGGAACAGATCGGGGGCGCCGGGGGCCTGCGGCCCCTCAAGCACGTCTTCCTTCTTGTGCATGTGGTCGAGGACGGGACGCCCGTCCACCGGGTCTTTGAGCTCGGTGAAGCGAGCAATGATCTCGTCGCGCACGGCTTCGTAGTCCGACTCCTCGACGATCCCGTGGGGCTCGCGCCCCTTGAGGTTGATGTAGATGCCCTGCTGGGGGTTGGGGGCCGAAAATGCCTTGGTCCTGGACCAGTCAATCGAGGAGTGGGCCGAGGACTTGGCCTTCTTCCAAACCTGCTTGGGAACCACACCTTTGACCTTCTTGGCGAGCTTGCGCACGCGGGCGGAGGAACCGACGGCTCCGCCCGCGCCCGACAGCGACAGCAGACCCCACTCCTTGAGGGCAAAGTTCTGGTTGACCACCTTGTCCTTCGGGCCGAAGCCGTGGTCGGACATGCTGATGACGTAGCCGTTCGAGCCCGCCCATGCGACTAGGTCGCCGATCACCGCGTCCATCTCGTCGAAGAACCGCCACACTCTGGCGCGGATGGCGCCGGCTTCGGGGCGTGTGTAGTGCTCGCAGCGCGGATCTATGTACTTGTAGTGGACGTGCATGAGCCTGTCCGGCGCCTCGAGCACAGCGAAGAGAAGCGGCAAGTCGCCGTCGGTGGCGAGGAGGTACTGCAGGGCCTTGCGCTTGCGGGTGAGGTTGCGCGACAGCCGTTCGATGATCTCTGTCGATTTCCAGTCCTGGTCGTAGTCGACCTCGATGTCGATCTCGTAGCTGCCCACGTGGTCGATGATCTTGGCTGCAAGGTCCGGCGGCTGGGTGAAGCCCTCGGGCGTTGCGCCCCCTCCCTCGGGGGTCAGCATCCCCGACACCGCCCATCCGTCGACGGGAGGAGGTGGATAGGTCATCGGGATGTTGAACAGGCCCATTCTCCTGCCCTGCGCGTTAGCAACGTTCCAGATCGCCGGCGCGGTGACGCGGTCGAGCCGCACGAGGCCCTCGCGCCGCTGCGCATTGCCCAGAGTGAAACCGAAGATGCCGTGCTTGCCGGGATTGACCCCTGTGAAGATGGACGTCCACCCCGGAGGTGTGTAAGGGGGCACCGTCGAGGTCAGCTTGCCTTGCGCGCCGCGCTGGAGAAGGGCTTTGAAGTTGGGCATGTGACC
>JBBSGD010000014.1:0-44208 GCA_038254435.1 Actinomycetota bacterium
CTGCGCCTTCAGCTACCCCTCGCGAGATCTCTTCCCGCTCACCAAGCGACAGCACTCTCGGCGAGCGGTGCCTTGCCGCGGGCACGAATCCTCCGTTTGATGCCACAACGCCGTGAATCGAGCCCGGCTGTTTGCTGAGCGTTCTGCCGATATCGCTGAGCGATTCCCCAGCCTTCCAGCGTGCCCACAGCTCTCTCTTCTGCTGTGCCGTCAACCCCGGCCGCCCCATCTGTGCCAACGCCACACCTGAAGGGTGCACAAACTCAGTTCCGTCATGCTGCCGCCTCATAGTATTCGTGCAGCAGCCCGCCAAGGCGATCTCGCCGACAAACCCTTGCGTCAACGGGAAGCGTTGTCTTCTCGAACTCTTCCTGCTCCGGTGGTTGAAGTTGCAGCGCACGGTGAGGTCGCTGTTGGTTGTAATGACGAATGTAGATCTTGAGAACGCGCTCGAGGTGACGCCGGGAGAAGATGAGCAGCCAGTCCAGGCACTCGGTCCTGACGGTTCGGATCCATCGCTCACAGAACGCATTGGCACGAGGTGTTCTGACCGGAGTGCGAACCACTTGGAGCCCCTCGGTTGCGAACACTTCATCGAAAGGGCCGCAGAACTTGGCGTCGCGGTCATGGATGAGAAACCGAAACGGCCCTTCTCGTTCGTCGAAGAGCAAGGTGAAGTTCCTCGCCTGCTGAACCACCCAGGCTCCGTCGGGGTTGGTGGTGCAACCGGCGAGGTGGACGCGCCTTGTGGCGAGCTCGATGAATACCAGCACGTAGATCCGCTTGAGCCACACGGTTTCAAACGGTGAAGAAATCACATGCCACCATGCTCGCAGCCTGCTGGGCAAGGAACTGTCCCCAGGTCGTGGTGCCGCGGCGGGGCGCCGGCCCGAGGCCGCGGCGGGCCAGCAGATTTCTGATCGTCGTGGCCGACACCTTGATCCCGAGCTTTTGAAGTTCGCCCTGGATGCGCCTGTAGCCCCATCTCGGGTTCTCTCTGGCAAGGCGCAGGATCAGCTCCCGAAGCTCTGCCGGCAGCGGCGGCCTGCCTGGACGTCGGTTGTAGCGAGCCCACTTCGAGCGGACCAGCTCCCGGTCCCAGCGCAGCAGCGTCTTTGGGGTCACGAGGAAACGCTCCCAACGAGTCCGTGGCAGTCGTCGAGCCGCGGCGGCGAGAAATACCCGATCGGAAAGTCGAAAGCGGGGCCGTTTGACCTGTCGCCGAAGGACATTCAGTTGATGTCGGAGCACGACGATCTCGAGATCCTAGGCGGCCTCGCGCTGGCCCTCGGGAAGGAGCAGCCTGAGCAGCACCCGACTCACCAGGTACACGAGCGAGAGAAGCATTGCCCTCCTTCGTTCGATTGGCTAATCGAGGAAGACTAAGAGGCCTGCTCGGAGGGGGGAATCCAGTAAGTGCACCCTTCAGGGGTCTGCACGATCTTGGCCAGGCGTTCGGCGCTGGCGAGGAGGCGCCCGACCCGGATGGTCTGGCGGCCGAGCGAAACCGTCTTGTTGTGCATCAGCAGGACGTAGATCAGGATCGTGAACACGCTTCCCGGTGAGAGGCGCCCGGATTGCCCGGCCCGGATCGACAGCAGGAGAATCACGCACGTCGAGCCCGCGAGGATCGCGTGGATGGCCATCGTTGTCCGGCCTTCGAGCCTGGTCAAGGGCGAGTCGGCGGGCCGCGACCTTTTGGCGCGCGTCAACGCCGCGCTCGGTTTGCCGTGCGCGATGAGCCGATGCAGCTTGTCGACCAGGCGTCCCTCCTTGCGGCGCAGCTTGCGCGTCAAGACATTGACGCGGACCATCCCGACGAACGCGACTCCCATGACGGCTACACCGCCGGCGAGGAACACCAGTCCTATGACCGGATCGATGAACATCACGATGGCCGCGACCCCGAGGAAGAAGACACCGTTGCGAGTCACCCCGATGAGGATCCCCTTGATACCGCTCTTGACCCGGGCACCATCACCCACGATGCGTGAGATCACGTCGCCCGGCAGATCGTCCTGAACGCCGGATTCGCGGCGTACGGACACGGCGTGCAGAGCGGCCGAGCGGGCATCGCCGATCATGCCGGCCGCGTAGCGCGCGAGGAACAGGCGCTGGAGATGCTCGGCCAGGCCCCAGAGGAGGATGATCGCCACGAAGCTGGCGGTGAGCCACACGACGGGATCGCCACCGGCCGGGACCAACGTGACGACAGCCGCCCCGCGTCCCCCTCGATGGGCGAAAACGGTCTCCATCACGCCGCGCAGCGGCCAGGGGAAGGCGAGGCGACAGGCGACCACGCCGAACGCCCACAGCGATCCACCGATCAGGGAGCGGCGATAGGGCCGGCCGAACGGTGCCAGGACCCGGGCCGCCGACCGCGCTCTGCGCACCATCTGACGCGTGGCCGACGGCACGGGATCCGAGGATTGCCTCACGAGTCTCACGCCGCCAACGCCAGATGGCGCTCCAGCCACCCCAGAGCGCTGGACGTCGCGGTCCCCGGGTTGAAGAACAAATCGGACGCCAACGCGCGGCGAGCCTGTCCATGACGATCGGGACGGGCGATTCCGTCGGCGACCGCCGCTACCGCTTCCTCGACATCGGCGACGACGTCTCCTGCCCGGCGCCCCCAGGTGACGAGGTCCAAGCGTGAGTCCTCGGCCGCCGCGGCCGCAAGCAGCTCAGGTACGTCGACAAACACGATCGGGCGATCCAGAAGTGCGTACTCGTTGGCCACCGACGAGGCATCGGTGATCAGCAGGTCGGCCACGAACAGGCTCGGGATCACATCGGGTGAGCGAACAAGGCGCAGATGCTCATCCTCGAGCGGCGCCAGCCGTGCGAACCAGTCGATGGGCTTCTTGGGATGGTCGTGGGGCTTGACGAGGATGTCGTACCGGCCCGTGGCGGCCAGCCCACGCAGAAGGTCCTCGCCCATCGCCTCGAGCGAGTTGTCATGCGCGCCCGTCGGGGCGTAGAGGATCACGGGCCGCGTCCCGTCGAGTCCGTGTGCACGCAGCTCGGACACGCGGTTCAGCGAGCCATCGAGCAGCCGGTCAGTCTTCGGAAAGCCGACCTCGACGACGCGCGGATCGTCGTGATCGAAGAGCGCCCGCTGCTGAAAGCCGCGCAGCATGTAAGGCCCGAGGACGAAGTACCGGTCATAGCCCATGTTCTCCTCGCGCATGGAGCGGTTGCGGAACGACAGCCCGTGGAAGAGCTGGATACGCAGGCCGGCGCTCCGCGGCGCGATCGGCTTGGTGTTGGCGCAGAACAGCACGTCGAAGTCACGCTCGGCGATCTCCTCGACCTCGAGCACGTGGGCGGCCGGTACTCCGAACGGAGCGTACATCGCCTGAGCGTCGTAATGGGTGGCTTCCTCGGACCTGGTGCGCAGGCCGCCGGAGAGGAAGACCTCTGTCCCGGGCGAGCGCACGAGCCCCTCGTACAGCGGCTCGAAGCAGGAGAAGTGCACGGGTGCGTAGCCCGTGAACAGGACGGCGGTCATGCGGGCGAACCTTCGAGGCCGAGGTGGGGGCGCCAGAGCGGGGGACCGGATCGCTTCCTGACGTGCCCGGCGACCTCACCCACCTGCAGTTCGTCGGCGGCGCGGGCGATTGCCGGCCAGGTAATGGTGCGCGCCCGCTCGAGATCGTCCGGGTAGTCGACTTCGACCCACGGTATCCCGGCGACGTCGACGCACTCAAAGTGATGCCGCCAGGTAATCCGGTTGATCGCCGAAGCGACCCACTCGCGGGCGCGACCTGCGCGCACCAACCCTTCCGCCGCGAGGAATGCCTCAGCCACGACATCGCTTTCCAAGAGCAGCACGCCGACGTTCTCTCCCGCGCACTTCGCGGCCTGCAGATCCTTGCGCATCTCGACCAGGCGCCCGTTCTCGTGGGCCACCTTCATGTGCTCGGCATCGCCGCCCGAGTCCGAGTCAAACGCAATCGCGCTACGCCCGGCCGACAAGAGCCTGACGAGCATGTCTTGATGGAAGAGCACATCGCAGTTGAGCACCAGAACGTCATCTACGACCTCCGGGCCGGCGAGCAGGAACGAGAACAGGCTGTTGGTATCGGCGTAGTCCTCGTTGTGGACGTACGCGACGCCGGGACCGACAGCCTCGCGAACCCGCTCGTGCTCAAAGCCGACCACCACCACGATCGACTCCACACCGAGCGCCGTCAACGCGGCGATCTGGTGATCGATCATCGATCGGCCACCGACATCGACGAGGCACTTCGGTTGCCCATTGCCCAGCCGCGAGCCTGAGCCCGCAGCCAGAATCAACGCCTGCATCAGTGTCGCTCGCTCTCTCGCACGCGACAGTTCACGACGCGCGTCGCGTCGCGTCGCGCGCACTGGTCGGCCGCACCGCCCGCTGAAGGTGGAATATTCATCAGATGTCCCGTTCTCGACCAAATCCTTAGCCCACTTGAGACACCTTCCGCGGCCAAACATCACGCACGGCGCCGACGCGAGTGGCGCCGGTCGACTTCGCGGCTGGCAACCAGGGGGTTTTCTAGTCCCGAGTGGGGCTCGACTCGCAGGCCAACGCGCGACCCGCAGGCTCGATCCGCCCGACGGTCGCTTCATCGCCGTCCCAGCGCTCTCGGCGCCTGAGCCGAGGCTGTTGCGGGTCGCGCCTTGCTGCGGGTTCTGGTCGCAAGATCGACGCAACGAGGCGAAGAACATGGCGTTGCCTGGCCTTTCGTACGGGGGACGGATGTGCCTGTGAGCCGTGGTCCGGCCCCGAGCAGCCAGCGCGTCCGCCCGGACGTCCCTCCAGCAACGTGATCTGTTCGACCCGCGCCGGAAGCGCGAGCGGACCAGATCTAATGCGAAAGCCAACATACCCAAAAAATTATGGCCCGAACGGGCGAGAGCTGCGTGTTACATCTGGGCCACAGAAAGCACCAGTTTGCTGACATCTGGGCACTGGCCGAGGCGACTGCCCGAACGTCTGAAATCCCTCACATCACGTTCTCTGACCTTGATCTTGAGGCTGGGCGAGTGTGGCTCCACGGGAGCTCCAAGGCGGAGGCACGTTGGGGCTACCCCTCTCAGTGGGGACTTCTTCAGCTCGCCCGCAGACGGGAGGTCCTGGGAGCAGCACCCAGGAAGGAGTCTCGCCTCGTCTATCGAGGAAAGGGCTCAGAGGCAAGCCGGCAGGCAGCGTCCTGTATCGCCATTTCCGAAACCATCGAACGTGCTGGCCTGGCTAAGGAACCCGACATCCGGCCACTGTCGATCGTCGCTTGGGCAGGGCACTGCATCTTCTCCGAGAGCGGGCGCATCGAGGAGGTCGCTCGCCGAACGGGGATACGCTCCCTCGACCGGGCGGCACGCCTCATCGCGTGGGAGTGGAAGAGGGACGCGGACGAGACAAAGCTGTCCCTTCGCAAATGACCCACCGTTCCAAGGGTGTCGCAAAGCTTCAGCGAGTGGAGGCGATTCTCGAGAATCCCGAGATCTACCGGCTGGCGGAGCTGATCCCGTACCCGGAGCGACACGACATGATCGACGAGGCCCTTGCCAGCCAGTACGGGTTCGATGAAGAAGAACTGGATTATCTAATCAACCACGACATCAAGTACCGGTTGGGTGCCCGCCATGATCCAGACAAGGTGAGGGCACCCTAGCCATCCGTTGAAGTAGCACTCGGAGCCCATCCTTCGAGTTGGTTAAGTATCGCGGTCGCGCAACTCGTGACGCGTGCGTTGGACGAACTCAGGTACTCACGTCGCCGATTTCCTAGGTATTCCGGCAACGGGGCGCTCCTTCAGCATCCCGGGGATAGTGAGGGGTGCATAAATGCGGTTCACGCCGCACTCTCCTGTATCTGTATCTGACTGCCCGTCACAAGCGGCCGGTCGCTTTGGCCCACTTCTCAATCTCTTGGCGCAGCCACAGCCTCGGCCGGCCCCGGCCCAGATCAACGACCGGCCGAGGCATGTCCTGGTACCGACGAAGGTAAGTGGTGACGCTGGCTACGTGACTCAGACCGAGCATGTCGGCGATCCCACGCGAGTCAATCAAGTCCGTTGTGTTAACTCTCGGGACCATTCATTCAGTCTAATTCATTTGACACGAGTCCGTGGGGGCTGTTAGTCTTATAGATAAGACAGCGACAGATGGCCCCGGCGGTGCGGAAACACCCCGGGGCCTGTCCGAGACCTAACGAGGAGGTCCCGACGTGGACAGCTTATGGCCGCCTGCAAGGCGGACGCTGAATCTTCCGCCGCTCCTCACAAGCTCAGGTGGGGAGGATCCGGACATGACTCCCTCTGAGTTGCTGGCGATCGTCTTGAAGGCACTCAATCAGTCAGCCCTAGCTGGTCAGAGTGTGCCCCGGATGACCGAGACCATGACCCGATTTACTGCCTACGTCGAGAAGGGCCATCGGATTCCGTCGGTGGCACAGATCGACGAAAGGCACGTCAAAGGCTTCGTTCTTGCCTCCGTGCCCGGCGGCTCGGACCGGAGACCCCCGGCGATCGCGACCATGCACCTTCGCCGTTCCGGGCTGCGTCTCTATTTCCGCATCGCCCGCCAGGAAGGCGTCCTAACGACGGACCCAACGATCGATCTCTACCTCCCACCCCGCTCCAACCTGTCCATGCGGCCCCTGACCCCCGATGAGATCGCCCTGTGCCGGAGCCACTCGCTCAAGACGCTTACGGCGACGCGCCATCCCGCCGCACTCGCGCTCGCTGAGGCAACGGCCCGCACTTCTGAGATTCCCCACATCGTCGTCTCGGACGTCGATCTCGAAGGTGGCCGGGTGTGGCTCCACGGGAGCCCCAAAACCGAGGCGCGCTGGGGCTATCCGTCTCAGTGGGGACTTCACCAGCTCGCACGGCGCGTTGGGGCCCTGAAGGTGGGGATTGGCGACGATCCTCGCCTCGTCTATCGGGGAGCGGCTCGGAGCAAAGCCGGCAGGCGGCCTCGTGTATCGCCATCACTCAGACACTCGAGCGGGCCGGCCTCGCCCAAGAGCCCGACGTCCGTCCGCTATCGATAGTCGCTTGGGCGGGGCGCTGCATCTATTCCGAGACCGGACGGATCGAGGAGGTTGCTCGACGCACGGGGATGCGCAGCCTCGACCGTGCAGCGCGCCTCATCGGCTTGCAATGGATGAACCACCACAAGGAGGAGAACAAAGGACCCCTCTCCTGATGGGGTATCGCTCCAAGGGTGTTGCCAGACTCCAACGCCTCGAGGCCATTCTCGAGAATCCGGAGATCTACCGATTGGCGGAGCTGATCCCTCACCCGGGACGGCAAGCGGGTGGAAGACGGCGCCACTATCCCGATTACATGCTGCTGGTCTATGAAGCGCTGATGAGTGTGTACAGCAGCGCTCGCCAGGTCGATGCCGAACTTTCTCATCCCCTGGTGTGGGGCTTCATGCGTCGGCTGGTCAAAGACCTCTTCTCCGACGACGACTCCAGGTGGCTCCCCCGTCAGCCGATGCGAGCGCCACCATTATCTCTACGGGCGTAACCGCTACCTTCAGGAACCTCAAGTCCTCACAGGCATCGCATGCCTCCATCGCCAGATCGCATCCGCCCAGGCCCGCGAGCTCGGTCTCCTCGATCCTCAAGGCCCCGGGTCATGGACCCATCCGCACCTGTCTCGCATGCTTTACGCGGACGGCAAGGTCGCCACCCCTCTATTCAGGGCCAAGCCCGGCGACACCCGTACCGACAGGGCCACTGGCGAGATCAGACAGCTGCGCTGTGACCAGGACGGTGCCCTTCACTTCGAGGGCACCGGTGAGACAGCCTGGGGCACCAAATTCGTGATCGTCGCCGCGCGGGCCACCGACGAGCGCGCCCGCATGATCCTAGATGTCGAGTGGGTCCCAAAGCCCGGTGGTGAGGCGCGTGCCGCGATGGATTGCTTCACCAGACTGGCCCCCCACGTGCCCGGTGCCCAGGGGATCATCTATGACACCGCCCTGCGAGGTGTCCACCACCACAAGCTGCTGCGTGAGCTCGGGCTGCTGCCGGTCAATCGGGTCACAGCAGCGATCAAGGGCGCAAACAAGCCCCGCCGCAAGGGCGGTCGGCGCATCGAGAAGAGCGTTCATGTCGAAGACAAGCACATCGTCCTTGGGGATGGAACGGTCACGACCTGCAGTCTTTACGCCCGCAGTGGTGAGATCGGTATCGGTGAGCTCACCGATATTGGAGAGCTCGATTTCGTCCCTTTAACGCGAGTTCGCACGCATCGCATCAAGGACAAGGGCGGGCTCTTTCGTTGGTACAACGATTACCGGCTACCGGAAAGCTACGGTGGCGGCACGGTCACGGTCAGGCTACATAACAACGTCCAAGACGCCGCCCGCAGGTTGAACCGAACCGAGAACGTGCGACCGATTCCTGCCTCGGATCCAGACTTCGCCGCCCTCTATGCGCGTCGCAACGACTCCGAGTCGATCAATCGGGGTCTCGACGACTCGATGTGGCTCGGCCGGGCCCACAGTGTCGGCCACGCCCGCCAGCACGTGAATCTCATCGGCTATGCGCTAATGGTGAACTCGCTGGCGATCTTCGAGCACCGACGGCGTCTGGCCTCCCTGGCCTCGGTGGCTTAAAGGACCCCCAAGGCCTCCCACCCCGCAAGTCGTGAAGCGCGGTCCGCTCCATGAAAAGCCTCCAGCCGCCAGCCTAGAAGGGTCCGGCGAGGCGTTCCCCGCTAGACTTGACCCGCAAATAGGGGCGAGTTGGCCTGCGCAAACGGTTTTCTCCCACCTTTTAGACATGCCCCGCCCTCGTAGCTCAGGGGATAGAGCACCGCTCTCCTAAAGCGGGTGTCGCAGGTTCGAATCCTGCCGGGGGCACTTTTTTGTCCTCTCGCGCGCCATGCTGGACAGATGTCGCGGTCATCGTTGACGCTAGAGTGAAGGCCGATCCCACCATCGTGCATAAGGCTTGGTAGGCGTGCACGAGAAAAGTGGGCGCCGTTTCTGCACCAATCTCAGTGGGTGAGACTCATGCAGACGTACCGGGTAGCGGAGGTAACCGGGCAAGCTGAGCTGTTCCTCTATCCCGACGACCAGCATTATTTCGCCGACAGCTCATTGGCGTCGTACGACGCCGAGGCAACGGCGCTGCTAGACCGCACGCTGACGTTTCTCCGGTCCCATGAGTAGCGCCGGGCCGGCGGCCATCGAAGTTACCTTGGAGCGTCAAAAATGCGCCGCGGCCCGTCACTTTTGGACCCAAGGCCTTGGATACGTCGACCGATCACCGCACCAGGACCTCGAGCCCGGTGACGTCAGGGTTCGGGTAGATGGTGCGTCGGGAAGGAACTGACGCTGGTGCGCCTAATTCAAGACCCGTCTGAGGCGGCTTCTGCGTCTCGTACGACGTCCGGCCCGTGTTTGTCTTCGAACCGGTCGAGCACGCCCGACTCGAGTAGCCTGCGCCGCGCCTCCAGCGCGTCCTCTTCGGTCTCGAACTCTAGGAAGATAAACACGTGGTTTGGGTCGTCTACGCTGCGCAGTATGCGCTGGTCGACCGCCTTCTCGCGCGCCCGCGGCAGGTCTTGGTCGAACATCGGTCGCCAGACGTCGTAGTTGCCCGTTTGGATCCTTGTAATGATGAACGCTGACACCGGCCTAATCCTCTCTCCTGGCGTTGCCGAAGTTGATGTCGTCTCGCGCTCGGCGCGCCTCTCGCAAAAGAAGGTAATTTACCAACTTCACGCATCCGGGGCCAGTGCCTGGCTGAGTGTGTACAGGTGACCCCGCGCATGGACATGGCGCACGTTGGCGGCGGACGGGGTGTTCTCAGGGGCCCTCGCTCTGGTCAGTCGTGGTGGCGACCTCGAACGCCTCCCGCAGCTCCTTCATCTGCCCAATCCGTCTAGAACCCCCTGGTCCCAGGGTTCGGAGCAGGTACCAAGTGGAGACTCTGTTTTGCTGCCGACGCTAAAGCGCGGCCGGACCGACTGAATATGTAATCTGATTCTATGGATTGGTTGAGCACAACCGAAGCAGCCAGACGATTCTCTGACCTTTTGGACGCTGTTGAGCATCGAGGTAGGTCCTTCGTGATCTCGAGGAAGGGCAGGGCCGTAGCGGTGGTCTCCCCCGCACGGCCCCGGTCGGGCAAAGACCTCAAGAGATTCCTTCGAAAACATCCACCGGATCGAGAGTGGGCGCAGGAGCTGAGAGAAATGCGCGGATCGCTGTTCATTGAGGAGCAAAACTGGCGCGGCTGATTCTGGATACGTCGGTCCTGGTCGGCCTGGAAGGACGCGGGGATAGCCTCGAAGACTTGATCGAGGATGAGGACGACGTAGCTGTGGCGGCAATCACAGTCGCCGAGCTATTGGTTGGGGTAGAGCTGTCCTCAGGAAAGAAGCGACTAAGGCGGCGCGATCATGCCCGTGGTCTGCTCGAACTAGTCTCAGTTGAGTCGTATGACATTGAGGTCGCGAGAGCCCATGCGTCTCTCCTGGCGTGGGTACGTAGACAGGGACGGCCCCGAGGCGCCCACGATCTGATCATTGCAGCCACTGCGGCGACGCGATTCAGAGAAGTGGTGACCAACGATGCGAGTGCGTTCGTCGATTTGCCTCAAGTTACTGTCCGAACTTCATAGGGCCGAGACCCGCCTACCCGAGCCCCGGCCTCAAACGCGACTTTCGAGACGAGCGGTTCTGGGTTGGATGCTCCGTCCGAGGGGGACAGCGAAGCGAACGTTCTCGCCCTCCTTTTGGAGGCCATGACGGCAACCCTGCAGCTCCTCAGGACGGCCAGCGCGTCGCTATGTACTTCTGCTTCTGCTCGTCATCGAGCTCGACGGTGCCGTTGTTCAAGCGAATGTAGAAGGCGCTCTTCCTCTCGAACTGACCCTTTTTATCGACGGTCACCTCGGCGTCCACCGGGTGTCCGGCCCCAGCAGCTCGCCGATCGGACAATGCTCCTGGTTGGCCATCCTGGCCTTCCCGTACGGGAGGTAGGCCTCGAGGACTGCTTCCTGGAGGTCCTTGTCGTCGATGAACTTGATGGCCATGTCCTCCGAGGCGTCGAGCTGAGCCACCACGCCCTTCATGTAGCCATCGCCGAGAACGAGACCGAAGTTGCCCTCGTCGTTGGCGGCAGCCTTCTGCTGCATGTCGGGGCGGTTGGCGAGCTTCTCTGCGACCGCGTCGTAAAGAGACGGTCCTCGGGAGCCCGCTCGGTCCCGAAGCGCTCGTTCAGCTGAGCGATGATCAAGGACAGCGGCTCCAGCTCCAGCTGCTGCTGCCTGCCGGTACCGGAGAAGGGCTTGGGCCCTCAAACCAAGCGGGTAACCACGCGCTCCGCAGTGGGCTAGAGCACAGTCTGGTCGCTCGCCGGGCAGATAAGCGAGTGTGTACACCCCACTGATCTCGATGTTTTGGGTGTGAAAACGTGCGCCCCCCGTGCTTGGCCCGATGGCACACGCCGTCCCATTCGACGATGCTGACATAGAACGAGTTCTGGAGCAGGGTCGGAAGAGCGGACACGGGCGGAGCGCACCGGGCCTCCTCGCCGTCGGCGTGGGTGAAGCCCTGGCCGCGAGCGGGCCTTGGAGTTCGCGAGACTGTAGTGGCTTGGCCCCTTCTCAACCAACCGCTTGAGGTGTAGAAGTGTCGAAGGAGACCAAGCGAGCATAGAAAGGGACGACATGGCCGAGTTCCCTGCCGTGCATCATGTTGCGCTTACCGTGACCGATCTCGAGTCGAGCGCACGATGGTACGAGCGCCTGCTGGATTCGAAGCCCGTCCTCGACGAGGAAGCTGGGGGCTTTTACCACAAGGTCTACGCGCTGGGCGGGACTCTCTTCGGGCTGCACTCACATTCAGCCACGGATGCGTCCGACCGCCACAGCGAGTTCCGCCCCGGGCTGGATCATGTTTCCTTCGGCGTGGCCAACCGCGCGGAGCTGGAACAGTGGGAGAAGCGCTTGGATGAGCTCGGGATCAGCCACGGAGGCATCGTGGACGCTCACTACGGCTCCGGTCTCTCCTTTCGCGATCCCGACAACATTACCCTTGAACTGTTTGCACCGCCTTCTTAGGGGCCCCGAAGCGCGCGCGGGCATCGAGATGAGCCTGACCGATGAGTTTGGAAGCACCTAGACGTCCAAGTTTGTGTCGGGTAGAGCATCGAGAGTTGAGCATCGAGAAAGGAGTCACCCTTGCCCAGGCGAGAGACGGCACCCCGCGGAGCACCCTGCTGGGTCGATCTGATGACCTCGGACACTGAGAAGGCTCGGGCCTTCTACGGCGAGCTGTTCGGCTGGAGCGCCGAAGAACCGAACGAGGAGTTCGGCGGCTACTTCAACTTCTCCAAGGATGGAGTCCTGGTGGCCGGAGGCATGCCCCGCCAGCCGGAGACGGATGCACGCATGCCCGACACGTGGTCGGTCTACCTCGCAACCGACGACGCCAACAAGACAGTAGAAGCCGCCGGCGGCGGCGGAGGCAAGGTCATCGCTCCTCCAATGGAGGTCGCCGATCTCGGCACCATGGCCGTGATCACCGACCCGGGAAACGCATCCATCGGGATCTGGCAACCCGGGCGCCACAAAGGCTTCAGCATCGTCGCCGAAGCGGGAGCGCCAAGCTGGTTCGAGCTCCACACCAGGGACTACGTCACGGTCGTCGACTTCTATCGTGACGTCTTCGGATGGGAAACGCGCGTCGAAAGCGATACCTCGGAGTTCCGATACACGCTCATGGTCGACGGGGGCGAGCCGCAAGCCGGGATCATGGACGTCTCGCAGTTCCCCACCGACGCGCTCCCCACGCTCTGGTCGGTTTACTTCGGGGCCGACGACACCGACGCCACCCTTTCCAAGGCGGTTGAGCTCGGTGCCTCGGTCGTGAAGCCTGCGGAGGACACCCCCTATGGACGCCTCGCGATCGCCGCTGACCCGACCGGTGCGCTGTTCAAGCTGGTCGCCCCGAACGAGGCCACGCCTGCGAGAGAGCCCTAGCAACGATTGGTGGGGGCGGATCCTCCTCCATCCTTATCATCGAGCCCGAGTTGTCGGTAAGGGACCGCCCATGACCATCGTTCCCTGCTCGACGAGCTCGTCGACAAAGTCGGCGTGAGCATCCCATCCGCGCTGCTCCCGGACACCGCCGCTCTTCCACGTCGGCCCGGCTCGGAACCTGACGATCAGCCGCAACATGTCCTCAGCCCAGGTCAGGCGTTTCCACCTCGACACCAGGCGAGTCGATCAGAGCGGCGATCTCGATGGTTGCGTTCGCGGGATCATCGGGAACGATGGACGTCGCCCCTCCACGAGGCCCCGGCGACCTGGTAAGACGGCATCTGGGACGGAAGCTGAGAAAGGACGACCATCTCCAAGGACCCGACGGTAGAGCTCTACGGCGCCCCGCTCGAGGAGTTCACCCCCCGGCGCAACGACCTCGCCAAGAAGCTGCGCAGAGGCGGCGAAGAGGCGGAGGCAAAGCGCGTCTCCTCGCTCAAGCGGCCTACGGTGGCGGCATGGGCGGTCAATCAGCTGGCTCGCCTGGAGGCGCCCCTGGTGGCGGAGCTGCTCGAGCTCCAGACCTCTGTGGCCGGGGCCGAAAACGCACACGAGCTGAGGGAGCTCAGCCGCGAACGCCGCCGGCTGGTCTCGGTCCTCGTGCAGCGGGCGAGGAAGGTGCTGAATGAAAACGAGCACGCACCCAGCCCGCAGACCATGGGGCGGATCGAGGCAACTCTGCTGGCAGCCACTTCGCCCGGCGAGCGGGAGCTGTTGCGCACCGGCCGCCTGCAGAAGGAGCTGACCGGCGGTGGCTTCGACACAGGGATCTGGGGGGCGATGGAGCCCCGAGCAGAGTCACAAGCCACCGGTCCGACGCCCTCTCGCACCCGTCGAAGGGACTTGGAACGCGCCGAGAAACTCGAGGCCGAGGCGCACGCCGCCACCCGAGAGGCCGCCGAGCTGCGGACCGCCGCTGGCCGGTTGCGACGGAAAGCCAAGCGAGCGGAGGCGCAGGCTTCGGAGGTAGAGGGGCGCGCCGAACGAGCCGAGAGCAAGGCAGCCGAGGCCCGCAACAAGCTCGACCCCTGACCACCAACCCCACTTGAACAGAGGTACGTCCGCGAATGGCCGTTGCTCAGGTGAGGTCTCCGGTCTTGACCTCACCGCCTAGGACGTAGCTATTGACCTGAACACCCGTGCTCGACGTCCACGAGTCGGTGAGCTGCAAGGCTCTCGGCAGTGTGCCGCTTCCGAAGAGGCGCTTCCCGCCGCCGAGGACAAGAGGGAAGACCCACAACCCGAGCACGTCCACGAGGTCATGCTGCAGAAGTGTCTGGATGAGGTCCCCGCTGCCCGTCGCGGCGATCTCGCCGTCGATGTCCTGTTTCATCCCCGTGACGGCGTCGACGACGTCTCCACCGATGAGCCTTGAGTTGTTCCAATCGACGGCGTCGAGGGTGCGCGAGGCAACGTACTTGGGAACGCTGTTGAGCTTGACCGCGATGGGATCATCGGTGCCGGCATTCGGCCAGAAGCCGGAGAAGATGTCATAAATCTTGCGCCCCAGGAGAAGGGCCCCGCTACGCAGCGTCACCTCGGCGATGCGCCGACCCATCTCCTCGTCCCAGTAGGGGGCGGTCCAGCCGCCGTGTTCGAAACCCCCCGATGTGTCCTCCTCGGGCCCGCCGGGTGCCTGATAGACGCCGTCGAGGCTCACGAACTCACCGACAATGAGCGTGCCCGTAAGTGCGGCTCCTCTCTCCTAGTGTCAAGGAGAGCTACCTCTCGCAATTGGAAAGGTTCTCCCCCGAGACGCAGGTGTCGACTCCTTTCCCGCCGTTGAAAGCATCGATCCCGGCCCCGCCGCCGAGGTAGTCATCGCCCCCACGGCCGCGCAGGTTGTCGTTGGCCCCGCGGCTGATGAGACGGTTGGGAGCCGCATTGCCGGACAGGGAATCGTCGCCGGCAGTCCCCCGGACGTTCTCGACCCGAGCGAGCGAGGCAGTCACGCCGGGTTCCGTGGCGGTCCCGGCGCGCAGATCCACCTCCGCCGGGCCCGGCGCCGGGTCGACAGTGGGGTCTAGAAAGGTGAGCAGGTCTATTCCCACCCCGCCGTCGACGCGGGCTCGGCCTCGTTCGAGCGAGAACACGTCATACCCGGGCCCTCCCGACATGGTCGCGCTGGGGCCGCGGAAGTTAAAGTCGTCTTGTCCCTTACCGCCCATGGCTCGGTTGCGTTCCCCGGAAAGGTCGAAGAGATCCTGGTCCTTACCCCCGTGGAGTTGGTCGTGGCCCACCGAGGCGATGCTTCCCGCGAGAGGGCACTTCGCTGAATAGCACGTGAAGTTGAAAAGGAAGTCGATCCCTTGGCGCCCGCGCAGAACGTCGTCACCAAGGTCTTTGGGACCGCCTAGGCTGGTGGCGCCTCCGAACAAATCGTTGTGCTTTCGGTTGCCGATGAGGACATCGTCGTGTCGGGAGCCCACGATCTCCTCGATGCCCCAAATCTTGTCGCGGCCTTGGCCGGTGGCCTCGTGGGTTCCCAGCCGAACCTCCACGCCCCTGCTCGAAGTCGAATAGATGATCGTGTCCGGATTGGGCGTCCCGCCGTGAACGCGGTCACGGCCCAGACCCGGCCAGATCAGGTCCTGTCCCCCGCTGCCAAAGAGGCGATCCCTTCCGGCTCCTCCGTGCATGTCGTCGCCGAAGAAGGTGTCGGCGCTTCCCGCCGCACGGACAAGGTCTGGCCCAACCCCACCCCGCTCCTCGTCAGATCCCGCTCCGCCCACGAGCTCGTCGGCCCCCCTCGCCCCTCTGAGAGTGTCGTCGCCCCGGCCCCCGCAAACGAGATCGTCCCCTCCCCCAGCACGAACACGATCATCCCCTCCCAAGGCCGCAATGACATCTGCGCCCTTTGTTCCACGAATGGAATCGGCTGCGGGCGTGCCGACGATGGTGGGAGACCGTCCGGCACAAGTCGGTTGCGCCGCGGCCGCGACGGGGGCTCCGGCGACGGCGCTCATCGAGAGGATGGCCGCAGTCACCATCCGGGGAATGATTCCATCCACCTTGGGCTCCTTTCCTACGTCGACCTCAAAGTTCAAAAGAAGGGAACGTCGTCGCTCGGGTCCCAGGGAGTGCACGGCGTGCCGAGTTCGTCCCAGCAATAGCGGTGACCGAAGTTACCCTGATCACTCCCAATGGTCGTTGGAAGCCAAGTTGCCTGTCATTGGCCGCAGGTTCGGACGGAGCAGCTACAAGCCTCGAAATAATCGCCCTCCCACTCGAAACGACATATCTCCGCTCCTTCGTGAGGGTCGATGCCGGCTCGGCTCCGCGCCGGCCAGTCCAAGACTCACCACGTATATCTTGGCAGGAACGGACCCAGATTGCCAGGTGAGACCACCTTGAGTCAGGCTGAGAAAGAATCCGGTTACCCAACTAAATCCTGCGGTGGCGCCGATCCAGACATGGTCGACTTCCCCCCGCCGCGGTGAGGGCGCCTCACGAGAAAAGATGGGTAACCCTATGATGGCCTTCGACGCGGACTTCGTGAGCAAGGGCTTGTAGCAGCGCCTTCTGCTGATTGGGCGCGCCATGCGCCAATGCATGATGGATGCGATCTTCAGGGGCTTCGAGCTGGGATCGATGACTGTGACAGCGACAGGTGACTTTACAAGGTCAAGTCTGCGCTCACCTCGTAGATCGTCTCAAAACCGTCCTCCTCATCCCACTGCTCGCCCACCTCGACGAATCCGTACTGCAACACCAGGGTGCGTGACGAAGTGTTGTCAGGGCGGATAGTCGCTCGCACCGTGCGTACAGAGGGTTCACGTGCTGCGCGGTCGAGCAGCGCCACGAGCGCGGCACGCGCGTATCCCTGCCTGCGCCAGGCCGGGTCGACCGTATAGCCGACCTCCACCATGCCTGCCGCGTCCGGAGGCCCGTGGTAACCGGCGCGACCGACGGCTACCTGACGCCGACTGTCGAAGATGGCCCCGGTGATCCATCCTGCGGTTGTGGGGTCCGAATCGACTTGCCTGCTCCGCCGTTGCCACGTGCTCAGCCCCTCTGGCGCCACGAAGTACGGCGTCAACGTGATCGCCGCAGCTCGGTTCGCCGCGGTGAGGTCGCCGGCGGCTAGAGCGTGGATCACTGCAGGAGCCAGCTCAACGAGTCGAACGACTTTCGTCTCGGAGCGCGTCAAAGCCTGGGCATGGTCATCCTCAGTCATCCTGCCGATGCTCCCAGGGATGGACCGGTGTGTCTAGGCGCTCGCTGCCAGCTCGACAAAACCGGCGGCCAGCTTCGCGGCGTCCACGTCGCCGACCGATGCGAGGGTGCGCCACACATGGAAGTCGATGGCGACACGGGCCGCAGCGTCGACGCGCTCTCGCCTGCGGCCGTGGACACGAAACGGCTCCGTCAAAACGCCGCGGACTTCGCGAAGATAGGCGCCCAAACCGCGCTCGACTATCCGGTTGAGGGCGGGCATAAGCTCGGCGTCACGCAGGACGTTCGCTGTCATCGGCTCCGTCTCGCGGTACCAGGCGTAAAGCTCGCGCAAGCCTTTCCGGAGCCGCCGGTGAGGGTCTGCGACCGAACGCCAAGCCGCCGCGTCCGGCGCCGGGTGCAGTGCACGCCAGTGCGACGAGCATGCCGCGAGCAGCGACGCCTTGTCGGGAAAGTGATTGTAAACCGTCACTCTCTGGACGCCGGCGCGGCGTGCGATCTCGCTAATCTGCGTCGCCGCCGGACCGACCGTGCAGTGGAGCTCGACGGTCGCCTCCGTGATCCGGCGATGGATGTCCTCCAGCCGCTCGGCGCGCTTCCTCAGCTCGTACTTACGCTTCTCGGGCATTTTAATTGACGCCATGTTAGCCGAAGTTGACATCAGGGCGCGGAGCCATCATCATTCCCTGTACATGACGTAAAGCGAAAGGGGACCGGAATGGAAGGAGCTGTACGGCACATGCTCAGCCCGACGAGGGTGAGGTTGTTCATCTGTTGGCCCTGGGGGTGCGCTTCATGATCGGCGGCGAGACGACGGGGAATAGGTTCAGCCTCGTCGAGCACCCGCTGCCGCCACGAGCGCTCGGCTCGCCGGTCCACACCCATCGCAATGAGGACGAATACTCGTTCGTGCTGGAAGGCCGCGTCGGCGTGCAGCTCGGCGACGAGGTTCTCGAGGCGCGCCCCGGTGACCTCGTCTTCAAGCCGCGCGGCCTCGCGCACGCGTTCTGGAACGCGGGTGACGCGCCCGCGCGCCTGCTGGAGCTAATCTCGCCGGCCGGGTTCGAGAACTATTTCCGCGAGCTCGCGCCGTTGTTGGCGGCACCCGATCGGGACGAGGCTGCCATCGACGAGGTCGTCGCCCGCTACGAGGTCGACATGGACTTCGGGACGATCCCAATGCTTGCCGAGCGGCACGGCCTGCGACTCGGGTAGCCGCGTCACCGTTCGGGTCAGAGCTGCAGCACCGCTGTCGGGATCCCCTTGATCTTGCCGCGACCGTCTGCCGCCTACTCCGTTGAGCGCGTCCGCCAGCAGTCATGTCATCACGATCATGTAACTCGCCGGGTCCACCGGCTGACGGCAGACGGTCTGCGCGAGGTTGCTTCTGACGCCGGATCAGGGCCACACGGAAATGGATACGGCTTATAGGACCCGCGCCGGATGAAGCCGTAACTCGAGTGCAGCGATGAGTTTCAGGCCGACCCGCGGTCTTAGGGGTACGTTTGTAGTCACCAGGCGCCGGCCACCGGCGCGGAGAGGAGACACGATGGGACAGCCGGTAGTCCACTTCGAGATCATCGGGAAGGACGGCGGGAAGCTGCAGAGCTACTACTCGGACCTGTTCGGGTGGGAGATCGACTCCGACAACGCGATGAACTACGGGACGGTGCAGCGCGAAGGGAACCTCAACGCCGAGGGCATCGGGGTCGGCGGCGGCGTCGCAGGGGGACCCGAAGGGTATGCGGGCCACGTCACCTTCTACGTCGAGGTGCCCGACGTGGAGGCCGCGCTCGCGAAGGCCGAGAGCCTCGGCGGGTCGCGGCTGATGGGCCCGGACAAGGTGATGGAGGGGATTGAGATAGGCATGTTCAACGATCCCGAGGGCCACGTGATTGGTGTCATCAAGTCAGGTTCATAGCAGTCTCCTCGCAGAGAAAGGGCCCCGCTTTACGCGGGGCCCTTTCTCATGCGCGGGATGTCACGTCGCCGAGCAAGAGCGCCGTCCGGCCGCACTCCTCTGCCCGAGGGACGCCGCGATGAGTTTCACCGGGCCGATGAGTCTCCTTTGAGAAGGACAGCGACAGGCGGAAGAGGAGACGCGGTTGACCGCAGCCGAGCAGCCGCCGGCGACATCAGGGCGCGCGCTGAAATCGCCCTCCGAGCCGAGCACGGTCGTCTTGGTCATCGGCGGTTCGATCACCCGCGCTGATGTCCCCGTTCTCTGCGAGCGCCTCCGCGTAGTGCTGGCGGACAGCGATGTCGATCGTGTCGTTTGCGATGTCGGCGGGCTCACCGACCCGGACGCTGTCACGGTCGATGCGCTGGCCCGGCTCCAGCTCACCGCCCGGCGGCTCGGGCGCCCGGTGGAGCTGCACCATGCCCCCGGCGAGCTGCAGCAGATGCTCGCCCTGATGGGCCTGGGCGACTGCTTCCCGTTGTGTGCGGGGTTACGGCTCGAGGCGAGCGGGGAGGCCGAAGAGCGGGAAGAGGTTCGCCGTGTCGAGAAAGAAGCTGATTCCGGTGATCCGACCGGCTGATATCTCGAGGACCTGGAGTGCCCACGGCTCATAGACGTCTCTCGACTCGCCGGGCTTGTATTGCCCGAACGCGGGCGACCCGTTCGCCACGCTCGGGACCAAGCGCGAGCCGCGACAGCCGATGCCGGGCCCAAGGCACCACCGCCGGATGTCGAGGTGGCTCTGCAGCCATAGCTTGTAGGGCGGCATCGACCACGTCGCGTCCTCGTGGAGCAGCGCGGTGAGCGCATCGAGGTCATACCGTTCGAACGCGTCGACGTAGCGGGCCAGAAGCGCTTGCTGCGCTTGGTCCAGTGGCTCTGACGGGCCGGCCGCCGTGACGTCGTTGGCGGAGATTCCCGAGCGGGCTCGCTGGAGCGCGCTGTTGACCGATGCAACGGTGGTGTCGAGCAGCTCCGCTACCTCGGTCGCCTTCCAGCGCAGCACCTCCCTCAGGATCAGCACCGCTCGCTGCCGGGGCGGAAGGTGCTGCAGCGCGGCGACAAAGGCAAGACGGATCGTCTCGCGCAACTCTGCCACTTCGGCCGGATCCCCGCCCGCAGGCAGGACACGGCCGTCGGGGATCGGCTGGATCCACGTGGTCTCTGCTAGCGCATCGCCAAGGGGTGCGTCGGCGGTTTTCGAGGGTCCAAGATCCATGGGGCGGGCGCGACGCTCTCTGCCGTTCAGCATGTCAAGGCACACGTTGGTGGCGATGCGATAAAGCCACGAGCGCAGCGCCGCTCGACCCTCGAAATCATCGAAGTTCCGCCACGCCCGCAGGAGCGTCTCCTGAACGGCGTCCTCCGCCTCGAAGGTCGACCCCAGCATCCGGTAGCAGTAGGCGGTCAGCTCCGCCCGATGCTGCTCCAAGCGGAGCTCCAGCTCTCCGGGCCCGCGCGTAGCCGTGCTCTGGCCCACAATATCTGTTGCCAAGTCGGTCATCCCGGGTCGCTCCTCTCCGCCCTAGGTGCCTGCGCGACGAATCCCGGTCCAAGCGACCATCATAGGCCGACGCATCGCACGGCGGACTCTCTGCCCTACCGCAGGGATGACGCACAGAGCACTCACATTAGGGGAGCCAGCCGGAACGGACTCTCCGCGCATAGCCGATGGGCTCTTGTGCCCCGCAGCATCCAATCACACAGATCTACAAAAGAGAGGTGGAATGCCGCTTGGGAGTGCGGCATTGGGTGCCGCAAGAGTCGTCCGAGCGGCTCCCGCGCTGTCGCCGCGGCGGAGATCGGTACGGCGCCGGCCCCTTGACGCTCAGTTCCGGCGGCACGGTCTCAGCTGGAAGCGATGGGGGAAGCCCATGACGGCCGCGGTATCAGGCAGAACGGGTGGCCCGCCGGATCGGCATACACGCAGGAGTCATTGTCCCCGTTGCCCAGCCGCTGCGCGCCCAGCCCCAGGACCCGCGGCCCGGCGGCATTGATGTCGTCGACCATGATATCGAGATGAAACTGCTGCGGCCGGTTGGGGTTGGGCCACTGCGGTGGCTGAAGGTCGGGCGCCAGTTGGAACGCGATACCGGACGACTCGTCGTTTTCGGCAATCACCACCCAGTCGTCCTCCTGCCAGGTGATCGGCAGCCCGACTAGCTCCGAGTAGAAGGCTGCCAGCGCCGCCGGATCCGGACAATCGATGACCACATGGTGGAGGCGTCCGATCACGATGCCGAGTATGCCACCCGCCAACCGGGCACACGTTCCTGAGCGCTCCATCAAGTCGGCTCTGGGAGCATGGCAAGCACCGCGAGGCAAGAGCTCGGCCCGCTCTCTGCCGTTCGAGACTCACGAATCCGTCTGCATGCAATGAGGTCTAATGGAGCTTCTAACGTAGTCGTGGAGCAGCAGTTCGCACCGGCGTTGGGCCGATAAGAACAGTGGCTAGGAGGCGCGATGAAGATCGGAATGGTTGGTCTCGGCCGGATGGGTGCGAACATGACCCGCCGGCTGATCAAGGGCGGTCACGAGGTGGTCGTCTTCGACGTCAACCAGGACACAGTGAAGGGCCTCGCCGGCGAGGGCGCCGACGGCTCGTCCTCGCTGAAAGACCTCGCTACCAAGCTCGACGCCCCCCGAGCCGTGTGGATCATGGTCCCCGCGGGTGAGATCACGAGTAAGACGGTCGACGATCTCGCCGCGTGCCTTGAGGCGGGCGACACCGTCATCGACGGCGGCAACTCCCGCTACACCGACAGCCTCGAGCATGCAGAACGCCTCTCGGCGGAGGGAATCGACTTCATCGACGCGGGCACATCCGGCGGGGTGTGGGGTCTGAAAGAAGGTTACTGTCTGATGATCGGCGCCGACGAGGCCGCCTTCGACAGAGTCGAGCCGATCTTTGCAACCCTTGCTCCTCCGGACGGCTATGCGCGCGTCGGAGCTCCCGGTTCCGGGCACTTCGTGAAGATGGTTCACAACGGGATCGAGTACGCGCTGATGCAGGCTTACGGCGAAGGCTTTGCCATCCTCGAGTCAAACGACTTCGAGCTCGACCTTCCCGCGGTCGCCGAGGTGTGGAGGCATGGCAGCGTGATCCGTTCGTGGCTTCTCGATCTCGCGGCCGACGCGCTCAAGAAGGATCCCAAGCTCGAGCAGCTCGAGGGATACGTCGATGACTCGGGTGAGGGACGCTGGACCGTGCAGAGCGCTATTGAGCAATCCGTCGCCGCTCCTACCATCGCTCTATCCCTCTTCGCCCGCTTCTCGTCGCGCGACGACAACGCTTTCTCCAACCGCCTGCTGGCCGCGTTGCGCAACGAGTTTGGAGGCCACGCTATACACAAGGGCGGCGCCACGGAAAAAAGCTAGCGTTCCGGAGCTTGCACGAGTGCCACGGCTGCGGCCACAGGCCCATCGTGCGAGATGGAAACCATGACCTCCGCGACCCCGGAGCCTCTTTGCACTCGGGCTCTCGGAGCCCCGTCATCGCCGCTGAGCACCTCGATTCTCGTTGCCCACGCGACGAGAGGGCCGAGGCGCAGCGCCTTGATGGCCGCTTCCTTCGCGGCAAGCCGGCCGGCGAAATGCGCCACCGGATCGGTCTTGGAGCGACAATATGAACGCTCCTCGGGGGTGAACAGCCTCATCTCGAGGCCGGGACTGCGTTCGAGCGCCGCCCGCAAACGCTCAACGGCGACGACGTCGATGCCGATCACTGTGCCAGCAGGCTCGCGCCTCCGTCGATCACGATCGTTTGACCGGTGATCATCGCGGAGTCGTCCGACACCAGCCACGCCACGGTCTTGGCAACATCTTCTGGCGTGACCATTCGCCCGGCCGGGGTCCCCGACCGCGCTGCGGACAGCATCTCGTCGCGCATCGGAAAGTGCCTCAGAGCGTCCGTGTCGACGACACCCGGAGACACTGCATTGGCACGGATGCCGTCTGGGGCAAGCTCCACAGCCAGGTAACGAACGAGTGCCTCGATGGCGGCTTTCGACGTCCCGACCACTGCATAGCCGGGCAGCACCCGCGTGGCGCCCCCCGAGGACAAGCCGATGATGCTCCCCCCGTCTACCATGAGCTCACGCGCAAGGCGCGCGCCGAGCAGCAGCGGGCGAGCGTTGGCGTTCATCGTCCACTCCCACGCGTGAGCATCGAGTTCCGGAATCGGCTTGATCACACCCGTGGCCGCATTGGACACGAATACGTCGAGTCGCCCGAACGTCTCGCTCACCTGTTCGAAGAGCGAGGCGAGCTGCGCCTCGTCGCCGACATGCGCCTTCACTGGGATCGCTTTGACGCCCGCACCTTCCAGCTCGGCACACGTCTCTTCCGCTGCGGAACGCTTACGCAGATAGGCGACCACGATGTTTGCGCCTCGCCTGGCCAGCTCGAGCGAGATGGCGCGCCCGATGCCGCGGCTTCCCCCGGTAACGAGCGCGACGCTTCCCTGAAGCTCCTTGCTCATGGCCTTCCTCCGTTCCTCAGGCTGTGCGGAACGCGAGGCATGCGTTTTGCCCACCGAACCCAAAGGAGTTCGACATGACCAGATCGATCTTCGCCTCGCGAGGCCCGTCCGCCACGTAGTCGAGATCGCACTCGGGATCCGGCTCTTCGAGGTTGACGGTTCGAGGGATGATTCCACGCCGGATGGCAAGGATCGACACGACAGCCTCGACCGCGCCGGCGGCACCAAGCAAGTGACCCGTCTGCGACTTCGTGGACGACACCGGAATGCGCCCGGCATGCGACCCGAATGCCTTCTTGATCGCGAGCGTCTCGATGCGATCGTTATACGGAGTGCTCGTCCCATGAGCGTTGATGTAGTCGACGTCTTCGGGAGTCGCGCAGGCATCCTTGAGGGTCGCGTTCATCGCGAGGGTCGCACCTCTGCCTTCGGGGTCCGGTTGAGTCACATGAAACGCGTCGGACGACGCTCCATAGCCGGCAATGGCTGCTAGAGCGGGCACCCCGCGTTTGTCGGCGTGCTCGCGGCGCTCCAGCACAATTACGCCGGCGCCTTCACCGAAGACGAAACCATCCCGGCCCGCGTCGAACGGTCGGCTGGCGCGCTCGGGGTCGTCGTTCCGCTCGGACAGTGCGCCCATGCGCGCGAACGCCGCCAGAGAGAGCGGGGTGAGAGCCGCTTCGCTGCCACCAGCGAGCATCACGTCCGCGTCGCCGTTCTTCACCGCGCGGTACGCCTCGCCTATTGCATGGCCACCGGTCGCACAAGCGGATGTAGGCGCATAGTTCAGTCCGTAGAGCCCGAACTTCATTGCGATGGCGGCAGCCGCGCCGTTGGGCATGAGGCGAGGAACCATGAACGGGCTCACCCTGCGCGCTCCGCCTTTGAGGAACGCCTCGTGCTCTTTGACGATGGTCTGCAAGCCCCCTATGCCGGAACCGACGATGACGCCGACTCGCTCCGGATCGGTGACGATGTCCTCTTTGCCCGCGTCTTCCCACGCCATGGTCGCGGCGGCCACTGCCATCTGCGTGAACCGGTCTGTGCGAGAGATGTCACGCCGGTCCATATAGACGGTGGGCTCGAAGTCGTTTACCTCGCAGGCAATCTGAACCGGATGTGCCGAAGGATCGAACGATTTGATGTGGCCGGCACCCGACCGGCCGGACATGAGTCCTTCCCAAAAGGACTCCGTGCCGGTGCCGATGGGAGTAACCACTCCCAAACCGGTTACGACGACATCATCTGAGCTACTCATGCTTGAACGGCGAGCTTCTTCTCGATGAGGCCGACTGCGTCCCCCACCGTCTCGAGGTCCTCGAGCTCACTGTCGGGGATCTCGATGTTGAAGCGCTCTTCAAGGCCGAGGGTGAGCTCGACGGTGTCCAGCGAGTCAAGACCCAAATCGCCCGACAGGCTCGACTCCATCTTCACGTCCTCCGCATCGATGCCCCTCTCGGCGAGACGGTCCTTCACTGCCTCGAAGATCTCTGTCTGCTTCTCGCTCATGGTGCTCTCCCTTCCTCATGGCTTACCTTCGTACTTGCCTATCCCCTCGAACATGCTTTGTCATTCCTTCTACGCGGTCAAGCCCCCGTCTATTACGTGCACTGCCCCCGTAACGTAGGCGGCCTCCTCGGAGCACAGCCACGCTACGAGCGAAGCCACATCATCGGGCCGGCCTGCGCGGCGCTGCGGCACCTCGTCCGTCAAAGCCTGCCAGCGCTCGTCAGGCAGAGATGTCGTGAGCTCGGTAGCGACGAGCCCGGGCGCCACGGCATTCACCGTGATGCCCTTGCGTGCCACTTCCTTGGCGAGCGTCTTGGTGAGCCCTATGACACCTGCCTTTGCGGCAGCGTAGTTCGCTTGACCGGGGCTGCCGTGTAGTCCGGCGATGGATGAGATGTTGACTATTCGCCCCCAGCGGTCCTTGAGCATCGGGCGCAGCGCGCGCCGGCAGCAGGTGAAAGTCCCGAACAGGTTGGTCTCGATCACCGACCTGAAAGAATCGTCCGACATGGTGAGGGCAAGCCCATCGCGCCTCATGCCCGCGTTGTTGACGAGCACCGACACGGGTCCCAGCGCCTCCTCGACCTCGCTGAACATGCGCTCGACTTCCTTAGGGTTCGACACGTCGCCCTTGACGACCGTGCCTTCGGCCCCCGCTGCTTGCACGAGCCCGAGAACCTCCTTGGCTTCATCGGGGCGCGACCGGTAGTTGACGGCAACGATGTCACCATCGGCCGCAAGCGCGGCACATACTGCTCGTCCGATGCCGCGCGATCCTCCGGTTACCAATGCGATGCGGTCAGCCACTCGCATTGCCGTTTCCGCGCACGCCCGCGCCGGTTCCCCAACGCACCACGCCTGCTCCCCACGCAAGCCCGGCGCCGAAGGCAGTAAAGACGACATTGTCGCCGTCGGCGAGAAGATCTAGCTCGAGCGCCTCGCACAGCGCGATCGGAATAGACGCCGACGAGGTGTTGCCGTAGCGCTCGATGTTGTTCACCACGCGTGCGGAGGGGAATCCAAGCCGCGTAGCCACAGCATCGAGGATGCGAGCGTTCGCCTGATGAGCGACGACCAGTGCAACGTCACTGGTGTCGAGCTTAGCCTTCTCGAGCGTTTCGGCCACCGAGCGCGTCATTCCGTCGACGGCACGCCGGTAGACCTCGCGGCCCTGCATGCGCAGCGCTCCCTCGCCGGGGGGAACCCACAAGAGCTCGGGCTGGCTGCCGTCCGAGTGCAGCGTGAACGGTCCGACGCGCGACGGCCCTTCGACCGCCTCGACCACGACCGCCCCTGCCCCGTCGCCAAACAGCACGCAGCTACGTTCGTCCGTGTAGTCGATGATGCGGCTGAGAGTTTCGGCGCCGCACAGGAGGACCTTCTTCGCCGTGCCGGAGTCGACCAGAGCACCGGCCTGTGCAAGCGCGAACAGAAACCCCGAGCATCCCGCAGCAAGGTCGAACGCGCCGGCTTGCGTTGCCCCGATCGCCGTCTGCACAAGCGAAGCGACCGCGGGAAACTGGTAGTCGGGCGTGACCGTCGCGACGATCACCATGTCGAGGTCGCCGGCCTCGACTCCGGACTCCTTGAGCGCGTGACGCCCTGCCTCGCTTGCAAGCGACGACGTCGTTTCTCCGGACGCGGCGATGCGCCTTTCGCGCACGCCGGTGCGTTCCACGATCCAGTCCTCGGACACGTCGATCCGTTCGGTCAGGTCGGCGTTCGTCAGCCGGCCCTCCGGGATGGCCGACCCCCATCCCGTTATCGCTGCGCCCATCAGCAGCTCCACACCCAGAAGAGAGCCTCTCCTCGGTGCACCGGTTGACCGTCGAGGGCGAGCATTCCCATCACCCAGCCGCGAAAGGGAGAGCAAACGGGAACCTTGCCCCCGGCGCCTTCGATCTCGGCAAGGGCCTGCCCGGGCTCGACCCATTCACCCTCGGTGGTGAAGTCCTCGGCCGGGAGCGGCGCGAAGCGACCGGCGCAGGGGGCTACCACAACACGCTCCCGCATCGTGGCGACATCGGCCGCCGGCGATAACGCGTCCTGTACGACAACGGCTTGCTCAGACATGTGCACTGGCCTCCTCTTGCTCGAGCGCGTGCCAGGTTCGTTGCGCGAGCTTGGCCACGACTGTCCCTGGTCCCAGATCTTCGTATTCACGCACGTTCTCCCGCCACAGCCACTCGAGCGACTCGCGCCAGCGCACCCGCTCGGTCAATTGGCGCACGAGAAGGGTGCGTATCTCCTCCACCGACTCGTAAGGCCGGGCCGTCACGTTCGAGACGACCGGGACGGACGGCATCTCGATGGCTATCTCTTGAAGCGCGGCGGCAAGCTGCGGAGCTGCAGGCCTCATAGCTTCGGTGTGAAACGCTCCCTCCACTTCGAGGAGCACTGAGCGTCCGCCGCACTCGCTGACTCGTGCTGCGATTGCGGTGAGGCAGCTTTCAGCGCCCGACAGCACCACCTGGCCCGGGGCGTTGTCGTTGGCGAGCGCAGCGCCCTGCTCTTGTGCGAGCTGGGCAGCCTGCTCGTCGTCGAGCTTCATGACCGCGACCATGCCCCCTCGGCTGGCCTTGGCGGCTTCGTGCATCGCCTTGCCCCGAGCGGTCACCGCCGCCAGCCCGCCCTCGAGCGACATGGAGTCCGAAGCAACGAGTGCTGCGTACTCGCCGAGGCTGTGGCCGGCAAAACAGTCATACCGTGCCCCCTGGGTGTGCAGCAGCCGCCACTGGTGTACGCCTGCGAGAAAGATGGCCGGCTGGGCGACGGACGTGCGCAGCACGTTGCCCTTGCCCCGCGCCGCCACCTCGACCCGTCGTTCGAGATCGAAACCGAGCACGTCGCCGGCCAGGACGAGCTCTTCCTCGGCCCCCGACAGGGCTTCGAGCACCTTGCGCGCGGGGATGCCCTGGCCGGGGAACAGTCCTACCTTCATGTGACCCCTTTCGTCACTATCGAAGCGTCGGGTGCAGTTCGCGTGCACCTGGGGATAACGAGTCGTAATGACCGTGTGAGATCTCCCTTTGTGACGAGCATGGCGTGTATCGATCCCGCTGGAACCATCGCTCGACCGCCACGCGCGATCAGGACACGAGTCCGCCGGATCGCCGCGTAGCCCTATTGAGACACATCGAGAGGGGCGCGCGTTACGCGGAAAGGGGGATTTTCCGAAATGCGAGCAGGCAATTCTCAGTTCCCCGACTGCCGGGTCGGGGCCTTCGAACTGTTCTCCGAACGGCCGGTCAAGGCTTCGACTGAACACTCCCCGAACGGCCGGTCAAGAAATGGCAATGCTGAACCCGCGAACAGGCGTGGCACGATACGGAAGATGTCCGAGACAACGGCGCCTCAGAGAACCGGCCGGCCGGTGGGGGACCCGCGCGCCGAGCCGGATCGGCCGTGGCTTGTCATCGTATGGAACGACCCCATCAACCTCATGTCGTATGTGACGTGGGTCCTTCAGAAACTGTTCGGCTACTCGCGCCCCAAGGCCACCCAGTTGATGCTCGACGTCCACCACAAGGGCCGCGCCGTCGTGTCTAGCGGACAGCGCGAGAAGGCCGAGCTCGACTGCTACCGGCTGCACGCGCACGGTCTGTGGGCGACGGTGGCGAAGAGCGATTGAGCTGATGAGATCGTGACGCCGCATTTCACGCCGGCCCCCGACTCGTCGGTGACCGTTCGCCTCGAAGAGTACGAAGCGGACATCCTGCGAGGCCTCATCGGCGAGCTGCGCGCCGTGCTCGACTTGCAGCTTAAAGGAGACGAGGTGCTCGAGCGCCTGTTCCCGCGCGCCTTCGAGTCGGACGCAGACGAAGACAACTACCGCGGCCTAGTGCGAGAGGATCTCTCGCAGGCTAAGAATGAGGCCCTGCGCGCGGTTGCGAGCGGACTGGGTCCTTCGGGTGAGGTGGAGGTGACGCTGCCGCGCGCAGAGATAGACGCGTGGCTCACGCTACTCACCGACTTGCGGCTCGCCGTCGGCACCCGCCTCGACATCACCGAGGAGAAGATGGCGGCCGAGGTCGATCCCGGACAGAAGGATGCAACCTCCTACACCGTGTTGCACTGGCTCGGCTGGATGCAAGAGTCGATGCTCGCCGAGCTCGACCCGATGAGCCCCCAAGACGCAGAAAGGAACGACCAGTGACCCAACTCAAACCCGGCGACCCTGCGCCGGACTTCTCACTGAAAGACGGCGATGGCAGGACCTGGCGATTGTCGGAGCTAGAGGGCGAGCGCGTGCTCCTCTACTTCTATCCGGCCGACGACACGCCCGGATGCACGGCGCAGGCGTGTGACTTCCGGGACTCACAGGAACCGTTCGCGCACGCCGGGTACACAGTCCTCGGGGTGAGCCCGCAGGACGAGGGCTCGCACCAAGCGTTCGCGGGCAGGTACGGGCTCAACTTCCCCCTGCTCGTCGACGATGGCCACGAGGTCGCCGAGCGTTACGGGGCGTGGGGCGACCGCAAGAACCATGGCGAGACTTCCCAGGGCATCATCCGCTCGACTTTCGTCATAGACGCGCGCGGGCACATCGAGCGCGCCCAGTACAACGTCGAGGCGAGGGGGCACGTCGGGCGCCTCCGCAAGTTGCTCGAGGTCTAACCTCGCAACTTTTCTCACCAGGCCCCGATTTTCGTGCTTGTCGCTGAAAGCATGGAGCCGAGCCCTGAGGGCGTCGTCGCCCTTGCCGCGGGTGATCTCACGCCGCTGTGTCGAGCGGTGCTGACCGACGATCCGGCAAGCCCGCCGCTCCGATAGGGCGAGTCGTTCCTTAAGCATCAGGACGGCTCGGCGCCGGCTCGACGGGCTCATTAGTTTCCCTTCGCGACCTCACGCAGGGCGTCGATCTCGAGCTCCTTGTCGGCGACAATCCGTTTGAGCCGCTTGTTCTCGTTGCTGAGCTCCTTGAGGCGCTTCACGTCGTTAGCCTTGAGGCCGCCGTACTGCTTGCGCCACCGATGATAGGTCTGCTCGGAGACCTCGAGATGCTTGGCGACCTCGGGAAATCTCTTTGCCCCCGGCCAGCAGCCGATCGGCCTCCCTTAGCTTAGCTTGCGTACCACCTGATCGGGTGTGTGCTTTCGTCTCTTCACCGCGCTGATCCTCCTTCCGCCCTTTCCAGGGCATTAAGACTCTCATTTGCGGTGGACCAATTTCAGGGGGTCAGGCCACCACCCCTGGCGCAAGCGAATCCCCTTTTCTCCCAAGTTCTGATCCAAGCCGGGACGATGTGACGTCGGCAATCCTGTCTATGGGAACCGGAACGATGTGGCGCAGGCTGTGAGCTAGCGAGTGGGGCGAACCTCTATGCTCGCAGTCACCTTCCTTCCCGTAACCAGCGCATGGCCGTCATGATCGCCGTCTCGAGGGGCAACCGAAACGTAGAAGGTGTACCGAGCCCCGTTCGCCCTTAGATCCTTCCGAACCCACGTGAGCGTAGTCGAAACACGGTTCTCTGAACTGACCCGGAATCCGCCGGGGTGCATAGTCGCTGAGCTTACTCCGGGTCGACCGACTGAGACTCCCACCACTCCGAAGTCGCCAGGACTGCTCCTATAATCGAGTGTGACTTGAGCGAGAGTGTTTACTCTCGCGATCTTGGCTGGGGTCGTAACGGTCATCTTGAGAAGGAGCGGAACCACTCCGTTGTCGCCGTTCTGTCTCGCCTGCCACGGCTTGGAGAAGGTCACTGTTCGCTCGACTCGTTCCACCTTACTCACCGCGGTCCTCCCGGATGTAACCGCCCCACTTGACGGCACGAGTAGCAGCGCCACTGCCAACGCACCCAGCGATCCCGGTACGATCGACAAAGCCCACCGATTCTGCTTCAGTCTCATTACGCCTCCTAACCACTTAGACGCTGGCTCCCGCCCCAAGGGTTCCCATCAGTAAAGCTGACGGAGACCGCGTATATCGCCCCAACCCAGGGAAGCTTCGGAGTTCTGGCAGCGGCCATTTATCGCTGGGCTCATTGTGAGATTGCCATGGTCAGACTCAGGTTTCACGTGACCAAGACCAAACGTATGGCCGCGTTCATGTGTAGCAACCGCTTCGATGCTCCACTTGCCTGAGCAATCAGGGCCTATGTCCGCTACCCATGAGTAATCAGCCTTGTTAAGTCTCACATCGGATTGCAGCGCGCTTGCGAGATTGCCGCTGGAGCCTGACCACGTACAGGCTTCCCCGAGAACCCCAAATGGAAGGTCGCCAAAGCCGACCACGCTTTGGTTATTCTGATAGATTTGGCATGTGCCGTTGCTGTTGATATCAGCGGCCTCCACGGTCCGACCGTAATAGTCCGCAGATGCGCTAATACTGTCCGTCAGGAAACAGTGATTGTTCGCTTGTGTTATGTTCTGAACGGACTGGCGGAGGACCGATTCCGCATTATCACGATTCACCTCGGCGGGGGTCGTTGGCGAGGCAAAACCAGTCAAAGGTCCTTTTCCATTTGAAATGACTAGCCCCTATGCTGGCAAGGTGGTATGCGTCGTCGTTGCAATCCGCGGGTCCTCCGCCTCCCCCCGGCACAGACTCGTCCCCGAGTGAACTGAGAACTACCGTACCGTCTGGCTGCGTTTCGACAACGAGTTCCTCCGACCCACCCGATTCGAGCGTGACGTCGGCGATCACCGAAACGTCGGGCGGCGGTACGATCACCGACGCGCCATAGTCGGACACGAGATCACCAGGCTGCAAACTGGGGCCATTGGGTTGCGCCTCCGCGTGCTTAACTGGACCCGTAAACCCCGTGATCGCCGCTAGCATTACTCCTGCCAGAGTCAAAAACGAAACTGTCTTCTTATCGCCGCCCACAGACTCCTCCCGTCAGCCGACCTGGCGTGCGGTGCCTCCCTTTTCTAAACTAAAGACCCTCTTGCCGCAAGGACGTCCAGATTCTAGCTATTGACCTGACGATACAAGCGCGGGATTCTCATAGCAAGGGGCATGTGTGAGATGGAGTCGCTAGTTACTAATGCTCTTCAAGAGGCCTCCGTCAGCGCGGATTCCCACTATCAGCAGCAGGAGTGGGAGGTGTCAATGGCCATCCGGAAAACTCCACTTGTGGCCAACTGAAAGTATCCACTCCCTAGGACTGGGCTTCCTTCTTTCGCCCACCTCCTCTCGACTTCCCGTACGGATTTGAGAAAGTTGGGTTAGAGGCGGGAGGTGAGATAGGCCATGTCCTCGCCGATGCCCGGCCATGCGGTCTCACAGATGACCGCCGGGGCCCCCGACACCCGGACCATGGCGATTATCGCCTCCGGGTCGATGACCCCTCCGGCGAAATTGGAGTGCCTGTCGCGGCCCGAGCCGAACGCGTCCTTGGAGCTGTTGGCGTGCACGAGGTCTATGCGCCCGGTCGCCTCGAGCGTGCGCTCGATGACGTCGTCGAGGTCCTCGCCTGCCGCGTGTGCATGGCAGGTGTCGAAGCAGAAGTGGGCGTCGAAGCCCTCGAGGTGCTGGAACAGGCGGCCCATGACGTCGACCTGCCTTGCCATTGCGTTGGTGCCGCCGGCGGTGTTCTCTATCATGATCGGCACCGGAGAGGTGTTTTCCTCGAAAGCCTTTCGCCAGCGCACGAAGCCCTTCTCGATTCCGTCTTCGGAGTGTCCGCCGTGCACGATGACCGCTGCCGCACCGATCTCCTCGGCGCGCCCGAGTATCTGGGCAAGCAGCTTGCGCGACGGGATGCGGATCCGGTTGTTGGGCGACGCCACGTTGATGCGGTACGGCGCGTGCACGTAGATGGGAAGCTGCGCAGCCAAGAGCTCCGCGGCGTCCGGACGAGCCGGAGGTTTCTTGTAGGACTGTGGGTCGCCGACGAACATCTGGACGCAGGCGGCCCCGAGCTGCTCGGCTTCCTTCAAGGGCGCCTCGCCCGGGACGTGGGCTCCTACAAGCATGGGCTCACGCTAGCCGACGGGGCGCTCGCCCGGCCGCGACGCGCCGAGACACCGCCGAAGTCTACGGGGGCGAAGCAAGTAACCTGCCGGTGTGAGCGCACGTTTGGGAGTGGCCGCGGGCAACAAGCTCGGCACCGAAGCTGCCAAGAGGATCGCCGCGCAGGGCGGCAACGCAGTCGACGCATGCCTTGCCTCGGGCATGATGGCGTGGGTGGCGGAGCCGTTCTTCGCCACCGCCGGCGGCTCGGGGTTCATCATGGTTGGCACCCCCGATGGCGTGGTCGAGGCTATCGACGGCAACAACGCCATGCCGCTCGAGGTTCCTCAGCAACCCGGACGCGGCATAGAGCGCGTCCACCTCGAGTACTCGGACGGCATGGAGACCGGGATCTCGGCAGGCTCGATCGGCGTGCCCGGGATTCTCGGCGCGGTGCACAAGGCGTGGGAGCGGCACGGCGCAATCGAGTGGGCCGCGTTGCTGCAGCCCGCCATCGAGGCGGCGCGCGCCCGGATCCCCTTCCCGCGCACCTCGGCCTACTACCTCTCGGTGACCTATAAGGAGATCTGGTCGGCTTTCACCGAGGCGGACCGGCTCTTCGCCCCCGGCGGGACGCCGCTGCGCGAGGGCGACGAATTCGTCCAGCCGGCGCTGGCAGAGTCGCTCACGCAGATCGCCGAGAAGGGCCCCGAGGCCTTCTACTCAGGCGACATCGCCGACGCGATGGTCCAGGAAGTACAAGCGCTCGACGGGCTCCTGTCACGGCGCGATCTCGCCTCCTACAGAGCCGAGATCCGCACGCCGGTCACGACCGAGGCTTTCGGATGGCGCATCTTCGCCAACCCTCCGCCGGCCGTCGGCGGGGTCGTGCTTGCTCACATGCTCGCCTTGATCGCGGCGGCGGACATCGGTGAGCCCGTGGCCCGCCTGCGGGCGATCGTCGAGGCCCAGCGCGCGGCCACCGGCTACCGGCGCGAGCAGTACCTCGACCCCGGCAACATCGCGGCGGCCTTTGCCGAAGCGCAGGGGACGGCAAGCGGGCGCAAGGGCCCGGCCTCGACCACCCACACGTCGGCGGCCGACGCCGACGGCTACGCTTGCTCTCTGACCGAATCGGCAGGCTACGGCTCGGGCCTCGTGGTGCGGGGGATGGTTATGAACAACACGCTCGGAGAAGAGGAGCTCAATCCCCTCGGGGTGCACGCTCTGCCCCCGGGCTCGCGCTGCCACTCGAACATGGCTCCGACCATTGCCACTGGCCCCGACGTGACCGTTGCGATCGGATCCCCAGGGGCCGACCGCATCGTGTCGGCAGTGACCCAGGCGATCATGCGCCTCGCGGTGGACGGCGAGTCGCTCGCCGAGGCCGTAGCCGCGCCGCGGGCCCATCTCGACCCCCGGCCCGAGGGCGAGACTCTGTGCTACGAGCCGGGGCTGCCCGGCGACGCCATCGGCTACAGGGCACGTCCCTACGACGAGCTGCACATGTACTTCGGGGCGGTGCAGGCGGCCTCGGTGACGAGCGACGGGGTAGTCGACGCGGCCCACGATCCACGCCGTTCGGGCGGCAGCGCACTCGTCTGAGCCGAGCTGAGCCGAGCTGCGCTGAGACCGAGCTGAGCCGAGGCTTGTGCATCCACCCACCTTCACGGTGGGTAATCGCACGAACCTCGTTACACGGCAAAGCGAACTTGCAGGACGTCGCCCTCGGTGACGACGTAGTCCTTGCCCTCGACTCGAAGGCGCCCCGCCGGCTTGGCCGCGTCCCACGAGCCCGCCGCCACGAGATCGTCGTAGGCGACTACCTCGGCCCGGATGAAGCCCCTGGCGAGGTCGGAGTGAATGACGCCGGCCGCCTCGGGCGCCTTCGCCCCCCGCCTCACCTCCCACGCGCGCGTCTCGTCTTGCCCCGTCGTGAGGAAGGTGATGAGGTCGAGCGCGCCGTAGCACGCGGCGATCACCCGGCTGAGGCCGGGCTCCTCGATGCCGAAGCCGGCGAGAAGCTCCGCGGCTTCGGCTTCGTTCATCCCGGCGACCTCGGCCTCGAGCGCCGCGCTGACCGGGATGGTGCCGGCCGGCAGGCCATCCGGCACGCCGCCGCCCTCCTCCACGTTGGCGACGACGATCCACGGCTTGAGCGTGAGCGGACCATAGCCCCGCAGCACCTTGACGGCAGCGTCGTCGAAATCCCCGTCGCGGAGGGGACGCTCGGCGTCGAGAAGAGCATGCGCCTGCTCGAGCGCGGCCAGCTCGCCCTTGCCCTCCGCCGAGCCGCGCGCTTTCTTCTTGGCCTTGTGGACACCGGCCTCGAGGCTGGCGAGGTCGGCCAGCAAGAGCTCGCCGGTGAGCTCGCCGAGCTCCTTGGCAGGCTCGGCATCCGCCGCGAACGCGCGCACCACGAGCGCAAGCGCGTCGGTCTGACGGAACTCGGCGATGCCCTGCGCGGTGAGCCCGCCGGGCACGTCCACGAACCGTACCTTCGCCGGAACCGTCTTTCTCGAACGCTCGATCCGCGTAAGCATCGTGAGCCGCTCGTCGGGCACTTCCACCACGGCCTGGTGCGAGCGCCCCCCCTGAGTGCCGCTGCGGGTGAGCGCGCTGAACAGCGTGGTCTTGCCTGCGTAGGGAAGGCCCACGATGCCGACGTCTTTCATCCACTGAGCGTAAACGCCGCCTACAGGATCGCGGCCCCCAGCGCGCTGGCAACGAGCTCGACTGCAAGTGCCCCGGTCATGTTGGCGTTGTCGAGGATCGGGTTGACCTCGACGACCTCGAGCGAGGTGAGGACCTCTGCAGCCGCGAGCAGCTCCATCGCGAGGTGCGCCTCCCTATAAGAGAGTCCGCCGGGAACAGGCGTGCCGACGCCCGGCGCAATCTCCGGGTCGCACGCGTCGAGATCGAGTGACAGGTGCACGAAGCTCGGTCCCGAAATGACCGCGATCGCCTCGGTCATGATCCCGGCAATGCCGCGCCTGTCGATGTCCGACATCGTGAAGACGCTGAGGCCCATGCGGCGCACAAGCTCCTTCTCGCCGGAGTCGAGCGAGCGGATGCCCACGAGCGCGGTGCGCGCCGGATCGATCCACGGTGCGGGCGCGAGGCCGTCCATCGAAAAGCCACACGCTCCAAGGGCGGCGGCAAGCGGCATCCCGTGCACGTTCCCCGACGGCGAGGTGACCGGGGAGTTCACATCGCCGTGGGCATCGAGCCACAGCACCCCTCCGCGCCCCCGGCCATCCGCCAGTCCGGCAAGGGTGCCCATGGCTATGGAGTGATCGCCTCCGAGCACGATGGGGAAGGCCTCGCCATCAACGAGCGACGTGACGCGCTCGGCGATCTGCTTGCAGGTCACGAGGATCTCGGGAAGGTAGCGCGCGCTCTCGTCGCGCACGAGGGTGTTCTCGGGGATCTCGGTCATGACGTCGCCGGTGTCGGTCACCTCGATCCCGAGACCCCCGATGCGCTCGAACAGTCCCGCAGCCCGGATCGCGCTCGGGCCCATGTCGACGCCGCGCCGCAGCGACCCGAGGTCTAGCCCCGCTCCCAGGATTGATACCTTCCTCTGCGAGTTCATGCCACGATGTTGGCATGAACTCGCAGGCCAAGGGAACCGCAGTCGTAACCGGCGCCTCGAGCGGCATCGGCGCGGCGACGGCGCGCCGGCTCGCGTCCGAAGGCTTCTCTGTAGTCCTCGGGGCGCGTCGCACCGACGCGACAGAAAAGCTCGCTGAGGAGTGCGGCGGCAGGGCCCTGCCGCTCGATGTGAACGACCCGGGTTCTGTCACGCGCTTCTGCGACGAGATAGAAGAGGCCGCCGTGCTCGTCAACAACGCAGGCCTGGCGCGTGGGCTCGAGCCGGTCGCCGAGATGCCCGACGAGCACCTTCAAGCCATGCTCGAGACGAACGTGCTCGGCCTCGTGCGCACGACGAGGGCCCTGCTGCCCAAGCTCGCCGCGTCGGGGGCCGGGCACGTCGTCAACGTCGGCTCCATTGCAGGCTTCGAGACCTATCCGGGCGGCGGCGGCTACACCGCGTCCAAACACGCCGTCAGGGCCATCACCAAGACGCTTCGAGTCGAGCTTCTCGGCAAGCCTGTGCGCGTCACCGAAGTGGCGCCCGGCCACGTCGCCACCGAGTTCGTAAGCGTGCGCTTCGAGGGCGAGGAGGAGAGCGCTGCAAAGACCTACGAGGGCTTTACGCCCCTTAGCGCAGAAGACATCGCCGACTGCATCGCATGGGCGGTGACGCGGCCGCCGAACGTCAATGTCGACGAGATCGTCGTGCGGTCGATCTCTCAGGCGACGGCCACCGACATAGACCGCTCCAACTGAGCCTTCGAGCAGCCGCGTCGCCGGGCGATTGCCCTGCGCGCCGCGAGCGCAACGGCGTCCTTCTCGGGGCAGGGGCGGCATTGTGCTTCGGAACGCTACCGATCTCGGCCAAGCTCGCATACGAGCAGGGCGCGTCGCCGCTGCCGCTGCTCGCGGTGCGCTTCACGATCGCGGCGCTGTTGCTGGCCGCCATCGGCAGGCTCGTGACCGCCTCTCCGGCGCCCCCGCGCGCGAGCGTCGTGCGCCTGCTCCTTCTCGGTGCGGTCGGCTACGCGGGTGAGGCTTCGCTCTACTTCGCGGCCCTCGAGCACGCACCCGCGTCGGTAGTCGAGCTGGTCTTCTACAGCTATCCTCTGTGGACCGCGCTGCTCGGCTTCGCCACGCGGCTCGAGCCCTTTCGCGTCCGGCTCCTCATCGCGCTGGTGCTCGGGGCCGGAGGGATCTTGCTCATCTTCTCACTCCCCCACGGCCGTCCGACAGGACTGCTGCTGGCCCTCAGCTCGTCCGTGGCCGTGGCCTTCTACTACATTGCGGCACAGGTTCTCGTGAGGGGAGTTGCGCCCGCTCGGGCTGCCGTTTACACCGCGGCGGGGGCCGCCCCGGTGCTCGCGGTAGCGAGCTTGCTTACCGGCCAGACCATCACGGCGGGGGCGCTCCCGTGGGCCGGCGCGCTCGGCCTGGCCACATCGATAGCGTTCCTCGCGCTGTATGGCTCGATCAGCCGCATCGGCTCGGCCCGGGCGACAATCGCGCAAATGGTCGAGCCTGTGACGACAGTGGTCCTTGCGGCGATTTTCCTCGGCGATCCGCTGTCGCCGAAGGTGCTGGCCGGGGCGGCGCTAATCGTCTTGACGCTGCCGGTTCTCGTGCTCGGGCGCCGCGTTAAGCCACCGCCGGCCCGCTGACCCGTCGTGTCACGTAACGGGCACCGCCAAACCGGAGACGTAATGTAACGGCATGGCCTCGATCACTCTCGATCTATTACGACGGGTTCGACATCGACGTGCTGACGGCGCGACGAGGAGGTGAGGTGACGTCGTGACCGCCAGGCGCACAGCTCCCGACCCCTGCGTCGTCGTGATCTTCGGGGCGTCGGGGGACCTGACGGCGCGCAAGCTCGTCCCCGCGCTTCACAACCTCCAGGTGGAGGGCTACCTGCCCTCCGGCACTTCCATAGTCGGTACGTCGCGCACCGAGTTCGACGACGACAGCTGGGCGGCCGAGCTGCGCGGCACGGTGACGGAATACTCTCGCATCACGCCTACCGACGAGACATGGAGCGAGTTCGCCAAGCACGTCTGTTATGTCCCGGGCGACATCAACGACGAGGGACTGTTCAGGGATCTCGGGCGCAAGCTGGACGCGATAGACGAACAACGAGGCACCAAGGGCAACAGGGTCTGGTACCTAGCAACGCTTCCGCGTTTCTTCTCTTTGATTGCCGAACAGATCGGCAAGGCAGGGTTGATCGATTCCGGCGGGTGGCAGCGGCTGGTGGTCGAAAAGCCCTTCGGGCACGACCTCGCATCGGCCAAGTCGCTCAACGACACAATCGGCAACTACTTCGCCGAGGATCAGATCTACCGCATCGATCACTACCTCGGGAAAGAGACGGTTCAGAACCTTCTCGTGTTTCGCTTTGCGAACGCCATCTTCGAGCCCATCTGGAACCGCCGCTACGTGGACCACGTGCAGATAACGGTCGCAGAGTCACTCGGCATCGGAGAGCGAGCGAGCTTCTACGAGCCCATCGGGGCACTGCGGGACGTCGGGCAGAACCACCTGCTGCAGTTGCTAGCGTTGACAGCGATGGAGCCTCCCGTTGCATGGGACGCCGATTCGATTCGCTCGGAGAAGGCTCAGCTCCTGCGCGCAGTTCGACGGTGGCCGGTGTCGGACTGCGCCTCCCTCGTGGCGCGCGGGCAGTACGAGGGCTACCGGAGCGTGCCCGGCGTCGAGCCGCGCTCCAGCACCGAGACGTTCTTTGCCGCCAAGCTCTTCGTGGACAACTGGCGCTGGGGCGGCACACCTTTTTATCTGCGCACGGGAAAACGCATGGCGGCGCAAGCAACGGAGATAGCGATCGAGTTCCAGCGCGTCCCTCACCTCTTGTTCGCGAAGACCGCCGTCGAGTCGCTCGAACCGAACGTGCTGCGCATTCGCATCCAGCCCGACGAAGGCTTCTCGTTGACCTTTGGAGCGAAGGTTCCGGGCCAAGAGGTAAACGTCAGCACGGTGGACATGGAGATGGACTACGAAACCGACTTCGGATCCGGTACGCCCGAGGCCTACGAGCGCCTCCTTCTCGATGCGATGCTCGGCGACGCCACTTTGTTCGCCCACTCGAACGAGATCATGCAAGCGTGGGAGATCGTCGACCCGATCCTCTCCTACTGGTCCGAAGGGGGCCGGCCGGGGGTTTACGAGCCCGGAACTTGGGGACCGCCTTCCGCAGACGAGCTGCTACGCCGCGACTCACGACGCTGGAGGGATCCTCACTGATGGGTTTCGCAACCGAGGTCTTCGCAGGCAAGACATACACGAAGGACATCGCACGCCGCTTCGAGGCCACTCTATCGCCGGAGATGGACATCGTTCTGACGGGAGGGGACGTCGCCAAGGACCTCTACGAGGAGCTGGCTCGCTCGGGACGGACGCGGTGGGACGACATCAAGATCTTCTTCTCGGACGAGCGCGCTGTGCCCCCCGAGGATGAGCGCTCCAACTACCGCATGCTTCGTCATACGCTTCTCGACTCTGTTGCCATCGAGCACGTCCACCGCATTCACGGTGAAGACGATCCTCAGCGCGCTGCCGCCGACTACGCTGAGGCCATCGATCCGATCGTGAACGACGGAGGCTTCGACCTCGTGCTGCTCGGCATGGGGGAGGAAGGCCACATCTGCGCGCTCTTTCCCGGGTCGGACGCTCTTACCGCCAGCGGGCTTTGCACTGCAGTGCAGCGTCCCGACGGCATGCAGGGAATCACCTTGACGCCTCCGGCCCTGCTCACAGCGCGCCGCATCATCCTCATCGTCACCGGCGAATCAAAGGCCGGCGCGGTCAAACGCGCGATGAAGTCCGAGGACCCACCGGAAGGCATCCCGGTGCGCGTCTTGGCAGGGCACCCGGCGGCGACTTTCTGGCTCGACGAGGCGGCTGCGTCCCAACTCTGAAGCTCCCTACGGCGTGTCGAACAGCTTGGCGAACCGCAACCCCAGCCACGGCTTGCGGCCCCACGCGATGACCTTGCCGCGCGCCGCTGCCGCGTGGGGGCCAACGCGCCCGTAAGCAAGAAGCGCAAAGGTCACCGGTTCGGCAGAGATCGTGCAGTCGATGCGGCGCTTCTTTGGCCCGTCCACGATGAGCGTGCCGCCCTCGAACATGAGGTGGGCGCGGGACCCGCCCCGCACCTGCAGCGCGTAGGTGGCCTTCAGGTTGCGGGCGGCATCCTCGTTTACGTACATGGGCAGCACCAGCAAGACGCCGTCGATGAGCAGGCGTGCCTCATGCGCCGGGATGTCCCAGGGCGCCTTCTCGGCGCGCCCCACGTCGAATCCGTGAACGAGGACCTCGCCGAGCAGGACGCAGGCGAGGCTCGACGCAGACAGCGGGACTCCTCCGTACCAGGGCACGGGCTCCTCGTCGGGGCGGGCCCTCGCCGCATCCAGAAACTCGAGAAGCAGCTCGTCTATGCGGGCCGCGAGCAGCGCGCAGTCGCGCTCGGGATGCGCAAAGAGATGGTGTTCGAAGTAGTCGGCTACGTCCCCGAGCTGCGGCACCGGAGGGCCTGCGCCCGCCACCATGCCCTTGTGCAAGGCGAAGGAATGTGCGAGGTGCGAGGCAACGTCGCCCGTGGACCAGTCGCCTACCGCTACGGCGCGGGGAGAGCTTACGGAGCGCAGCAGCTCGGTGAGGCGCGGTGTCGCCTGCCCGAGCGCCTCGAACACGCGCCCCCTGTCGATGACCAAGTCAGTCACGGCCCCGTCCCTTGTCGGCTGGTATCAAACATTAGCTGGCGCGCGTGGTCCCCTGAGTGTGCTCGCCTTCGTGCCGGGTAAGGAGCCAAAACATGCAAGACGGCAGCAACAAAGATCTCATAGGGGGCCGCTACCGCCTGGACGAGCCCATTGGGCGCGGCGGCATGGGAACCGTGTGGCAAGGCTACGACTCGCTGCTGAAGCGGGCGGTGGCCATCAAGGCCGTGCGCTTTCCGGCGGAGCTGGCCGGCGGTGATGTCGACGGGCTCAGGGCCCGCTTTCTCAGGGAGGCACGCTCGGCGGCGCAGCTCACCCACCCCGGCATTGTGACGGTCTTCGACGTCGCGCAGGAGGCCGGCAGGGCCTTCATCGTCATGGAGCTCGTCGACGCACCGACCCTGGAGGAGCTCGTCGACGGGAACGGCCCGCTGTCGCCGAGGCGTGCCGCGGCGATAGGTGGGCACGTTCTGGCCGCCCTGAGGGCCGCGCACGAACAAGGGATCGTCCACCGAGATGTCAAGCCGGGCAACGTCATGGTCCCGTCCGCCGGACCAGCCAAGCTCGCAGATTTCGGTATCGCCTTCGTGCAGGAGGATACCCGGCTAACCGGATCCGGCCTCATCCTGGGCTCGCCCTCGTATATGTCGCCAGAGCAGGCGCAGGGCCACGAGTCAAACGCGCGCAGCGATCTGTGGAGCCTGGGCGCAACTCTCTACTTCGCGCTCGAAGGCGTCGCACCCTTCGCGCGCGGCCAGACCATGGCGACGCTTCAAGCGATCATCGAGGAGGACCCAAGGCCTCCCGCGCGCGCTGAAGCCCTTGCCCCGGTGATTCTCGGGCTGCTGTCCAAGGATCCGGATGTGCGCCCCGCCGCGCCCGAGGTGGCGACGGCGCTCGAGAGAGTCGCCGGACGTGCTGCGCCGCCGCCTCCTGCTCCACCGGTCACCGGCACGCCTGCCCCCGTGGCTCGGCGGGCACGTCCGACGGCGCGCCGTCCAGGGCGCGTCGCCGCCACTCTGATCGTCCTCCTGCTCGTCGGCGGAGCCGCCCTGTTCTTCGCGCTCACCGGCGACCAAAAGCCCTCTGGAAGCGACAAGCGGGCGGGGGGGGACAGCCGGGCACCAGGGAGTCGACACCGAGCCCCGCCCGCTCCGGGGGCGGCGGTGGCGGCGGTGCGCAGGCGACGCCCTCAAGCTGGCAGGCCTACCAGGACCCCTCCGGAGCGTTCACCGTCGCCTACCCACCCGGTTGGGACGTCGTGGGCACCCCAACCCAGATCGACTTCCGCGATCCGGCCACCGGCACCTATCTACGGGTCGCCTACACCAATACGCCCAAACCGTCGGCGGTCAGGGACTGGGAATCCCAGTCACAGAGCTTTGCAAGCAGCCACAGCGGATACCGCGAGATCCGCATAGATCCGGTGACCTTCCGCGGCCACCACAACGCCGCCGCATGGGAGTTCACCTACAGCGAGGGCGGGGCTGCCCTGCACGCGCTCGACCTCGGCTTCGTCGTGTCCAAGGATCGTGCCTACGCCCTCTACTTCCAGACGCACGCCGATCGGTGGGACTCCTCGCAGAACCTTCGCGAGCGTCTGCAACGCTCGTTCTCCCTCCCCAGCTAGGGCCTTCAAGCATTTTCCATTCCGTGCCGATAGGTAGGCAAAACGGGCACCGATTACACGGGGAATGGACATGCCAGCTGCTCAGCGAGCGATAACTTCTGCCCTTGCCGCCGTAGTGATCCTTGCCCTGCTCCCCCCCGCGCCGGAGTCGCGAAGCTGAAGCTCGACCCTCAGCTGAGCCGCGTTGCCCGGCTCCACGCCCGCGAGATGACCAAGGCCGGCCGCCTCTTTCACCAGTCGAGCGGCCAGATGAAACGCCGGATCACGCGCTGGATCCGCCTCGGCGAGAACGTTGGCTACGGTGCGGGGGTCGCCAGCCTCGAGAGAGCCTTCATGCACTCGCCGCTGCACCCCGCGAACATCCTCGGACGCGGCTCTCGTTACCTCGGGGTCGGTGTCGTGAGGAAGAACGGATTCGTGTGGGCGACCGTGCTCTTCGAGTCGCGCCGCGACCCCGGCACCACTCTTCGCATGCCGGCTTGCTGAATCCTCCGGGATGGTGGGTACGCGAGGCTCACTCGATTGGCGGGCGACGAACAGGCACCTGCCCCGCCGACTCGACGTCCAGGTTCTCCAGACGGACACCAGGGGGGGCTCGGTGGGTTACCGCGGAGCTGTAGAGAAGCTGCCCCGGGCAGTGGCGCGACGCGCCGCCCGCGATTGCGCGCTGCACCCCGTGCACCCCGTGCACCCCGTGCACCCCGTGCACCCCGTGCACCCCGTGCACCCCGTGCACCTCGTGCACCTCGTGCACCTCGTGCACCTCGTGCACCTCGTGCACCGGAGGATCTGCGCACGGGGTACGCGCGCTCGCTCTTCCCATTCCCGGGCATCTAAACAGGCCCGGCTCTTGCCCCGCCGACTCGACGGTGCGGGCCGGCGCCAGACGCATGCCGGCGGGCTCGCCCCTAATGGGCCTGCAGTCACAGCCGATGAGAGGCTGATGTCTCAGCCAGCCGGAGGGTGAGCACCGAGCCTTCCCAGGGCTCCGAGCTCTAGGGCTAGATCGTGCCCCCTCCGGTCGGCGGGGAGAGTAGAGGGCTCGTGGGATGTCGTGCCGACCTGAGCACTGATCCATTAGGACGCCACCGATCTCCTCGAGGCTGATGCCGTTGTGGGCTGCGTCGGAAGGAGGGCTGGTGATCTTCGTCGGGATCGACTGGTCGGAGAAGCACC